>JAUYHE010000066.1 GCA_030690175.1 bacterium | reverse complement strand
GCATGAACCCAATATTTTTCCAGAAATTCAACGTCCAGATAAACAATATCGATCGTTTTGTCCTCTAAAAAAGTTTTTAAGACTTCTTTTTGCCTAACACCAACTTTTCTCAAGATGTTATCAACCTCCAATGCAATAGTTATCGGTATGATTATCTTACTGCCTTTTTTCGCTATAGACGAAAAAAACTTCTGAGAAATCTCTACAAAAGGATCGTTGGGATTAAGTGCTGAGATAAAAACTGATGAATCAACCGTAAGTCGCATTGTCATTTATTGGAGCGTTCGAGACGAACCAGTTGGACCGCGCTTTTTTTAGAACGAATAAGGGCATCCGTGGGTGGTTTTACCAAAATATCCAATAGTGGATTTTTAGTTTTCTTTTCTTCAGGTTTGACAGGTAATATCTGGGCAATTGGCTTGGAACGGCGTATCAAGAGAAATTCTTCGCCGGATTCCAAACTTTTAGCAATTTTTGGTAACTTTGTTCGCAGTTCTTTTACTGAAATTGGTTTAGTCATAAATTCACCTTAAAATCACCTTAAGTTTAACTTGGAGGTTGAGCTATGTCAACGGTTAATAAAAACCTCGACGGCTCCCCCGCCCGTGCTATTTTGATTCAAAGATAAGTTTCCAGGAATTTTTTGAATTTTTGGAGAGCAGCCCGGCGATGGGAAATCCTATTTTTTATTTCAGGCCCAAGTTCTGAAAAGGTTTTGTCATACCCCTGTGGAATAAATATCGGATCCCAACCCCAACCGTGAGATCCTTTTACCTCACCGGCTATAACCCCCTTTATTTCACCCATTAACGCGTGTACTTGTTTACCGTCGTGAAAGCCAATCGCTACTTTTGCTACCACGTTTCGATTTTTCTCGGTATTCATCATTCTCACAAAAAGCTCGGCTCCACCACAGTCGTATAAGTAACGTGTAAAAGGCCCGGGGAAACCGTTCCACGCTTCCACATAGACACCAACGTCTTCGACAAACAACGGTTTATTAACTAACTTATAAGCCTCTTGCGCTTTTTCTTCTACAACCTTATTTAGATCCATTGATTGGATTTCTGGAATATCTTTTTCAATATTTTGCACCGGGAGGCCAAGAATTTCTTCTGCTTCTTTCGCCTTATTTTTATTACTTGTTACAAAACATAGCTCTTTTGGCATCATATCTATTCTATCTCCGAGGTTTTGAACGATTTAGTCGTTCGATTGCTATTTTTAGGGCGGCTTCTCTTGGAGTAATATCTTCTCGTTTGGATTTGTCCAGGACAATTTTAACGTTTCTTTTGATTTTTCTTTCTACCAATTTAAACATCTTCTTTGGATTGTAACCACGATACTCGGCGTAAGAAGAGATGACACCGCCCGCGTTCGCCACGATATCTGGTACCACTAATACTCCTTTTTTATGGAGGACTAATTCCGCATCTGGCCTTATTGCTATATTTGCTGCTTCTATTATTATTTTTGCCTTTACCCCCTCCACATTTTTATCAGTGACTACGCTGCCCAACGCGGCTGGTATCAAAATATCTACTGGTAGGGTATAAATATCATCGCTAGGTAAATTTTCTCCATCGGGATTTGCCGCGACACTTCCTTTTTCCTTCTTAGTATCAAAGACTTTGTGAATATTTAATCCCGTGGGGTTATACGTGGTTCCTTCGCTGTCAGATATCGCCACTACCTTGGCTCCCTCTTTGTTTAGCAAACCGACTACAAATGTACCCACGTTACCAAAACCAGCTACTGCGACCTTCAAATCTTTTATACTTTTTCCTAGCGCCGCTATTGAAACTAAAGTGGCCTGGACTACACCAAAGCCAGTTGAGCCAAATTCGTGAGGGATACCGCACTCTACTCCTGGTTTGACACACATATCAGCCGGCTTACCAGTAGCTGATTTTAAAGAACCGTTTGCTTTAACAAATTCAGCCATTTCTCTTTCCCCGGTGTTCACATCTGGCCCAGCGACATAAATTGCCGGGCATAGATCCTTAATCGCCCTGGAAAAACTCCTTACCAACTCTAGCTTTTTTTCAAAGCTAATTTTTTTGACATTTGCTATAACCCCAGATTTTCCACCCCCAAAGGGAAGCTGCGCTAAAGCATTTTTGTAGGTCATCGTCCGAGCAAGATGAAAAACTTCTTCTTGAGTAACCGTCGGGGTAATTCGCAGGCCACCTTTGGCGACACCAAGCCAAGTATTATCTATCACCAAAAAGCCGTGCATACCGGTTTTGGAATCGTAAACCTCAATTAATTTTTCCGGGCCTAGGTGATCATGCCCGATCATAAGTTCAAAATTGTTCTGCGTATAATTTTTACCACGTCTTTATCGAGAGGTGAGGGTAAAATATTTTCTGGAGAAGGGCGGGAAATCATGCCAGCCAAGGCGTTTGCGGTCGCAAGCTTCATTTCTGTAGTTATTCTCCTCACGCCTTTATCCAGAGCCCCGCGGAAAATACCAGGGAAAACCAAGACATTATTTATCTGATTTGGAAAATCGCTTCTACCGGTCGCGACGATCGCCGCCCCGGCTGCTTTGGCCCTGTCGGGCATAATTTCCGGGTTCGGGTTGGAGAGAGCAAATATTATTGACCTTGGTTTCATTAGATTTATTAATTTTGCCGACAGCTTTCCCCGACCGGAAACGCCGATAAAAACATCTGCGTCTCTGAAAGCCCTTTCCAACGAGTCTACCTCTAGATAATTTTTCCGTTTGGTGATTTCTTTTTTATACCGGTTGAGGTCTTTTCTCGTTGAATTTATGGGTCCTTTAGAATCAACTAAAACAAGCTTGCCGGGACTAATTATCTTGGCAGTTGCAATGCCAGCTGCACCCGCACCAAAAATTACTATTTTTACCTTTGGCATTTCTTTACCAACCGCCTTTAGGGCGTTTGCCAGCGCGGCGAGAATAACTATGGCAGTGCCGTGCTGATCATCATGAAAAACCGGAATTCCAGTATCTTGAAGTTTCTCTTCTATTTCAAAGCAACGAGGTGCGGAGATATCTTCGAGGTTTATCCCACCAAAACTTGGGACGATATGTCTTATTGTTGTCACTATTTCGTTTGTCTCCTTTGTCCCCAAAACAAGTGGGAATGCATCAATACCTGCAAATTCTTTAAATAAAAGGCATTTTCCCTCAATCACAGGTAAGGCGGCTAGAGGACCAATATCGCCCAGTCCAAGGACCGACGTACCATCGGAAACAACCGCTACAGAATTGCCTTTACTGGTGAGCTTGTAGGCGTTTTGTTGATTTTTAACAATCTCTTGAGAAACAGCAGCCACGCCAGGGGTGTAAGCCGTGGCCAGATCTTCCTTGGTCTTTATTCGAACCTTTGAATACAATCCAATCTTTCCTCCCAATTTTTTAGCTTGCCCCAAAGCTTTTTTGTAAAAATCCATGGTATTTCAGATACTCTAGCGGTCTGGGAGGACGGGCGTCAAGATACGAAAAATGAAAAAAAGCCGGGGCAGTTGCCGGCGGTCACGTCAGACGCGACTTTCCAGCAACCTTTATGCCCGGCTAATAGGAGGTGAAAAATTCCCGAACATTTATACACTATAGTAATTTATTTGTCAAGTCTTAAGGAAACGGTTCCTTCTGTCTATATCTCCTAGGTTGACAGCTGGATCGCTGATTATTACAATGAAGGTGTCAGTATTATTAACAACCTTTTTTCTTCTTATTCGCTTGTCTCCGCATTCGTTTTTCCGAATTCGTCAGCAGCTAGAATAAGTAAGTAAAGGTAGCGCCGAGAAAATATCGGCAAAGGAAGCGTGTCTTCCTAGAAAGGAACGCCAAGTGGGCAAAAAATTATTTGTTGGTGGTTTGCCTTTTGAAACCACCTCAGCTGACCTGGAAAAACTTTTCTCCCAAGCGGGCCAGGTTGAATCTGCGAGTGTTATCACCGACCGAATGAGCGGAAGAAGCCGCGGGTTTGGTTTTGTCGAAATGACTTCTGAAGAAGAAGCGGGCAAAGCTGTCGAACAACTTAATGGTAGCGACGTGGGCGGTCGCAACATTGTGGTCGCCGAAGCAAAACCAAGGGAAGAGCGACCGGAAAGCCAGTAATTTCTAACGTTACGGGGTAAGATCAAGTCAATCACCAACCGTATTTTTTCAAATCTACTCTTTGATTTACTACTTCTATTCCTTCGAGCCGTAATTTTCTAACTTGCTCTCGATAACCACCAAAAGCATAATTTTCAGCCGGCCTCCCCTGGCTATTAACCACCCGGTGGCAGGGAATATTTTTTGGATCTGGATTTTGGTGAAGAAGCTTTCCAATCTGCCTGGGGCTTTTAATACCGGCGAGTCTGGCCAATCTACCGTAAGTACTAACTTTACCAGCCGGGATTCGCGAAATGATTTCGTAAAGGGTTTGTTCTTTTTTCACATGCCCATTATAAACCAATTTTTCAACCATAGATTTGCCTGAAGCGTCGGGGAATTTTAAGTTTCAAACTCTTTTACATTATCTCGGTACTTACAATAGCTGCAGTCTGGGTGGGGATTTGGAATGGGGCCGTCAAGCAGCTTCCTGGCCTCTTTTACCCTTTCTTCAACCCAAGAGTCATCTCCATCATAAGGCTGGACTTTGATATCAAAATCAAGTTTTCCTTGATCAAAGCCCTTGTCTTTATTTACTCGGCAGTAAACAAAATACCCACGGTGAAGCACTTTAAACCCGTTTTTACGAAGTAGCCATTGGTAAATCTCCATTTGTCTTTTGTAGGACCCATATAGCTCTTTTTCCGGGGCACCGGAGGCTTTATAATCTACTACAATTAGGTTTCCTTTAGAATCAATCCAAATATCATCCACGGCGCCGAAAATCAGAAAACCATTCTCCTTATCTTCGTACTTAACACCAGTAAAGGTATTGCGCCATTTATCGATATCATCGTGAAGATAAGGAATTGCGTCTATTCCTTCACGTTTAATAAGATAATGAGCCGTGCCGGCCCGGCGATGCTCGTCAAATTCTTTTTTAAGTAAAAAGTCTATTGCGTTGTTGATAGTGTAAGGAGCGCCAAAAGGCCGGGGAATATTCTTTCCGGCATAGAGCCAAAAACACTTCGGGCATTCCAAAAGAAGTTCAAGTTTACTTCGTGAAAGTTTTAGCATGAAGAAAATTTTAATGCTTGTTAGATATTGGTGTCAAGGAAATTTATTTATAAACTTCGTGAGTACCAATGTTGTCAAAAACTATACTTTCATCTTTTTCAAAGTGAAAAACTATTCTCCACTGATAAGAAATTGAGAAAGAATAAAATTCTGATAGTCTACCTTTCAATTTGTGAGTTTTCAATCTTGGGTCAAAAATATCTTCCTTAAAAATTTGTTCTTGTTTTCTTAAAAATTTAAGTTGCGACTTGGGAAATTTCTTTAAACTTTTAAAGAAATTTGGGGAATAGCTAATCCTCCTGGGCTTCATTCCAGAGTTCCTCTAACGAGTTTAATACCTTTGCCTTACCAACCCGTGCTTCTTCCCGACTTTCCAGTACGGCCAAAACAGCTTCCATCTCCTCCAGTTTTGTTGCATCAATTATTGCTACATCGGGTTTATTATTCTTCATTACAAATACCGGCTCTTTGCTCTTTTTAGCCTCATCGAAAACTTTTCTATAATTTCTCTGTATATCTCTAGCGGTAGTAGTTTTTGGAAACATATTGTGTACATACTATAATATATAAAATCTTATGTCAAGAGATTATCAAGAATTTGAGAATGGGGACTTTATTTTATAATTTTCAAAATCCATTTAGTGATCGAATTCTACCAGATTGGAAGCTGAAAAGCGATGCTTTGGCAAGATCAAAATGTATAAACATTTTGCATTATTACCTTCTTGAGTAGATGCCTACTAGTTCCGCCTTAACAAGTATGTGATCTTCCATCGCTTTTTCAATATCCTTTTTTCTAGCTTCATAGGAGAGATTCAATTTAATATCCAAAGCGTATAATTTAAAAAAATAGCGGTGGGTTCCACTGGGCGGACACGGGCCTCCGTAGCCCGTCTAACCGAAATCAGTTACTCCTTGGATCGTTCCCGGCGGGGCTTTACCTTCTGGAATTTCGGTCGTTTGAGGGTCAATATTCCAGACTGTCCAGTGAACCCAAGTTTTTCCTGGTGCATCGGGATCATCACAAATGATAACTAAACTTTTTGCTTCGGAAGGAACCTCTGACATTTGCAGTGGTGGGCTGATATTGTTTCCATCACAAGTATATTTGGCAGGAATCGGCGCGCCGTGTGCAAAAGCGGGACTAGTAATTTTCATAAAAATTTATCCCTTTAAATTATAATACCCTTGCCGGCAATAGCTGTTTGCTTTCCTTGCCATTTGGTGTTAAAAACAAACTATGGCGCAGATAAACGTTTATTCGCTTTCCGGCGACCCACAGGCAGCCCCGCAGAAATTCCAAGTCGAGGTGGCTGACGAGGATGATACTAAAACGACTCATAACGTGACTCTGTCGCCAGAGCTTTATCAGAGGCTAACCGGTGGTCTCCGATCTGGGGAGGAACTTGTACGCGCCTCGTTTGAATTTTTATTGGAAAGAGAGTCAAAGAGCGAGATTCTCCAAAGTTTTGATTTATCCCAGATCCAAAAATACTTTCCCGAGTACGAAGCGGTTATTTCCTCTCAACTAGCAAGATGAGACGAATTGTTCACCATCGTTATTTTTTTGAAGTTTCTCCTGTCTGGGCAGCAGCTGGCGCTTCTCTTCTTTTGCGATCAAAAAAGAAAGAGATGATAAATAGCAGCAGAGACGTAATGATAGCTATCAGGTAGGTGGCTACTAAACGAATACTTAAGTCAAGAGGAAATTGACTCACTAGGTGTTTTATGGGCTCGCTGAAATCTTTAAACTCCGGGGTGTCAAAAAATCCCGACAGCATTCCACCCATTAAACTTCCCAATCCAACAACGACCACCACTGACAAAAACCCAAAAATCGTAGCGATAAAAAGGACTAAAGAGACTCTTCTTAGCTTGGATCTCCAGCCTTTGGCTAGAAGCAAAATCAGCAAAAGGCTTATTACACTCACCGCCGTCATAATAATCGGTAATACGTTCAACGTTTGGTACCAACTTCTGAACTGATACCTTTCTTTTGGTTCAAATTTTATTGGTCGGCTAATCACGTTATCGATCTCAGGTGGCAGCAACCGCCCCAACGGTAAACTTTCCAATTTTTTTGATAAGTCGGCGAGGGAAATCTGGGGTGTTTTTTCGGTCTTTCCGGCTAGCCAGGCAAAGATATCGTCGATAAATGGTTCGATTTTTTGCTGAAGATAAGGAGCAGTAACTTCTTTCTCAATAAATTTTTTAAATTCCGCTTCGTATTCATCCGGAACCAGTTGCTCTGGATCCTCGCTGGTTGGGCCCGAAACAAATTGCGGGAGGTTTTTGGCCACCACAGAGTAGATTTTGCTGTCAACCAAATCTTTCTTTATATAGCCTGGATTCAGAGCCGAGTTTAGCCAAAAGGTAAAAATCGCTAGTGGAAAGGTGAAGATAAAAACAGTAAATAGGATGACAGTGAAAAACCCTCTCATTAAGCTATATTATCTATCAAGTAAGCACCCCGTTGCAACCCTTTGACAAGGCCTGGCCTTGTCAAGAAGCTAGGGCTC
>JAUYHE010000003.1 GCA_030690175.1 bacterium | reverse complement strand
ATTTTTTGGGCCATACTTTACCTCCTAAAATTAAAAGTTTCCTTGAGCCAGCAGTCCTCCTCTGTCACAGCCTACTTACATTTTACAATGCTACCACCGAAATTACAAATGATTCAATCGATGAGTAGATCGTCAAACTTCCTTTTCACATTGCGCACATAATTGCGCTGTTGGTAAAGCTTGCAGTCGATCTTTGGCAATTTCCTTACCGCAATTGGTGCAGATACCCCAAGTACCTAAATCAATTTGAGCCAAAGCCCGCTCGACTTCGTGTAACCTTTGCTTGAGACCCAGTCTAGTAGCTACGATTCGGTCGTGCCCCTCACTCACAGTGATAGCATCATCGGTGGTACGAGAACTGCTCTGGTTTGGATCTGCTAGCGGGTCTTCGCTTTTATAAAGCTCTAGCTGCCTTTTAAGATTTTCTCTTTCAGCGGTAAGAATATTCTTTATTTGTTCGGTCACTTTTGGTTAGTTTTTATAAACTTCCGAGGATTGAAAGTCCTCGGTTTTTCTTTTTTAAATTTAATGAGCGCTGAAAACCTAGGCTGCTGTCTACTCTTACCCCCGGAAGTATGTAATCGCTTTTAGCATTCGTCCCAGCTTTGAGAGAGCTGGGTTTTCTGCTAGCGATTATAAAGGTAACCTAAAAACGAATCTTTCTCAAAATGCGGGAATTTAATCCCAAGACCCCTTTTAAGAAGGCCCTCACGTCGTTTCTCAAATCCCGGATTTGAAAATAGTATAGACCAACCAGGGCCAAACTTGCAACAACAAGGCTCACCATTGTCGCCAAGGGGAATGAAAAAATGGTTACGGAACTGGCTCTGAAAAATTCTAGAATACCCCGCACAATACTAGTAGAAACAAGGAAGCCAAAAAATATCTTGCCGCTCTTCATGTTTGGCGAGGCTAGATTACGGAAATAAAGAAGGTACAAAACAATAAAAATAATAAAGTAACTAGTGGCTTCGTAAAGCTGGACCGGGTGGCGCGCTCCTACTAAACCAGGAAAATTTACCGCCCAGGGTAAAGTGGTTTGTTTACCAAAATCCATAGCCGCCAAAAAAGTACCGATTTTACCTAGCACCAAGGCAGCAGCTGCGCCCAGGCTACCAATATCAGCGATTTGAAAAAAGGCCCATTTCCATCTTTTTATAAAATAGGAACCGGCTATCAAGACTCCAAAAAGAGCGCCGTAATAAGCTAGTCCTCCCTGCCAAAAAGCGAAGATAGAACCAGGTTCATCAGCAAATTGTGGCCAATTAATTAAAACGTAATAAATTCGGCCGCCTACCAAGGCGGCGATCAGAGAAATTACTGACAAATCAAGTAGTTTTTCTTCGTTGTAACCTTGCCTCTTGCCCTCATGCCAAAGAATGAAAGTCGCTGCTAGATAAGCCAGGGTGAGAAAGAAGCCAAAGGAATATATTGTGATGGGACCAAGTTTAAAAAGTATCGGTAACATTACTCCTTTTCCATATCTTCAATTAATTTCACTAACGTTCTTACGCCAAAACCAGTTGGACCCTTCGCCAAATAAGGACGCTCGCCCGAAAGCCAAGCTGTTGCGGCTATGTCGAGATGAGCCAAGGGGATTTTTTCATTAACAAACTCAAGTAAAAACATGGCTCCAGCAATAGCTCCAGCCCCCGTAACAGCGCTTGGTTGACCCCCTCCAGGTGCATTGTTCAAATCGGCGATGTCGCTTTTAAGAAGTTCTTTATAATCGCTGTAGGTTGGAAGTTGCCAAAAGAGCTCGCCCGCTTCTTTCCCTAGATTAACGATTTTTTCTATCCAAGAATCTGGCTTGCCCATAACACCGGCTGCAACATTCCCCAAAGCCACATTTATTGCTCCAGTAAGAGTAGCCAGGTCTACTAAATGGCTTGCTCCCAACTTCTGGGCGTAAACCAAGGCATCTGCAAGAACCAACCTGCCTTCGGCGTCTGTGTTGGTAACCTCAATGGTTTTCCCATTTAGGGCCTGGACCACATCACCTGGCTTTAATGCCCTACCTGAAGGCAAGTTCTCGGTAAGAGGTAAGACCGCTATCACGTTCGCCTTTGGTCTAGTTTCTCCAATCCATTTCATTATTCCTAAACAGGTGGCGGCACCGGACATATCCATTTTCATTTCCCACATTCCTTTTGATGGCTTTAATGAGAGTCCACCAGAATCAAAGGTGATCCCCTTACCGACAATCCCCAACGTATCTTTTCCGCCACCTTTGTACTTAAGCACGACGACGTGAGAAGACTCCTCACTGCCCTTGGCGACACCAACAAAAGCGCCCATACCAAGTTTGGCAGCTTCTTTTTCACCAATAACCTCTATTCCAAACTTGTAGTTTTTTGCTAGTTTCCTCGTCTCCTCTACAAGTTGGTCAGGTGTCATAACATTGGCTGGCTCGGTGATCAATTTTCTTACCCAATTTGTTGCTTCGGTTACGGTTTGCGCCCTTTTAACGCTCTTGTCGTCTGCCTGCCCAATCAAAACTATCTCGGCGATCTCTCCCCTATTTTCGTTTTTTTTAGTTTTATAAAGACCGGGGTCAAACGTAGCTAGTCCTACCCCCTCAATAGCCGTCTCGGCATCTATATCCTCGCGGAGAAAAATCGCTAGCTTTTTGGCCCCTAGTCTAATAGCTTGCCGAGCCGCTGCTCCGGCCGCGTTGCGAGCGTACCGGGGCTCAAACTCGTTTCTTTTGCCAGCGCCCACGAGTAAAATGCGGGCGGCGGGCACTTTACCGTGCGTGTAAATAGAAGTGGTTTCGTAAAGTTTCCCTTTAAAATCACCCAGACGCACTGCTTCGGAAATCGATCCAGAGATCGCTTTATCTAGTTTTTCGATTTCCCCACTTACCTTTTCGCCCTGAAAAAGAAAAACCGCTAGGACGTCACCGTGGATTTGTTCTAATTTGTTTTTTGTAACAGTAATTTTCATAATAATACCAGCAGATTTTATCAGACCCTAGCTGTGTTGACAAGCGTGGGCAAGTCGGTGATAATTATTTCAATGCCAGACGAATCTTCAGAACCAGCCAAACCTTCAGTCGTGTACGTAAGTTCCTTGCGTCTAAATTGGAAACACGTCCTGATTGGTCTAGTTATCGGTATAATTATTGTCTTAATCGGCGTCGTGGGTGCCTACTTGGTATCGTATGGTTTTAAATTTACTAGCGGCGAACCAACGAATAATGTTCCAACCAAAACAAGCACCAGCAGCGCCAAACAAGCTACCCCCG
>JAUYHE010000053.1 GCA_030690175.1 bacterium | reverse complement strand
AGATAAGGTAGATGTTTTCGTAACTGGTCTTTATATTTTGCTACTAGTGTTTTTTGGATTGAGCGCTTTTGTCTTTGGGTTGTTTATTCTTGCTTTCACCTATTTAGCCAGAAAAGAGTTTTTCCTAGCTGAAAAACTGCGTAGTTATTTTTTTCTATACAACTTCATAAACTTAATTCAAACAGCGCTTCTACAAATACTTATTTACATCATTTTCGCTGGTAAACTTCCTTTAACCTATCTTGTGACCTTTCACTTTATCTTCACCTTTACTGGCACTTTAATTTTTGAATTCATAAGAAAAATATATATTCCTGGCACCGATGGTACGGGGAAAGATACTTATACTTGGTATCTGGGCTTTGAAAAAGCAATCTTTTTTTACATTATTATGGTCTTCTTTGATTTATTGTTATTTTTTAGAATTGCAACATTTTTCTCTCCCAACCAAAGTCTCTGGTTTTTCTTGTCCTTAGTTGTGTTTATTATCCTATTGTTTTTTGCACTACTAAATAAAAATAAAAAAACTTTACAGTTCAATCAACTCATGCAACTATCCTTTGTTCTAACCTACTCAAGCTTAAACCTGGCTATTTATTTCTTAAAGTTCCATTGACGTATTGTAAAAGAAAGATTTTATGAGCAGTGGCGGCAAAGCAGAATCGTTAATAAAACTACAAAAAGCAGGATTTTTGGTCCCTCCTTTTTTTGTGTGCGATACAACTAGTTCCGAGCAAAAAATCCTTTCAGAGTTGGAGCAGAAACTTCCTGAAGTTAGTCATTTTGCGGTACGTTCCTCATCTCTAAACGAAGATACCGCTGAAAAATCTTTTGCTGGCCATTTTTATTCAGGCGTGGGGGTTACAAGGAAAAATGTTTACTCAGAATTTTTAAAAGTAAAAAAATCATTGGGTAATATCGGAGGTGCGGTAATAATTCAAGAGTTCATCCCAAGCGATAAAGCAGGAGTGTTGTTTACCGAAGTTGACAATGACAGGATAGTTATAAACGCAAGTATTGGTCTGTGTCTGTCAGTAGTTACTGGTAAAGCTTGCGACGAATATATTTGCGATAAAAACGGTCAGATAATTAGTAAAACAGTTTCAAAAAACAAAGAAATCAATACTTTTGATGGGAACAAAATCATTTCAGGAGTTAGTAGTGCAGAATCACTGACTCAGAAAGAGGTTCAAGAACTAGCAAATCTTGGGAAGAAAATCCAAGAATTCTTTGGAGCACCTCGGGATATAGAGTGGTGTTTCAAAGCCGGTAAGTTGTATTTGTTGCAGTCTCGTCCCATTACTAAAGACTTTGCGGTTAAAAATACAGGTCAAGAGTATTTTGACAGCGCCAATATTGCTGAAAGCTATTCAGGGATTGTACTACCACTCACTTGTTCTTTTGCCCAAATGATTTATGAACAGGTTTATAAGGATTTACTTAAGAATTCGGGAGTGCCAGAGCAAAAAATAGAACAACATTCTGAAATATTTAAGAACCTACTCGGGTTTTTCTATGGAAGAATGTACTACAACATGAACAATTGGTATCTTATGGCAGCTTTCCTACCTGGGTATCAGAGAAACAAGGAAAACTTCGAGCTAATGATTACTAGTAATGTTAAACAGAGCATCACAACCTCAATCAAACCTTCATTTTTGCTAAGGGCTTTCTACCCTTTAATCTTGGTAACAAAGTTAATCTCTTTTGGTTCCACTTCCCAGAGATTTAAAACCGCAGTTCAAGAAGAATTAAGAAAACTACGGGAGAAAGATTTTTCCCACCTAAATTACGAAGACAGCATAAATTTGTTTGGCGAGATAAATAATAATTTGCTTCGTAAATGGTATGTAGCTGCAGAGAATGATTTTTTGGTAATGACTTATTTAGGCTTTTTAAAAAAGCTTTTGGGAGAAAAGCTGCTTCGAGATGTAATAATATTCCCCAGTAAAGCAACTGACCAGGTGAGAGCTTTAGCACTCTTGAGTAAAGAGATGGAAAAAATTAAACCGCTTTGGAAGGCAGTTGAAGAAAATGATGTAGATCAGTTTGATAAAGAACTAGTGAAAAAAAATGCGATTAAGAAAAATTTAGATGCTTATCTTTTAACTTTTGGCGGAAGATTTGCAAATGAACTAAAGCTCGAATCAATAGGTGTCGATGAGGATAAAACTAAGCTGTTTTCTGTGTTAAGAGTTTATTCAAATTATAACTCAAAAGAATATGGGAAGGAGAAACCACTAAAACTAACCCTACAAAAGAAACTTCTCGTAGGAATTGTTTTGTCCAGATTTAAAAAATACTCTTCGCAACGAGAAGAGTTCAGACTCTTACGATCAAATGCATTTGGTATGACAAGAGGTTTATTTAGACATATGGGAGCTTTGCTTTTAGAGAGGGAAGTACTCAAAAATATTGAGGATGTTTTTTATCTTCGTTTGAGCGAGTTGATGAATCTCGAAACACTAAGCAACAAAGATATTAATAAAACGATTCAAAAAAGAAAAATAGACTATGAATTCTACAATACTGTTACTCCACCAACCCACTTTGCAACTGTAGGCAAACAAGAGCCTCCAGTCATCTCAAGCAAAAAACTGCAGGTTAAAACTATTTACGCTCATCCCGCATCAAGTGGTGTCGTGAAAGGTAGAGTGAAGGTATTCAAGGAGTTTTCTATGCCGAAGGAAATTGATTTTGATATATTGGTAACATCTCACACTGATCCTGGTTGGACTTCGCTAATTGCGTTATCAAAGGGCCTTATTATAGAGCATGGAGGTGTGTTGTCACACGCTTCAATAGTTGCAAGGGAACTTGGGATCCCAGCTGTAATTGGTGCTGAGAACGCAGTACAATCGCTAAGCGATGGTCAGATTGTGGAAATTGATGGGACTAATGGAATTGTACAGATAATATAAATCATGCAATTAAAAGAGTACAAACCGATTAAAAAACCTTCTGATGAACTAGTTAATCTCTTACGTCAAAAGTACGGGGAGATGAAGAACTTTGATTTGCTTTTGAGCGACTTTGTAAAAGCCTTCGATTTTTGTGTTGATAATGAGAATGTTTATTTTTATCCGTTTGTCGGCCACGAAGGAGAGTTAAATGCTCATATTGCTTTAATAATTGATAAAAGGTTGCCAAAGGGTGAAGCTTTTTTTGGGTTCCTAGAAATTCCGAAGGATGTTTCGAGCTTTCAAATGGTTTGGGAAGCATTAATAGATAAAGCTCGAAGCTTGGGTATTAGCACTCTCAAAGGTCCGGTAAATGGGAGTATTTGGCACCAATATCGTTGTATTAAGGAAACTGATGGGTCTGACTTCTTTAAATCAGAACTCTCCGCACTGACTTATTACTATGATTTCCTAAAGTTGGTAAAGCCTAACCTGGAGATACAATATTACTCCGCCTATAGAGAAAAATTTGATTTAGTCTTGCAAAAAATACAGGAGGGTAACGAAAAACTTAAGGCGTTTGGTTTCGAAATTAAAGAGGCAAAAAATATAGAAGCTGGAGACTTGAAGATAATAGCAGATCTTTCGAAAACAGTTTTTCAGAACAATTGGGGATATACAGAATTGACTGATAGAGAGTTCCTAAAGCTTTATACTACTGAAAAATTAGATGCTCACCTAAACAAACTTTATTTATTGTACAGAGATAAGGATATTGTCGGGTATTGCAGCACTGTGAGTGAAGACAAAACTACAATTATTTGTAAGACAATAGCCCTTTTGCCAGAATATCAGGGGAAAGGTTTGGGTAATGCTCTGGCATTCAAAGTTCATATGGACGCTAAAGACGTAGGGATTACGAAAGTAATCTATGCTCTAATTCGAGAGGGAAATCAAGTTAGCAATTTTCCTAAAGACGATGCTGTTATCTTTAGACGCTATGCAGCGTTTGAGTATAAAATATAAAAACAAATGAATTTAGCTATATTTTTGTTTTTGTCTTTTGCTCTTCTTGGAAGTATTGAAGTTGCTAAAAGGCAATTTAAGCTCTCAGCTGATATAACTAGAAAAGCAACTCATGTTGGAGCAGCCCTTATTGCGGCCGCCTCACCTTTATTTTTAAGTCCCATCGTAATTGTAGTATCGTGTTTGTTCTTCGCAGGTTTGTTATTTGCTGGTCGAAGTTCTAATCTTTTCTCGTCAATTCATGATGTTAAACGAAAAACTTACGGGGCTGTTTTCCTACCTCTTGGAGAAGCCCTTTCAGCAATAGTTTTCTTATCTCATGGAGTAAGGGAATTTCAATTTGGAGTTTTGGTTATGGGAATATCTGATCCACTTGCTAGTCTTATTGGAGAACGATTTGGTAGACACAACTTCAAAATTTTAGGAAATAGAAAGAGTGTTGAGGGTTCATTGTCCTTTTTTCTAAGTGCTTTAGTTATAACATTCATTTTTTCCCCTGTGTTTGGTTTACCATTAATTCTTATACCCCTAGTTCTTACCTTCGTAGAACTTGTACTTGGGTATGGGTTTGATAACCTAGCACTTCCAGCTACTGGAGCACTATTATTAACTTTATTGTAACCCGAGCTTATTAACAAATGGATAGGCCTTGAAAACTGTACCCCACCCTTTGAAAGTTTCGACTAATTGATCTATAATTTCATCCGTTAGCATTAAACGAAGGTTCACCATTTATTTGGGTTTTCGTTGCAATTTTTGCAACCTTTTCGATTCGGCTAAAATTAGTTTAAAAACGTTTTTAACAAATTTTGTATCCAACCCTAATTCCTTAGATTTATCTGATACATAATCATAAATCTGCTTTTCCCGTTTTCTGTCCTCTACGAATACTTTTTTCTCTGATTTAATCTTGCCTATTTTTTCCACTAGTTTTATTCGCCCCGACAAAATTTGGAGTAGTCTTTGATCTTGTTTATAAATTTTTCGCCGAAGGTTATCAAGCATCAAAAATATCCCTTATCAATGCGCCATTTTTTGTAAGATGCAAATCTGTCAAAGGGAGTAGTAAAGTTGGTCAGATCTACGCCGTGTACTTTTTTGGATACAAACCAGATATATTGCGGATAGTAAAGAAAGACAGCCGGTGCCTCATCAGCCAGAAGAGTAGTAAATAAGTTGTAGCTTTCGCCTCTTTTTTTCACATCGTCCACTTTTCTTGCGTCTTCAAGCAGTTTATCTAGGTTCGCGCTACTAATCCCAGTAATATTTGTTTCACGTACTTGAGTAGTGTGCCAAAGAACGTATTGATCTGGATCTGGTGGAATTTCTTGAAAATCTACCAAAATCTGAAAGCTTCGATTGGGTATTATTTCCTTGTGGAGAGATTCCACATCTTGCGTCTTAGACTTGACTACAAGTCCAAGCCCTGTCCAAGACTCTTTCAACATATTTACGATCGTGTTTAGCTCTGGATCATCAGCAGAAATAATTGTAACCGCTAGCTTTTTGTCCTTTTTTTGCCAAGAATCTTTGGTAAATTCAAACCCGACCCTCTTTAGTAATTTTTTCGCTTCTTCTAAGTTTAATTCGTAGCGATCCTTTTTTGTACCTGTGACCCAACTAATAAGGGGTAGTTGGTTCCCCGAAATTACTGCCGCTTCTCCACCAGCTAACTGCGCAATTGAAACTTTATTTATCGAATAAGTAAGGGCTTGCCTTACTTCTTTGGACTTTAAAGGGTCCGCTCGCGTATTAAAAAATATGATGGCCTGACGATAGGGTAATACATGTTGATAAATATTTTTGTTTCCAAATTTTTTTATTTCGGAAACTTCCTGTGGAGTAAAACCACCCAAAGCGTGAATTTCACCAAGTTTCAAGGCTATCTTTGCGTCTTTAAAATTCATATAAAACCTAAAAATTACATTCAATTTTTTGCTGGCGAGAACTATTCTTTCTTTTGTAATCGACTTTACCCTAAAGGAACCGGTACCTATTGGTTTATATTTTTTTAGAGGTACGTGTTTGGGAATAATACCTACCGTTGTCGCAAACGGAAATGGTGCAAAAGGCTCACGTAACTTAAATTTGATCGTGTAATCATCTAACTTTTCTACGGCTACGTCTTTAAAATTAGAAGACACCACACTTTCATATCTTGGGTCTTGAGCTATTTTCACAGTATAAAGCACATCATCGCTAGTAAATCTGACTCCGTCGTGCCAAAATATATTTTTTTTCAAATAAAAGATGTATTCTGTTTCCGAGATTTTCTTGAAATTTTTTGCCAGGTCGCCAACTAGGTTTCCTTTTTTATCTACACTTATTAAACTGCGGAAAACCAATTGACTAATTTCTTTTTGGGTTTCACTTTTATCAAAAAGCGGGTTAGGGTGAACTGGCTTTCCCACCGCCCCTTCTACAAACGTGGGTTTGCGAAATTCTTTGTAAGTGGAAACTGCTTGAGGCGCGATGACCGGCAAAATAACCTTCAAAATAAACAGTAACAGCAATGCAGTAATAAGGCCAAATGAGATTTTACGCTTATCTTTTTTGAGAATAGCTGAAATTAAAGCCAGATAAAATCTTAGCCTTTTAATCATCGCAACACGGCAGCTGAGCAAGGTTTATTTGATAAATATTAAGGCGACAGACACGGTAGAAAAGATAATAGCCAACCCAATCGTCAAGTAATGAAGGGCCTTTTCCATACCTCGACGCGTTCGATAAACTTCTCCACCACCTCCACCGGCGCCAAACACACTACCAGCGCCACCACCTCGCTGTTGAAGCAATATCAGCACCATTAAGGCAACTGAAACTAGAATAAGTATTAGCAAGACAAGTGTTCTCATGGAGAGTAGAATTCTAACACAGTTCTAAAGAAAACGTAAAGTCTGGATCTAGATGAAGATCCAAAAGAAGATACTGGTCAATAGGCTGGTTAATAATGATCCAATCACAGTACTGAAAAACATATTTAGGTAAAGTGACGGAAGCGATAAACTTAGCAGTCCTCCACCCTCATAATAAAAAGATCGAATTTCAAAACCGGGAATAAACGTGTCTACCAAATAAAAGATAATCGCATTGGCAAGTAGACCGAAAATTCCAAAGGTAATTAAATTTAAAGGTAGTGACAATATTTTTAATATAGGGCGAACTACAAGATAAAAAATGGAGAAGAAAAGGGCGGCTAGCAGTAGCGTATTTACATTATTAAAGGAGAAACCGGGATAAAAACTACAAACGATGACAAAGGCCCCAGCGGAAAAAAGGATTGTGCGTAATTTTTTTCGCATTTACAAACAGGATAACAAACGGCTACGCCCCGGTCAAAAACTGCTTGCTTCTTAATTTACGGTGATAAGTTATGGCAAAACGGTGCGCCTCATCTCGGATCCGCTGCAATAGCTTCAAAGCACTACTTTCTCTTGGCAAACGTAGCGGTTCTGTTTTATCGGCCCAATAAATTTCCTCTAGCCTTTTTGCTAAGGAAATAACGGGCAATGACAAATTAAAGCTGGCGACCACTTTTAAAGCCGCGTTTAGTTGTCCCTTACCCCCGTCAATTAAAACAAGGTCTGGATGTCCCCAGTCGTTTTTAAACCTTCTCTCAAGTATCTCTGAAATCATCGCCGTATCATTAGGGCCCTCTACAAATTTAATTTTAAACCGTCTGTACTGACTGCGATCCGCAAACCCATTGGTGAATACGACCAGTGAACCGGTTGCCTGTTTGCCAGAAAAATTAGAAATATCGTAACACTCGATTCTAGCCGGCCTTTGAGGAAGATCCAAGATCCTAGCTAGCTCGGTAATTTCTCGTTGCCTCAATTCCTCGCGGTCCACTTCTGGATGTTCCAAAATTCGTATCGGTTGGGTAACGTAATGCAAAGCTTCAATTTTTTGCTGGCCCATCTGGGCTTTTTCAAATTCTAAATTTCGGGCGAATCTCCTTACTTCTTTTTCCAAAACATCTAGTAGTTTACCCTGTTTACCCCCAAGCATATAAATTACACCCCTTATATTTTTTCGGTACTCTTTCTGGCTAATGAGTCCGATACACACACCAGGACATAAGCCGAGATGATAGTATAGACACGCTCTTTTGCGGTTAGGGTTGCAGCTGGTGAATTGGAATATTTTTCGAAGTATCTTCAAAGTAGTTCTTACCTTTGTTGCCGATGGAAATGGGCCAAAAAAAAGTTTAGCGTTTTTAAGATCTTTTTTTCTTGACACTAAAACCTTCGGGTATGGATCCCTGGTAATTTTTATATAGAGATAATCTTTGTCATCCTTTAATTGCGAATTGAAGTGTGGTTTGTATTTTTTTATCAAATTAGCTTCCAAAATAAGGGCCTCAATCTCGGAATCAATCCTAATTGACTCCACTGCGTCTATTTTTTCGAGCAGCAAATTCCCTTTTGGAGTACCTGTCTTCGGGCTAAAATGGCCCTTCACTCTTTTTCTTATGTTCAGCGCTTTACCAACATATATTGGCTTGTTTTTCGAATCTTTGAAGATATAAACACCAGAATTTTGGGGTAAATTATCTAAATTCATGTTTTTATTTTAGCACCAGGATAATTTATTTGCCGAAATATTTATTTATTTTTGGGAAAAAGACGCCCACCAGTAAAAGGACGGTAATAAGAAATAGTAGGATCTGCTGTTGTCCCAATGAAAAAAATGACCGAACAAGGATCTTATCGGTTTTTTCTTTTTTTATAGTGTCCGTGCCGTTATGGAGTTTCAGTTTCACGTTTAGGTTTCCCGAGATCGTCCCAAACAAACTACCACCTCGCAGTTTAGCTTTGAAAACTTTGGTCTCGTACGGAAAAATAACGGGAACATTTATCTCATTTTTACCCATAATATTGGCGTTTTCTGAAGCAATTGAAATCTTACCGCCGGTTAAACTCACGCCAGAATTATTAACCACCTTGATCGTAATCTCCGCAGGAAACCCGGCAAAAACTTGGTCGACTTGGATATCAAGCAGGGGATTCGCAACAAAATTTTCTTTTTTGTTGTCAGTGGTTATTTCAAAATTCTTTATCAGCGATTGTAAATTAGCAATGTCTCCAGTTAGGTCCCCCGAATTAGTAATTAGCAAAATAAATCTATCTGAAAGATCTTCTTGGATATAATCTACCCCAGAAGTTTTTCCCCAGGTCGGATCGATATTAATCCATTTTCTTTTATTCGTATCGTATACCTGTACCCAAACATGCACTCGGTTACTATTTAGATGAGAGCCAACAAAAACGGGTTTTAACTGACTAGTTTCACTTAGTGGAAAGCCAATTACTTCACGAGTCGGTAAACCAGCGGCCCGGGCAACAGCCACAAAAAGATCGGCAAAGTCTAGGTTTGTCGCCAACTTCTTCTTCCGTAGTAGGCTAGCAGCGCCCTTTCTATCCGCCTTTCCGGTCTCGACCCCCTTTTTGTCGTAGTCTAAGTAACTGACCACAAAATTATAGATTTCCCTAACTCCTTTTAGATCTTTAGCTTTTTCTTGCACTAAACTATCTTGAACCTCGATGAAGGGAGCGGCCTCCTTCAAATTAGTCAGTTCCTGATTTGAAATTGGCTTTGGCGGGACAAACTGACCACCAGCACCAATTATTTTTATTGTTCCTTCAATATAAATCTCCACAAGCGAGTTACCAGAAACTTTGTATTGGACAACGTAATTACCCATTTGGTCCATCTTTAAGATTCCCGGCATTGGCTCTAATTTTTTTAAAAGGACTTTTTGCTTTTCGGTATCTGGAGGTAAATAAAAATCGAAGCTTCGTTTAAAAAGGCTGTGATTTTCTAGTGGTATTCGTACTTTGAAGGAAATTTCTTGGAAATCACCAAAACTCACTGAAACCGCCCTCTCTAATATCTCCTTGCTCTTAAACCTTATATCCGTTTGGTCTTTTCCGTAGTTGACTAGATCGGGTTGGACCGCGATAGAAAAAACCTTACCGAAGCTACTTGGAGTCACAAGCTGCAGATTATAATTAGTTACTTTTTCGCTTGTTAAAACCCTTGGAATGGTAATATCCCAAATAAGACTTTGCTTTTTTGCCAACCCCTCTAAAGTATACGTAAGTTGAAAGGCGACAGTTTTATTTTTTCCGATTACTTCATCGTTTAACTTGGCGGTTAGTGTCGTCGACTCTTTATCTTTATTTACCTTAATGTAAAGATTGCCAATAGAGTCCTGACCAGAGATATCTTGAAGATTTGTCGAATTTATTTTTAACGCGTATTCTGAGGCAAAACAAGCGCCAACTAAGTTTTTTAAAATAATTTTTTGGGTTATTTTTGCTTTTCCGTTTAGGTCAAAAGAGTAGCTAATATCGTAGGTGCTTGAAAATATTTTGGCCGTATCGTTACAATCCTCACCGGCAGTTTTATGGAGTGGTGCGGTGGAGAGAATCAAAAAAAATAGTACTAAGAATACGCGTATTACCCTCTTCATTGTTTAGAACAAGTTATCCCTCGTTTACCCAGCTTTTTACTTTTCTGGAAATATCTTCGGGAGTGAACTGCGATTTTATCAAAAACTCATTAGCTCCTAGGGTAAGCCCTTTTTCAATTAAGTCTTGTTCGTCAAAGTTGGAAAGAATCACTACAGGTAATTCCTTTGTCTTTGGAGATTCTCTTAATTTCTTGAGAACTTCAAATCCGTCCATACCGGGCATTTTTATATCAAGAAAAATAAGTTCCGGATTTTCTTTAAAGGCTTTCTCTAAACCTTCCTGACCATTATCC
This sequence comes from bacterium, assembly GCA_030690175.1. Classification (GTDB taxonomy): domain Bacteria; phylum Patescibacteriota; class Microgenomatia; order Woykebacterales; family RBG-16-39-9b; genus JAUYHE01. The sequence continues at coordinate 24,266 of JAUYHE010000053.1, read as the reverse complement.
GCGGTAACTACTTCGTATCCGTCTAAGGTAAGCTTTAATTTATAAAGCTCGGCCACTTCTTTTTCATCTTCGATTAAAAGTACTTTTATTTTTTCTTCTTTTATCTGACTCATAAGCTAAAAGAGTCTACCAAAAAAACTACGGAGCAACAAGAGGTAAGGAAAAATTAAATTCGGTTCCCTGGCCCACTTCGGATTCTACCCAAATTTTACCTTTATGCATCTCTACCAGAGATTTAACGATAAAAAGACCAAGTCCTGTGCCTTTATTTTCCTTTAAGTAAGAACCGCTAATTTGTTGAAATTTATCGAAAACTCGTGATAACATACCTGGCTCAATCCCGATTCCAGTATCTTTTACTCCGATGTAAATCCGGCCCTTTTTTTCGGCACAGCTAATTATTATTTCTCCGCCGCTTTCAGTAAATTTAATTGCATTGTCAAGTAAATTCACCAATATTTCTTTAAATTTATCTGGGTCCGCCATAACGTAGTAATTTCTTCCGTTTTCTCTCACCTTGTGGATTACTTGAAGCCGGACACCCTTCATAGCGGCCATCGCTTTGAAGTCACTGGTTATTTCATCGACTAACTCGATTATCGGTAGTTTTCTAAGTACCAGTCTCAATCTTCCTTCTTCGATTCGGGAAACATTTAGAAGTTCACCGACTAACTTTGTCAATCTCTCTGTTTCGTATTTGACTTTATTTAAAATTGTGAAAAACGTTAGTATCGACTTTTCACTTTCGAGCTTTCCTAAATCTCCATTTAAAAGAAGCGACAGGTAGCCGTTTATAACCGTGAGGGGAGTTCGAAGTTCGTGACTAGCTACCGAAACAAACTCACTTTTTGCTTTTTCTAGCTCTTTTATTGAAGTAATATCCCGTATCACACCGACAATTTGTTCGATATCTCCAGCTTCGTTGAATATAGGTGTATAACTGACACCAACCCAACGCTCCCTTCCGTTTTTACTTGTGTGTAAATGCTCATCGTAAGGAATTGATTCCTTGGCGGTAATAACTTTTGAGACCGGATCAAATTCTGGATAAAAATGCCCTACCTTGTCATGACAACCAAAAATGTCGTAATAAGTCTTTCCAACCATTTCCTTCTCTTCGCAGCCGGCCATTATTTCGCAGGCGCTGTTGGCCTGAATTATTTTTACGCTCTTGTCGAATATATAGACACCCTCTTCAACATTATTGAAAATTGCTTGCATTCTCTCTTTTTGTTTTTCCACTTCGATAAGTTGTTTAGCGATTTTCTCGGATTGGTTTTTTAAAACCGTAACATCTCGGAAACTTGCACTCATCCCAATTACCTTACCCATATTATCTTTAATCGGTACATAGTTTCCTTCCAAATATTTGGGTGGGTTTGAATCAACCTTCATCAGGACGTTTGAAACTGGTCTACCTGAATAAACTTGCCTTTGTGTTTCTAGGGAATCGTCGTACCTTTCTAGGTAATATTTAAAGTATTTCCTTCTGTTTTTAGCAATTTTTACCCTTTCAACACCAACCAAATTGGTTTTTACTCCGAATAATTTCTTAAGCGATGGGTTCATGAAAAGAACTCGTCCGTCTCTATCGTAAAGAGCCAAACCATCTTTTATAGTTTTGTAAATAGCGTCGAGTTTTCCTTTCTCCTCCTGTAGCGTTTGTTCTACTTCTCTACGATCGGTAATATCTCTTATTATCGCCATACTAGCTTTTCTCCCCCTATATTCAATCAGAGAAGCGTTTATCTCTACAGGAACTTTTCCGCCCTTTTTCGTTAAGATTTCAACTTCGTAGATCTTGGGGGCTGGTTCACCCATTAATCGCAGTTTGTGGTTTCTTAATACTAGCTCTCTATGTTCGGGAGCGATAAATTCGGTAAATGGTCTTCCAATTGCATCTGTTATCTTGAAGCCAGTAAGTTTTACCATCTTCTCATTTACAAATTTAAGAACTCTATCTTGAATGATTACAATACCATCGTTTCCCTTCTCCACTAAAGTAGCGTATCTTTCCTCTGACTCACTTAATGCTGTTTCGGCTCCCTTACGTGTCGATAGCTCCTTTCGTAGGACTTGATTGGCTAAAACAATTTGGGCTGTACGTTTCACTACTTTCTTTTCAAACTTTTTATTTAAATTTTCCAACTCGGCCATTTTCTCTCTAATTACTTGGGTTATCATGTTGGTGCCAACGTACAGAGGGGTAAATTCATCTTCTTCTGAAGGGAGTCTAATTTGTCTGCTGAAATCTCCCACTGAAGCTTTTGAAAAAATGGGAAATAATTTACTTATCTTTTTTTCTACCGATTTTCTGTATTTTTTTAAGTTTTGTTTTTCGAAGGTGGAACCTATCATTTTGGATTTGTCAAACTAACTATCGGTCAGCTTGGTTTGTATCAAACGTCTTCACCTTATCGCCATTGTCAGAAGAGGCAATAATAAAATACTCAAGTATTATTATTGGTTTTTTCTTCGCCCGCAAAAATGCAATTATCTCCTTTGTCTGATTAGCTAACTGGGTAACGGTTTCACCGGTCTGGTTACCTAGATAAATCTGCTCTATCAAACCCAAATTGTCGCTAAAACCTTATTTTTCATAAAAAAATACTGCTAATGTAAAGGATAGATTAAACTCAATAGAGGGTTTTATTAATTATTACATCAATACTATAAAGTGGATCTGGGAGGAAATCAAGAGGAGATTTGCTTCGCGGATCGAATAATAGTTTTTAAAAACTGACCAGTATAAGAATTTTTGCTGTTACTAATTTGGTTTGGAGCCCCTGCAGCGATAACCTCCCCGCCCTTATCTCCACCTTCCGGCCCAAGATCTATTATCCAATCAGCTGTTTTGATAACCTCCAAATTGTGTTCAATTACCACAACGGTATTACCGGCGTCTACAAGACGGTGAAGTATGTTCAGAAGATTTTCGATATCCGCAAAATGTAGTCCAGTTGTTGGTTCGTCGAGTATGTAAAATGTTTTTCCCGTTTCTCGTTTTGAAAGCTCGGTCGCGAGTTTCACTCTTTGAGCCTCCCCACCAGAAAGAGTGGTCGCGCTTTGCCCAAGCCTGATGTAACCTAAACCGACATCAACCAAGGTTGATAATTTACTTTTAATCGCTGGTATATTTTCAAAAAATTTCAGGGCTTCTGAACAAGTCATGTCCAAAACATCAGCAATATTTTTGCCTTTATAAAGTATTTCTAGAGCCTCCCGATTATACCTTTTACCAGCGCATACCTCACAGGTCACGTAAACATCTGGCAAAAACTGCATTTCTATTTTCACCAACCCGTCACCTTGACAGGCCTCGCACCTACCCCCCTTTACATTGAAGGAAAACCGTCCGGGTTTATAACCTCGGGTTTTAGCGATTGTTGCCTGGGCAAAAAGATCCCTAATGTAAGAAAAAGCGCCGGTATAGGTAGCTGGATTGGAACGAGGAGTCCGCCCAATCGGTGATTGATCAATATCGACGATTTTATCGATGTGCTCTAGACCCTCAATTCTATCAAATTTACCTGGCTTTTCTTTGGATCTATAGAAATATGCGGCTAGCGCTCTGTGTAAAATATCCTCAACTAAAGTAGATTTGCCGCTACCTGATACTCCAGTAATGCAAACAAACTTACTAAGAGGTATTTCTACGGTAATGTTTTTTAGATTATGCTCTCTTGCTCCAGTTACACGTAATACTCGGCCATTCCCCTCTCTGGGCTTAACTCTACCCTTGACCTGTCTTTTACCCGACAAATACACTCCGGTAATAGATTTTGGCGACTTAGCTATTTTCTCTGGCGTGCCTTCTGCAACTAGATACCCACCTTCTTCTCCAGCTCCTGGTCCAACGTCCACTACCCAATCGGCGTTAAGAATTGTCTCCATGTCATGTTCGACTACAATCACAGTATTACCCAGGAGTTTAAGGTTTTTTAAGGTCGTAATTAGTCTCAAATTATCTTTTTGATGCAGACCGATTGAGGGTTCGTCTAGTACGTAGAGAACGCCAGAAAGACCTGATCCAATTTGACTAGCCAGACGAATCCGTTGGGCCTCACCGCCAGCTAAAGTAACACTGGTACGATTAATCGTTAGATAATCCAAACCTACATCCGATAAGAATTTGATTCTAGCTTGGATTTCCTTCAAAACTTGTTTGGCGATAAAGCGTTCTTTTTCGGTTAAAGAAATATGGTCAAACCATTTTTTGGCATCGGCAATGGACATCTGGCTAATTTCGATAATTGATTTTCCGGAGACGGTAATAAATTCGGTTTCTTTCTTTAATCTAGATCCTTGGCAAACATCACAAATTTCTTCCCGCATGTATTTTTCTATTTCTCGGCGGGTCCAATCACTTTCGGTTTCTCTGTAGCGACGTAAAAGCTCGGGTATTACGCCTTCAAAGGTTGTGTGAAAAGTAATTTGTTTACCAAACCGATTGCGGCCAGAAACTGGAAAAACTGTTTCTTCAGAACCGAAAAGAACTGTCTTGAAGATTTCTTGCGGCAAGTCCCTCACCGCCTCTGAAAGGGAAAAACCAAGGTGTCGGGCCAAGGCCTCCAGCCGTCGGCTCGTCCAGGTGTCGTGAGAAAGCATTCTTTGCCACGGTAGTATCGCACCCTCACTAATTGACAGATTTCGGTTGGTAATAACCAGCTCAGCATCAATTGTAAGCTTACTACCAATCCCCTGACAAGCGCTACAGGCACCTGAAGGAGAATTGAAGGAAAACGTCCTTGGTTCAAGCTCTGGTAGGGAAACGTCATGCTCTGGGCAGGAATATTTTTCTGAAAAAATTTTTTCTTTTTGCAGCTCTTGGTCGTAAACATAAACAACTCCATCCCCCATCCTCAACGCCGTTTCGACGGACTCGGCCAGCCTTTGTTTATCAGTCGGCAGTTGAACCCTATCTACAACTAAATCGATGTCGTGAATCTTGTAACGGCCCAGGCTTGGTACCTCGTCTAGCTCGTAAATTTTTCCGTCCACCCGCACCCGGGCGTAACCTTTTTTCTTTAAATCTGCAAAGTTTTCCTCGTATATCCCCTTCCTACCTTTCACCACTGGAGCTAATATTAAAATTTGCTTTCCTTTGTCACCTTTTTCGTTTTTGTCTCCCATAAGAACGATTTGATCGACGATCTCTTGAGGGGTTTGAGTTCGGATTTCCTTACCGTCCACCGAGCAATGCGGCCGACCTATTCTTGCCCAAAACAGACGCATATAGTCGTAAATTTCGGTGATTGTGCCCACTGTGGATCTTGGGTTTTTTGGGGCGCTTTTTTGATCAATGGAAATCGCCGGTGAAAGCCCGTCTATTTGGTCGACATCTGGTTTCTCCATAAGGCCGAGGAATTGCCTGGCATAGGCGGACAAAGATTCGACGTAGCGACGCTGCCCTTCAGCGTAAAGGGTGTCAAAAGCAAGCGAACTTTTTCCCGAACCGGAAATACCAGTGATAACTACCAGTTTATTCTTTGGAATCTCCAAACTTATATTTTTTAAATTGTGCTCTCGGGCACCGCGGATTACTATTTTATCGGTCATAAGAAGAGAAAAAGTTTACACCTTTTTGCAAATTTTGACAAGAGTAGTAGAATACAATCTATTCTTGAGAAATGGAGGCAGATCCCATGGGAAAACAAGAGCCTCAGTGGTGGCTCGTCTCTAGCCACGGCGCTATCCTTTTTTACATTGCCGTGCACCCAGGCTGCACCATTAAACAGATCGCGGAGGAGATGTCCCTTACCAGGCGTACTGTTTGGGGTATCATCGGTGACCTGCGCCGCAAGGACATGATTAAGGTCCGGAAAGACGGACGGCGTCATCACTACACTGTCAATCTGGACGCTACGTTCACGCACCCAATCATGGAGTTTCCTATGAAGGACGTTATCGGTAAACTCACGCGGGAATATTCACCCTCAACAAAGACTGATTTCGCCTAACCCAATCGCGTGAGTCAGGTCCAGGCTAGGCGGTACCTTCAAAAGGACCCCCGAAAAGGGTGTCTGGGCCTGACTCTCCAAACTATCACTACCGGCTCCAGAAGTCCTGGATGATCAGCGCTACTACAGCGGCTGATGGACTCCTGGGGTCGGCTCCTTTCATTGTTTCCAATTCGTTTAAGTTGACATTCCGGAAATTTTGAGTTATAAATAGCCTGCACTTTGTGTCTATTACAGATCCGCCCCAAGGCATGAAGCCGTCTGCACGGGTGACGTTACCCCCTCCCTGGGCTACGTAACCCATTGCTTCGGCCCCTGCCGTTCGGGCGGAACCTTTTCGCGGTCCCAGGGCCCAAAGAGCGCCGGAGCCATAGAGAGAGATGCACGATGGCTACCTGCTCATACTTCCGGCGAAGCCTGAGTCTTGGGACCGGATAAACAACTGAGGGTAGTGGTAACTTCCGAAAGGAGGTCCACAGATGCACTGCATTTGCCTACCGTTCTCGGGCTACCCCTCACTGACTTTGGGTGCGAACACGCTGAATTGCTGAACCCCAGCGTGACACCATCGGCGGGGAGTTGCTGGGTCGGCCTTTGCCAGAGATCACCGAGCTACTTCTCTCCGCCTCAAATCGGCTTCAATCCCACCGCTTTTGGGTACCATAGCGGAAGCGGGTGAGGGTGAAGTATAAGGTCCGGCTACGTTCCAGTGCCTTGCCGTTCTGGTTCCGTTCCGTACCATTCCGTTCCTTGGGCTCTCATGTCGTACCCGCATGAGAGCTTCATCTTTTCTCTAGGGAAATTTCGTCTTTTTGGCTTCTTGTGGGGTAATTGTTTTCGGGACTTCCAGTTGTTGCTTCTTAATTACCAATAATTGATCCCGCAAAATTGCGGCCCGTTCAAAATCCAGGTTTTTGGCGGCGTCCGTCATCTCGCTGGTCAAATCACGAATCAAACCTTTCAATTCATCTTTCGGAACTTTTGATAAATCAAGCTCTTGGGCCACTTCTGCCTCTGGTTGAAGTTGCTTTAACCTTTCCCCGATGTCACGGATGGTTTTTTGGACTGTTTCCGGAGTAATGTTGTGTTTTTTGTTGTATTCTATTTGAATTTCCCGCCGCCGATTGGTCTCATCAAGCGCTATTTTCATAGAGCCGGTAACCTCATCGGCGTACATTATTACTTTCCCGTCGATATGGCGGGCCGCTCGACCGATAGTCTGAATAAGAGCTGTCTTACTACGCAAAAAGCCTTCTTTATCGGCATCGAGAATAGCAACTAGAGAAACTTCCGGCAGATCAAGGCCCTCGCGGAGCAAGTTGATACCAACTAAGCAATCGTATTTTCCCAACCTTAGATCTCGTAAAATATCTACCCTTTCCAAGGTATCGACTTCGTGGTGTATATACATGACTTTAATTTCTTTTTCAAGAAGATAATCGGTCAGGTCTTCGGCCATCCGCTTCGTAAGAGTCGTAACCAAGACTCTCTGTCTTTTTTCGACACGTTTTTGAATCTCGTTTATCAGATCTGGGATTTGGCTGGCTGTTTTTCGTATTTCAACCTGCGGATCAACAATACCGGTCGGTCGGATTATTTGCTCGGCAACTTGGTTTGACAGGGACAACTCATAGTCATTGGGTGTGGCCGAAACAAACACCATTTGACCCACTGTCCTCATAAATTCTTCGTAGGTAAGCGGTCTGTTGTCCATAGCACTTGGCAGGCGAAAACCATTCTCAATAAGTAACTCTTTGCGCTTTTTCTCACCGTGCCACATTCCGCGAATTTGGGGAAGGCTCATATGAGATTCGTCGATAAAAGTAATGAAATCTTTAGGAAAGTAATCCAACAACGTGAACGGTGGTTCCCCAGGCTTTCTGCCGTCAAAAAAGCGCGAGTAATTTTCAATTCCTTTCACAAAGCCGATTTCGCGTAGCATCTCCAGATCATACTTGACCCGATTGGTAAGGCGCTGCAACTCAATTATCTTTTTTTGTTTCTTAAGTTTTTTACTCCAGTCCGCAAATTCATCTTTGATTTGCTCAAGCGGGTCGTAAGAAAGGTCTATAGGAACGTTGTAATGCCTGGCTGGAAAAACCATCAGTTCATTCAATTCTTCAATTTCTTCAAAACTTGTTGAGTTCACTTTAGTAATTTTTTCAATTTTATCTCCAAAATAAGAAACTCTAACGGCGAATTCTTCGTAAGCTGGATAAAGTTCTAGAGCGTCTCCTTTCACCCGAAACGTCGATCTCCTTAGATCTATATCGCTCCGCTCATACTGCAAATGCACAAGAGACTCCTTGACCTTTGCTAGAGGTAAGTTTTGACCTTTGAATAATGTCAAAGTACTTTGCTTATAGGCATCGGGCGAACCAATGTTGTAGATACAAGAAACGCTGGCTACAATCAAAACATCCTTACGAGTAAGAAGAGCTTTAGTCGCCGCTAAACGAAGTCGGTCTATTTCTTCATTGATGGCAGCATCTTTTTCGATATAAAGATCTATCTGAGGTACGTAAGCCTCGGGTTGATAATAATCATAGTAAGAGACGAAGTACTCCACCGCGTTGTTTGGAAAAAACTCGCGAAACTCGGCTGCCAGTTGAGCTGCGAGGGTCTTGTTGTGGGCGATAACCAGAGTAGGACGATTTAAATCCGCCACTATACTAGCCATAGTGAAAGTCTTACCACTTCCAGTAGCACCAAGCAGGGTTTGGTACCGAAAGCCCTTTTTCAGACCTTCTGAAAGGCTAGAAATAGCCTGTGGTTGGTCACCGGTCGGCGGCCATGGTGCTTTTAAGTCAAATTTGTCCATAGGTTTTATATTTTAACTCAAGAAGGTAGGATTTAAAACTGAAAATGAAAACCGCAGCCAGGACCGTGTAACTTGCAGTCACACTTTTCTTGCTGCGGTCAATGCGTCAGTCTTACCAGGAGTGTGTGAACCTCAACGCTTGTCGCCGTAATCCGGGTCCGAAAAGCTAGAGTCTACAACCTCCACTCTTCCCGTCGGACTTCCGTGCACCACTATGAAGTCTCCTGTGTCCTGGTTACGAACGGTGAGTTCGGCACCTGGTGCTATTCGAATAGCCTCGGGGTCCGAAAAGAATTGATACACTTTTATCCAGTTGACAAACGGCCGAAAATTGTACGATAATTTAACCAGAAAAAACACGAAGGTTTAATGAGTTCATAATTCAGAAGGCAGAGTTCAGAAAGAGTTTTAATTATTAATTTTGAATTCTTAACTCTTAATTCCAAGCGAAGCGAGGTTTTATGCCAGCAGTAATCTACAAACGAGAACGCGATCTTCTGGAATTTGTTTCCCAATTTATGCAAAAAAAAGGCTTTGCTCCTACTTTAGCGGAAATCTGCGATGGCCTTGGTTTGCGATCTCCAGCCACTGTCCACGAGCACATCCAAAATCTCATCGATAAAGGGGTATTGAAAAAAAGCGAGGGTGTCCGTCGCGGCTTAGAAATCGTCGATCAAAAAGTGATGGGTTGGGTACAAAGCGTGGTTGAAATTCCTTTAGTGGGTCTAATCGCCGCCGGTGAGCCGATTGAAGCAATAAATGATCACACGGCTGCGGTCAATGTACCTCCAGATCTCGTAGGTAAAAAAAGGTGTTTTGCTCTGCAAGTGCGCGGAAACAGTATGATCGAGGCCTCAATTTTAGATGGCGACTACGTAATCTGTGAGGAAACAAATCAGGCTAATAATGGCGAGATTGTGGTTGCCCTTATAAACGAAAATTTTGCCACTCTCAAGCGGTTTTATAAAGAAATCGACCACATTCGACTTGAGCCCGCCAATTCCTCAATGAATCCGATTATTACAAAAAACGCGACGATTCAGGGTCGGGTTGTGGGCGTAATCAGAAGATACCACTAACCGGTTACTAGACTCACCAGCAACGCCACCGCCGAAATACCCATAACAGCTGTTATTGTCCATCCCAAAACATTTGAAAGACGAGTGTTAACATTATTACCCATTATTTTCTGATTGTTAGAGATACGCATTATTAAAATCATTAATGGTGGCGCACAAATCCCGTTTAGTATGGCGGTGTAGTAGAGCATTTTGAAAGGCGGAATTGGGGTAAAATTGATCATTAGACCAAACAAAGTAGCGATGGCGATTATACCGTAGAAACCATGAGCTTGGGTAAACCGTCGGTACAAACCCTCTCTCCAACCAAACGCCTCCGATAAGGCGTAAGAGGCTGAACCAGCAAGAACTGGAACCGCCAGCAGACCAGTCCCAATAATTCCAGCCGCAAACAAAAGATAAGCCAGGTTACCTGCCAGGGGACGCAAGGCTTCGGCGGCTTGGGGCGCCGTCTCAATATTTTGAATACCGTAGGTGTGCAGTGTTGAGGCTGTTGTGACGATTATAAAAAACATTACCAGATTCGAAAAAAACATTCCCACCAAAGTATCTACTCTCATTCCTCTGATGTCTCTGTTCGTAATTTTTGGTACTCCCCGACCCATAACTCGCAACTTGGACTGAGCCACTTCTTCCTCCACTTCTTCACCAGCTTGCCAGAAAAAAAGATAGGGAGATATTGTGGTGCCTAAAATAGCGACAACATTCATCAAGTAGTCTTTACTTAAAGAAAAACTCGGGAAAATAGTCGACACTAAAATTTTACCCCAATCTTGCTGAACTACAAACACTGTAATCACATAAGCAAAAAGGGAGAACGTCAAGAATTTAAGATACTTGGAGTAGACCTTATAAGAGACAAAGACCTCCAACAGCAGTGTTATCGCCGTAACTCCCAGTAACCACACTATAAATGGTATACTAAACAACAGTTGACCAGAGGCAGCCATCGCCCCAAGATCGGTACCGATGTTTACCGTATTAGCAATTACCAAGAGTAAAACAGCGAAGTAAAGTACGGACGCAGAGTAATGATGTCTGATAACTCCAGATAAACCCTTACCGGTAACCATCCCAATCCGGCCACACATTTCCTGCACAGCACTCATAAAAGGGTAGGAGAAAAGAGAAGTCCAGGCCTGGGAATAACCAAACACCGCCCCGGTCTGAGAATAGGTTGCTATACCAGAAGGATCATCATCACTGGCACCAGTTATAAATCCGGGACCCAGATAAGAAAGAAGCTTCTTAATTTTTTTCATTTAGATTTAGACTCCAATTATCGAACGCACTTCGGAAACCACTTGGTCGGGGGTATAAAGACTTTTGATGATGTAAGCTTTAGCGCCAATCTGAAGAGCTTGTTTGATCAGATCATCTTGACCTAGGTTACTTAATATGACGACAACGGTGTTCTTGGTTGAAGAATCCGCCTTCAGTTTCTTCAACACTTCAATACCATCTAGCTTGGGTATCATGATGTCAAGTAAAACCGCGTCAAATTTGTATGTCCGAACCAGTTCAAGCGCTTTTTCACCGTCATTAGCTACTTTGGTAAAGAATCCGTACTTGGTAAATTGATGGTCGTAAAGTTCTGAAACAAATTGATCGTCCTCAACAATTAATATTTTATTTTGCAAAGTAACCTCCTAATTTTATGATCCAGACAATCTCCGAAATCTAAAAAATAAGTACCCGCCTGCTATTATTATAGCCAACAGTACGATCGCTATGTCAAACTTTCGAAAAATTGGTTCTAAAATTGACCAGTTATCCCCCAGTTTTACACCAATATAAGTCAAAAAAGCTGACCAGGCAAGGCTGCCGGCCAGTGTAAAGGCGCAAAATTTCTTAAAATCCACTTTCGCTATTCCGGCTGGTAAGGAAATGAACGTTCTTGCTACTGGTAGTATCCTCGAGGTGAACACTATAAAATCACCGTACTGGCGGAACCACCTCTCACCGATAAGTAGTTCGTGCTCGCTGATTAAAATTTTACCCCAACCGCGGACAAAACGTCGGACAAACGTTTCCTGACCCCAATACCCCAGGCCGTACATTAAAATCGAACCAAAAAGATTACCAGCACCACCAGCGGCAGCCACTAAATAAAAGTTAAATTTACCTTGAGAAACCAAAAAACCAGAAAAAGGCATGATTATCTCTGAAGGAAGTGGAATCGAGGCCGACTCAATCGCCATGGTAATAAATATCCCTAAGTACCCTAAGTTTGAAATAGTAGATACGACCCATGAAACAATCAGTTCAATTAGTCCATCAAGCATAAAATTATGATATCATATTTTCCATGTCCGTCTTATATATTGTATCTACTCCAATCGGTAATTTAAAAGATATCACCTTGCGGGCTCTCGAAACTCTAAACCAAGTTGGTTTTATTCTCGCCGAAGACACCAGAAAAACTGGTCTACTTTTGGCAAAATACGAAATCAAAGGACAACTGATCTCTTTTCACGAGTATACCGAGGAGAAAAAGACCGGCCAAGTTATTTCTTTTTTAAAAAGCGGCGCCGACGTGGCTTTGGTTTCCGATGCTGGTACACCGGCCCTTGCTGACCCTGGGTTTAAATTGATCCGGGAGGTTATCAAGGCGGGGTTTCAGGTGGTTCCCGTACCTGGTCCAAGCGCTGTTTTGGCCGCTCTGGTCCCATCGGGCTTACCGACGGATAATTTTTTGTTCCTTGGCTATCTGCCCAAAAAAGAAGGTAAAATGACCAAGACCCTTGATTTCATTGAACAAATTACAGCGTCTCACCCAATTACGATAATTTTCTTTGAATCACCATTTCGTTTGGAAAAAACCCTTAAAATTTTAGCTGCCAGATTCCCAAAAAGAGACGCGGCAGTCGCGCGCGAACTTACTAAAATCCACGAGGAGTTTTTACGGGGAAAATTGGAAGACCTTAGCAAGCAAAAAATTACCGCCAAAGGGGAGGTCACTATATTATTGCGGTAATAAATTCCTACCAGTCATTGTACTTGGAATAACCAAACCCATAAGTGAAAGAATTGTTGGCGCCACGTCAGCTAAAATACCGCTTGGTAACTGTAGGCTCTGACTAGTTTTAAAACTATCAGCTATCACTACGAATGGCACCGGATTTGTTGAGTGTTCTGTATCCGCTTTTCCGGTTATCGGATCTACCGTGGATTCTGCATTACCATGATCCGCAGTAATCACAACCGTACCCCCCTCTCCCAAAACCAGGTCCGTTACTTTCTTTATAGAAATATCCAATACTTCAATCGCGCTTATCGTTTGGTCAAGACGACCAGTATGAGCCACCATATCCGCATTGGCGTAGTTGACCACGTAAAAGTCATATAATTTTTGCCTTAAGCTAGAGCAAACGTAGTCGGTTATTTCTGGTGCCGACATTTCTGGCTTTTGGTCATAGGTCGCCACTTTGGGAGAGGGTATATGAACTCGATCTTCTCCGGTATAAGGGTCCTCTCGACCTCCATTTAGAAAATAGGTGACATGGGCATATTTTTCGGTTTCACCAATATGCAGCTGACGCAAATGATGCGCGGAAAGTATCGCAGAAAGAGGGTAGGAAATATTTGGGGGTGGGAAGGCAGTCTGCGCGGGTAAACCCTTTTCGTATTCGGTCATGGTGACAAAGATCAGGTTTTTTAGAAATAATTTTCTGGGAAAATCAGGTAGAATTGGTTCTATAAAGGCCCGTGTTAGCTGCCTGACTCGATCGGGACGAAAATTATAAAAAACCACTGAATCTCCGTCTCCTACTGGGTTTAGACCGCCGTCCTTATCGGTAACTAAAAAAGGTTCGATGAATTCGTCGGTAATATTTTTTTGGTAAAGATCGTTTATGGTTTTTAGGGGGTCGGTAATTTTTTTCCCTATTCTTTGAGTCAAAGCATCGTAGGCTTTACTTGTTCGTTGCCACCGATTATCTCTATCCATCGCCCAGTAGCGTCCGCAAACACTAGCAATTTTACCGATCCCAATCTCAGTGCATTTTTCCAAAATTTCTTTTATGATACCCAAACCAGATGTCGACAGAGAGTCCCTACCGTCGGTAAAAAGATGTAAATACACGTCTTTCAAACCTTGGACTTTGGCAAACCAAAGAAGAGCGTATAAGTGCTCTAGACTAGAGTGAACATTACCTCTTCCGACCAAACCCATGACGTGAAATTTCTTATTGTTTTTCTTTGCCGAGTTGGCGGCGGCCAGAAGAGCTTTATTTTCCAAAAAACTTCCATCACTTATCGCCATATTTATTCGTGGAAGTTCTTGGTAAACTATCATTCCAGCTCCAATATTCAAATGGCCTACCTCGCTATTGCCCGCTTCTCCTTTTGGTAAACCTACGTCTTCCCCAGAGGCGGATAAACTAGTATGCGGATAGGCTACTTGCAACCGGTCCCAAAAGGGTTTGTGAGCTAAAGAAATGGCATTGTAGTCTGAATCTAGTGCCAGACCCCATCCGTCCAAAATTATTAAAACTAACGGTTTTTTATTTATCATAACTTAATTAATTTTTGTTCAGTTGTTTTTCGATTTCTAGTAATCTTTTGAATTTGGAGTATCTTTCTTTTTGCAACGGAGAGCCGATTTTAATAAACTGGGCGTTTACTGCCACCGCTAGATCACTAATAAAATTGTCCTGCGTCTCTCCGCTACGGTGTGAAACTACAATTTTTAACCCTGCTTCTTTGGCACGTTTGATAAAATCTAGCGTTTCGGTCAAAGTTCCTATTTGGTTAGGTTTCACAATTACACCAGTTAGGGAATTTCTCGAGATTGCTGTTTCTAACCTGGCCAAATTTGTGGTCGTTAAGTCATCACCAATGACCAAGGTTGCGGATTGAACCTGCTTCGTAAAATCAGTCCAAGCATACCAGTTATCTTCTTCAAATGGGTCTTCAACTGAAAATAAGTTGTGTTTTTTACAAAGACCCGTCAAAAATTTATAGTACTCTTCTCTACCCAACGGGAACTCAAAATCTAAAACGTGATATTGCCCGTCTTTAAATACGCTGTTTGCCGCTACATCCAAGGCTATTGCAAACCTTTCTTTAGACAGTCCACTTGCGTCTATTGCTTCTTTTATCAAGGTAATTGCTTCTTCGTTGCTCTTCAAATTTAAGGCCAAGCCTCCTTCTATACCAAGGCTTCTATCGTGTTTTTTCTGCTTGGCTAGTTCTTCCAGGCTTTTTATCAATTTTTTTATGTTTTCGTAGCCTTCGCTAAAAAATTGGAAACCCCTTGGAATCACTAAAAACTCCTGAAAATCTAATCCTTTATCTACGTGTCTGCCACCTTCAATTACGTTTGTCATCAGAAGCGGAAGCTCGTAAGTTTCATTGGACTCTCCCAAAACATTTTTTCGTAGGTATTCATATAATTGTAGCCGGCCTCTTTTAGCTTCGGCCACCGCCACCGCTAACGAAACTGAAAGCGTGGTGTTTGCTCCTAGTCTTCTTTTAGTACCAGTACCATCAAGCTTGTTTAAAGCGTTGTCGATTTTTCTTTGGTCTGAAGCTTCAACGCCTGACAGAATTTTGGAGATTTCACCGTTTACATTCGCGATGGCTTTTTGGACTCCCAAACCGCCGTAACGACTTTCATCTGCGTCGCGTAGTTCAAATGCTTCGTGAGTTCCGGTCGAGATACCGGCTGGTACGGACGCGGTGCCAAAATTGCCATCTTGAAGGTAAGCTGTCGCTTTCAGAGTAGGAATACCACGACTATCCAAAACTTCCTCGGCGGATATTTTTTCGATGAGAGCCATTATATTTAATCTTAAACAAAGTAATACACCTATTACAAGGGTGTTAGGTCATTTTAAACTCTTTTATCGACCAGGAAATACCTCTGGACATACCTTGGCTACTTTGCTAATATATTCCTTCATGCAAAACGGGCATAAGTGTAAAGCAACTGCGATTACTTGTATTGACTTTCGTTTTGTAACCAAAATCGCTTCTTTCCTGGATGGTAAGGGTTTAAATAATAATTACGATTTAATCACCATTCCCGGAGCTTCGTTAAATTTAGACAAAAGTATGGAAAGTATTAATACCTCTATCAAGCTGCATGAGCCAGATGAGATTTATGTTTTCGATCACGAAGACTGTGGCGCCTACGGCGAAAACAACAGTCGGGAAAACCACACCTCTAATTTAGTGAAAGCCAAAAAAATTTTGTCCGCAATCTATCCGCTGATGAAAATCAAAACTTATATGGCGCACTTTAATTTGATGGAGGAGGTCGGGTAAATGGAAGTTACTCTTTTTGCTGAAAAAATAGCTTCAATTGCTGGGTTCCCAATCACCAATACTTTATTAACCACGGTTTTAGTAACTGCTTTATTATCAGTATTTGCGATTTTGCTCTCAGGAAAAATATCGTTGGTTCCAGTAGGTAAGCTACAACTCGCCGCTGAGATAGTAATTGAAACTATTTTTTCGACAATCGAAGGCCTCTCGGACACAAAGCGGGCGACGAGATTTTTGCCAATAGTAGCCACCTTTTTTATTTTTATCGTGGTGGCAAATTATCTTGGTCTCCTCCCAGGTTTTAGCACTATCGGCGTAAACGAAATCCATAACGGCAAACACGTCTTGGTACCCCTATTTCGTAGTATCAATAGTGATCTTAACGTTACCCTAGCCCTAGCCCTTATATCCGTTGGGATGACTCATTACTACTCAATCTCGGCTACGGGCATCGTAATTTACCTAAAACGCTACCTTAGTTTTAATCCGGTGAATCTTTTCGTTGGTTTGCTAGAAATTGTTGCCGAGATAACAAAGATTATTTCTCTCTCCTTTCGTCTATTTGGTAATATTTTCGCTGGTGAGACTTTACTCGTAACGATTTCGTCCCTTTTTGCCTTTTTGCTACCGCTACCTTTTTTGTTTTTGGAAATAATTGTCGGTTTTGTACAGGCGGCTATTTTTATGATGCTTACATTAGTATTTATGGTGATTCTGACGGAAAAGTCAGCCGCCCATTAGGAAAGGAGGTGTGCTCATGGAATTTTCTGTTACTGGTGGTCTAATAGTTGCTTTAGGCGGCGCTATACCAGCCCTAGCAATAGGACTTATTGGTGCCAAAGCGATGGAAGCAATCGGGAGAAATCCTGAAGCTCAAGCTAAAGTACTACCGGCAATGCTTTTGGGAATGGCGTTTGCCGAAGCAATTGCTATTTACGCTCTTGTCTTAGCATTTACTGGCTAAAATGGAAATTTTAAAAACCTTTGGTGTGGAGCCAATTTTGCTTTTGGCTCAAATAGTAAATTTTGTAATACTGATTTTTATTCTGCAGCGGTTTTTGTACAAACCGATACTTAGAGTTTTGGAGGAAAGGAAAAATAAAATAGCCACGTCGCTGAAACAAGCTGAGGAGATCCAAAAGAGATTTGAAGAATCGACTACAAAGCAGGAAGAAATTTTGGACCAGGCAAGAAAAGAAGCTACCACCTTCATTCAAACCGCAAAAGAAGAGGCCAAGCTTCTAAGTGACCAGCTGCAAAACGAAACGAAGAAATCGATAGACGAAACCGTGAAAAGAACGCAACAATCTCTGGAGCTGGACAATCAAAAGATGATTTTGGAAGCCCGCAACCAAATCGTGGAAATGGTCGCTATAGCAACCGAAAAAGTGGTAGGCAAAGCTTTGAAAGATAGCGACAAGGAAAGATTGATTCAAAAAGCTATCAAGGATATCAAAAATGAAAACTAGTAAGAAAGAGGTCCTGAAACTGGCTAAAAAATTATTGTCGGCTAGTTTCACAGGTAGAAAACTAGACGAAGTAAAGGTAAGAAAAAATAGCGCTTTTATAAAAAACACGGCCAAAAGTGCTTCCTTACCGATTTTAAAACTCTATCTGCGTTTAATAAGACGGTTTTTGGAGGCAGAAACACTGTTAATTGAATCGGCCAAAAAACTAAGTCCCAACCAAATCTCTTCCTTGAAAAAATATTTTGATAAATCAAGTGGTGAATCTCTTTCCGTCGAAACCAAAATCGATCCCGCTCTTCTAGGAGGTATAAAAGTAACGTTAGGAAATACCCAGTGGGATTTGTCGGTAGCCAAAAAAATAGCTCAAATTAAGGAGGCGTTTAGTGGTCGACATCGTTAAACAACTCGAAAAGGAAATAAAGGATTTAAAGCTTTCCTCGCAAGCGGAAAATATCGGTCGAATAATTGAAATCGGCGATGGTATCGCCAAGATAGAGGGGATTTCAAACGTGGCGTATAACGAACTAGTCCAGCTTCCTCACAACTTGTACGGGCTGGCTCTAAATCTCGAGGAAAGCAACGTGGGTATCATTATTTTCGGAGATTATAAGCTGTTAAAAGAGGGTGACGAGGCAAAGTCTACTGGAGAGATTCTTTCTATTCCTGTTGGCGATGGTTTGATCGGAAGGGTACTCGATCCCTTGGGTAACCCAATCGATGGACGGGGCCCGGTTAAATTTAAACAAACCTATCCAATCGAAAAAATCGCTCCGGGCGTCATTACTCGCCAGTCAGTAAACACCCCCTTGCAAACCGGTCTGAAGGCAATTGACGCGATGATCCCGATTGGCCGAGGTCAGAGAGAACTAATTATTGGAGATCGGGGCCTGGGCAAAACCGCGATTACAATCGATGCAATCATTAACCAAAAAAATACTGGTGTAATCTGCATCTACGTTGCCATTAGTCAAAAAGCCTCAAAAATCGCCCAGATTGTTGACAACCTGGAAAAACACGGCGCTATGAACCACACAATCATTGTCGCTGCCTCGGCAGAAGATTCGGCGGCAACGGCCTTTATTGCACCCTACGCTGGTTGTGCTATTGGTGAGTACTTTATGGACGCTGGAAAAGACGCTCTTGTAATCTACGATGATTTATCCAAGCACGCTTGGGCTTACCGTCAAATTTCTTTAACGCTGCGCCGACCATCAGCTCGGGAGGCCTATCCAGGCGATATATTTTATCTCCACAGCCGATTACTTGAGCGGGCGGCTAAATTAAATAAAGATTTAGGTGGCGGTTCTCTCACCGCTCTTCCAATAATTGAGACTCAAGCTGGTGATGTTTCGGCTTATATACCTACCAACGTAATTTCGATAACTGACGGGCAAATTTACCTTGAAAGTGATCTATTTTTTGCTGGTACCCGACCGGCCGTAAACGTCGGTTTGTCTGTTTCAAGAGTAGGTGGCGCCGCTCAAATAAAAGCGATGAAAGCAGTGGCGGGTAGTTTGAGGCTGGATTTAGCTCAATATCACGAGCTAGCTTCTTTTGCTCAGTTTGGCAGCGACCTGGACGAGGCAACTCGCAACCGATTGGAGCGGGGGAAAAGAACCGTCGAAGTATTAAAACAACCTCAATACGTACCCATGCCAATTGAACAACAAGTAGTTATGATCTGGGCTGTGACCAACGGAATGCTTGACGAAATACCAATTGATAAAATTAAGGGTTTTGAAAGTAATTTCTTGGATTTTATGAAAACAAAGAAAGCAAAACTCTTAGAAATTATTGCTAAAGAAAAAACCCTAGAAGAAAAAGTAACTAAAGAATTAGAAAAATCTATCCAAGAGTTTCAGAAAGGATTTAAGATCTAATTTCTAATTCTGAATTATTAATTTTATATGGCTTCACTTAGAGAAATCCGCGGTCGAATCCGCTCAATCCAAAACACCGCTAAAATCACCCACGCTATGGAGTTAGTAGCCGCCGCAAAAATGAAGCGAGCTCAAAATCTGGCTAACAGTGGTAAACCTTACTCAAATCTGGTAAATAATGTCATCCGGTCGATTGCGAACCGAATTAACGCCGACTCGCATCCCCTTTTGGCGAGAACTGGTGGTGAGACGGCAGCTATTATTTTGTTTTCCACCGATCGGGGGCTGGCAGGATCTATCAACAGTAATTTATTTCGGGAACTATCAAGTCTGGTTGGAAATCTAAAATTTCTTACGCTTGGCAAAAAGGCACGCAATTTCGTTGTTAAGTCGGGAAAAAATCTATTAGCTGATTTTCCACTTTCTGACAGCTCTAACTTAGCTACCGTTAGACCGCTAGCTTCATTCATAATCGATGGATTTCTAAAACGCGAATTTGATCAGACTTACGTAGTCTACACCGAATTTATCTCAACCCTCAAACAAATCGCCACCATAAAGCAACTTTTGCCGATAATTAGTAGGGGTATTTTAGAAGAGGTGGCTAAGGAAGCGGAGACCACGGAAAAATTAGAACCACTTTTTGAACCTGATCCCGATACTGTTTTAGAATCCATCCTGCCTCAATATATACTGATGGAGCTTTATCAGATCCTGCTTGAAGCTAAAGCCAGTGAGCATTCTGCTAGAATGGTGACGATGAAAAACGCCACTGAAAATGCTGGGGAACTAGTTGATGATCTTACTTTGACTTACAATGGTATCAGACAAGAGGTAATTACCAAGGAAATTCTCGATATTAGTACCGCCGCCATCGCGTTGGAATAAGGAAATCTAATGAATAAAGGAAAAATTACGCAAATTATTGGACCGGTAGTTGATGTGGAGTTTAAACCAGAGGAACTGCCAGCTATTTATAATGCCTTAGAGGTAGCGCTGGGCAAAGAGAAATTAACTTTAGAAGTTCAACAGCATCTTGGTGACGGGACGGTCCGCACTGTCAGTCTTGGATCTACGGACGGTTTGAGACGTGGCCAAGAGGCAGTTGACAGCGGTCACTTTATTTCCGTACCGGTTGGCGAGGAAGTTTTAGGTAGAATTTTAAACGTCACTGGCAATGAAATTGACAAAAAGGGGCCGCTAAAAACCTCAAAGCGCTACCCTATTCACCGAAAGGCCCCATCTTTAGTCGAGCAGGAAACCAAACAAGAAATCCTAGAAACAGGGATTAAAATTATAGACCTTATTGCACCTTTTATTAAAGGTGGTAAAATTGGCGTTTTCGGTGGTGCGGGTGTTGGGAAAACTGTCATTATAATGGAACTAATTCGTAGTATTGCCACCGAACATGGGGGTTATTCAGTATTTGCGGGTGTTGGAGAAAGGACTCGTGAAGGTAACGATCTTTATAAAGAACTTAATGAATCTGGTGTGATTAACAAAACTGCTCTTGTTTTTGGTCAAATGAATGAACCACCCGGTGCAAGATTGCGTGTTGGTTTAACTGGTCTCTCTATTGCAGAATATTTCCGGGACGAAAAAAATCAAGACGTATTGCTTTTCATCGATAACATTTTCCGCTTTACTCAGGCAGGCAGTGAGGTGTCTGCATTACTTGGAAGAATACCTTCTGCTGTTGGTTATCAACCAACACTAGCTTCCGAAATGGGCGAACTGCAGGAAAGAATCACATCAACAAAAAAGGGTTCAATCACTTCTCTCCAAGCCATCTACGTCCCTGCGGACGATTATACCGATCCAGCACCGGTGACTACCTTTGCTCATCTTGACTCAACGATTGTTTTGGAACGCTCTATCGCCGAGCAAGGTCTCTATCCGGCCGTAGACCCCCTATCATCCACTTCCCGAGCTCTAGATCCAAATATCGTGGGTGAAGAACACTACCAGGTGGCGCGGCAAGTCCAACAGGTGCTCCAAAGGTACAAAGAGCTTCAAGATATTATCGCCATTTTGGGGATAGAGGAGCTTGCTGATGAAGATAAGTTAATCGTCGGCAGAGCCAGAAAAATTCAAAGATTTCTCTCCCAACCTATGTTTGTTGCCGAAGCTTTCACTGGTCGGGCTGGAAAATATGTGCCAATTGCCGAAACCGTCAAAGGGTTCAAGAAAATTCTGGATGGGGAACTCGATGGTGTGTCAGAACAGGACTTCTACATGAAGGGGGCTATAGAAGAGGTTAAAAAATGAAGCTGGAAATAGTAACTCCGGAAAAAATCGCGTACTCCGAAGAGGCTGATCAAGTGACCCTACCAACAGCGGATGGTGAAATCACTGTTCTTCCTGGTCACGTTTCTCTAGTGACCCAACTACTACCTGGCGAATTAACTTTGAAAAAGGGCAGTCAAAATATTGTTTTAGCCAGTGGTGGTGGTTTTGCTGAAATCACCGGCAAAAAAGTCGCTGTAGCGACTGATCTAGCCCAACGTCCAGAAGAAATCGATGAGAAAATAGCCGAAGAAGCCAGAAAAAGGGCGGAGGAGGCTTTAAAGAATCGGGAGCGGCTTTCTGAAGAGGAATTTGCTATTACAGCGGCAAATCTGCAAAACGCGTTGGCGCAACTACGAGTCAAACGCCGTCACCGCCGTTAAAGACGATCACTTTGCAAGCTGTTCATCAATGATCGATTTGAATTTATCAAAAGATAGTACACCTTGATATTTTGTCCCGTTTATAAAGAAGGTGGGCGTAGCGCTAACCCCAAATTTATCACCAGCATCCATATCAACCGTAATTTTATCTTTATATTTACCAGAATCTAGCGTCTGCCTAAATTCGCTCATATTAAGATTTAATCTTTTAGCGTAACTAATAAGATCTTCTGCTTTTAAATTTTCTTGGTTGTCATAGAGTATGTCGTAATACTCCCAAAATTTTCCTTGTTCGCCCGCTGCTTCAGAGGCTTCCGCAGCTTTTAGCGCGTACTGGTGAGAACTAACAATGGGAAAGTGGCGATACCCAAAAAGAATCTTGTCGCCGTATTCTTTGGTTACTTGCTTTACTATCGGGTGAGCGGTGCCGCAAGCCGGGCATTGAAAATCAGCAAATTCCACAATCGTCACCTTGGCATCTCGACTACCCAAAACCTGGCTGTCTTTTTTAAGTAGATCGTTACTCGCGACTTGTTCGGGTTTTTGGCTATTGGAGGTCGAAATTACGGCAATACCAACAATAAATAAACTAACTACTCCAATAGCAATAAAAATCCACTTCTCGGATAGATTTTTCATAGACGGCTAATTGTACAACAACTAAGCAAAAAAGACTAGCCTAAAAGCTTTACTAACCAAGGGTTTGACTTTACAAACCCAGAGTTTTCAAGTGTTCTATCTAGACCCCACGTCCGACCAGCCCCAAAAGCGGCTAACACCAATAGAACTATGGCGAAGATAAAGTGGTCTTCCACAATATACGAGTGCTCGGCTGGAAAACTAGCTAGGTAGTAAAGAACCATTATAACGATTCCCCAAAAAGCTGACCACCTTACCAATACTCCCAGTATAAGAGCAGCTCCCACAAGAAGCAGGCCGTAGGCGTTCAGATAGTCTACTAGGACGTTTCCGGCTATTCCAGAAAACAGAGGGGCAAAAGGACCGGGTATGTTACCTAAAAATCCGGCCGCGGTCCAGTCCTTGGCGTCGGTGAAAAACGTTATTACTTTAGACCAACCGGCGTAGAAAAAAAGCCAACCTATGCTTAACCTAAGTAGCAAGACAGAAACTTTTTCTGCGTTGTTCAAAATCTTTTCACCTCCTTTGCGAACCTATTCAACAGCTAAAGTATGGACGATCGGTTCAAAAACCGGCGGAAAAACCATAATAGCAAATAGGACAGCAGAAATGATGAAAAACCAAACAGCGATGTTCTGATTTTTTATCTTTATAATCTGGAAGACCGTGGAAAAAATAACCAAGGAGGCCAGGGAAAGAGCGAAAAGGCCAAGTAGAGGGCCGATCGGTTTATAAAATTCTAAAAACTCTTTTACCGATGGGTAAGATTCTTTCAGAATATTAGTTATCCAAAAAACAATAAATGTCAAACCAGCCGCCACCAGGTAGCCATTGGCCAGGGACACTTGTGTTTCTTGATTGTTTTTTTCTTCCATAACTTTCTAGCTAACTGGCGCTGCCTTGGTCACCATCACACCTTCAGCCGCCACTATAAGGACGAAAATCAAAGCAAGTATCAGAGAGAAAATTACTGATTTTCTCAAGGTTGAAACACGGTCGTTATTAAAATTTTTACCCAAGATACTCACCACTATAAACGCCACCAAAATCAAAATCATCGGGGCAAAAGCCAAAAATTCCTTGTGTTCGAAGATATCACTGTGCAACCAGGCAGTAGCCTCTGAAGCTTTTAGAAGTGACCTTGGTCCGTCTTCGGCTCGATAAGGTATATAAACCGTCAAACCAAGGATATCCAACAAGACCAAGTTAGCAAACAGAAACATTAGACTTGTCTTCAACCAACGAATAAAATCATCGCTTTTCCTAGCGGCAAAGTAAAGTACGATTCCAGAACCAAATAAGATCAAAGAAAGCATTGCCAACATACCGTGGGTATTGGCAAATTTTTCCCAAAAACTAAAAGCTAAAAGATTTGAAAATACGTCCATTTCAAAATACCGGGTTTAGCGAATAAATCATGTAAAAACCAAGCAACAGTAAGAAAATTCCGATACCTAGCCTCATCAAGCCACGATGCTC
>JAUYHE010000038.1 GCA_030690175.1 bacterium | reverse complement strand
AAGGATTATCTCAGTAAGTTGGCTATAGTCATGAGCGAACGAGGTGAGTCGAATGGCGGACCCGACCGGATTCGAACCGGCGATCTCCTCTTCGACAGAGAGGCATGTTAACCACTACACCACGGGTCCTGAATTGACGCGATTAAGTTTAACAAATTCAAAACTAGTCGTCAATCACAGATAAATGATCCGATTAGACCCACTAAAGTACTATTCGTACCTGTTGACTTATCCTTTTGCTAATTGCTATAGTATGCTTCGTACTGCGAAATTAAAATTTCTTAGTACTCCCGCATACTGCGCCAAAAGGCTAGGTATGATTCGTACTGCGAAACTCAAGTTTCTCAGTACTCACGCATACTGCGCTGGGAAGCTAAGTATTTTCTGAATTAACACAAGGTCGAGAGACGAAATTCCTCCCCACTTTTAAGAATCCTGTCTAAGTCAAAGAGGGACAAAAACTTTAGGACTCAACGCATCCGTAACTTATCAATTTTGCAAAGGAGGTGTTTAATATGGATTTAAAATCGTTTTGGCAATCATCTAGATCAACCATCGTTTCTGGAATCATTGCTATCGTGGTAATTGCTGGTCTTTTTATTCTTTTCAACGCGCTACCAGCCGGACAATCAGGGAGTAAGAATGAAAAACAAAATCAAGAACAGCAAAAACAAGAAAAAGAAACGAAAAAAGAGAAAGAAACCAAGGAAGGTAATGACGCGCAAGATTCTAAAGTCACCTTACCTACCAAATACACAGTTACCCGTGGTGACCATCTTTGGAGCATAGCAGCCCGCTTTTACGGGACTGGTTACAATTGGACTATTCTAGCCAACGCAAATAGGCTGACTAATCCGGATGTAATTCACGCCGGAAACGTGCTGACGATTCCAAAGACGCAGGTGAGCGGGCGAAGCCATACCGTAGTCACCGGCGACACGCTTTGGAGCATTGCCCAAGCTTCTTACGGTTCCGGCTTCCAGTGGACAAAAATTGCCGACGCTAACCCAGGAAAAATAGGCACGCTTCCAGACGGTAATCAAGGACTCATAACGCCCGGTCAGATCTTGGCTATTCCGTGACACAAATAAAGTAAATGTTGTAAAATAATACCCGCACCTTGTGTGGAGGTAATTTTTGTGCGGGATTGGTACAGTGGCAGTATGCCACCTTCCCAAGGTGGAGACGCGAGTTCGATTCTCGTATCCCGCTCCAGATATTTAACGTGCCGATGTGGCTCAATGGTAGAGCAATCCCTTCGTAAGGGAGAGGTTGGAGGTTCGAATCCTCTCATCGGCTCCATACAATGAAAAGGCCGATAAGGGCTGGTGTACCAGCATACACTTATAAACAGGATAAAACAGAAGAAAAAAATATTTACCGGCGTCTCACTATAATCGGTGGTATAACTGTCGTTTTGCTGTTTATTCTTTGGTTTTGGGGCATTGCTTTCATCCGAATAATCGGCAATCTTAGCACCAACGATACTGATAGTGTCAGTAAACCCAGAATAGAAATACCACTTCAACCACCAAGCTTAGGTGATTTACCGGAATTTACAAATAAGGATAAAATTTCGCTGTCGGGCACCACTTCGCCCCAAGCAAAGTTAAAACTTATCGTCAATGGCGCTGAAGCTAGTAGTACTATTGCCGACACTGGAGGTAGTTTTTCGTTTGTCGATGTCTCACTCAAAGACGGGATCAATATTCTCAAGGTTAAAGCGTCAAACTCTTCTGGAGAAAGTAAAGAAACTAGAGTACTAATCACCTTGGACAAAACTAAACCAATCCTTACTGTCATTTCTCCTACCAACGGTCAGGTGTTTCCCAAAAATACCAGCACCCTTTCAATAAAAGGGAAAACTGATACGGACGCGACTGTTCTCATAAATTCTATCCAAGCGATTACTGATAAAGATGGCAATTTCTCATACGATTTATCGGCTTCGCCTGGATCAATCAATATTGAGATTACTGCTAATGACAAGGCTGGCAACGCCGAAACCCAAAAATTAGTTGTTACTATCGAAAAATAGCTTCAATTTACGTTTCTTTTGCCAGAACCTGTAAAGAGGCAGCTACCGCTAACATTACCCAAAACTCGCTACTTAGATCGTTTTTGAAATAAGGTACATCTACCAAACCATGAACAAAAATATAAACCACAACTGAAAGCAAACCTATCGCGATAAAATTGTTCGGTTGCCCGATTAAAACCCTCCAGTATTTATAAATAATCCACAAAAAGGTCAATAAACCAAATAGCCCCAGCTCTGTCCAAAAATTCAGGAAAATATTATGGGGATATTGAGAAGGATAACCTTCGCAAGTAGCGTATTTTGGGTAGACCTTGGGAAACCCCGAGAGTCCCGAACCAAAAACTGGCCTAGCCACCAACATTTTTTTGGTAGCTTGCCAAATGCACAAACGCGTGTAAGCGGTGTCGGTTGATTTTGGCTCTGCTCTCGACACAAATTTATCAATATTGGCAAAGCTTACCAGGGTAATTAAAATTAGCGAACCAATCGTTGAGTAAAAAAGTATTTGTCCAGCTTTTTTTAGCCAACCAGGTACCAATCTATAAATCAACAAAATCGCAAAAAACAAACCAGAAATACCTATCCCCAAAGCAGCCCCCCGACTTTTGGAAAAATAAATGGCTAGGATGTACAGGCATAAACTGACGATTATTAATACACTCAAAGCTGTTTTTTGCCAAATAAGGAGTTTTTTGTTTCGTAAATTATCCAGTAAGAAACCAAGCCCAATAAGAGCAAGAGGTCCTAGATATAAACCAAGAGCGTTTGGATTGTCGTACACCCCGGTCACCCTACCGATATTTATTGAGGTGGGCGCGAAGGGGTCAACCCCGGTCTTGGCCTGCCAAACTGCTAAAGCCGCGAGCCAAACTCCAGAAAACAAAAGAGGCCCAAACACCCAATTTACAGAACGCCTGGTTAGAGATAGATCCAACACAACCAGGTAAAGAAGGGCAGGCTCAATAAAATAAGCTTTCCAAATCCCAGCAGCTGCACGCAAATCTGGAGACAAAGCCAATGAAATTGTGGCAACAGCTAGAAAAACCAGCAAAGGCCAAAAAAA
Organism: bacterium; assembly: GCA_030690175.1. GTDB lineage: Bacteria > Patescibacteriota > Microgenomatia > Woykebacterales > RBG-16-39-9b > JAUYHE01. The sequence continues at coordinate 28,227 of JAUYHE010000038.1, read as the reverse complement.
GGGCCTCCTAAGCCTCTGAAATAGCTGACGAGAGTCAACAGTTCCTTTTTTGACTGAAGATACACGCCAAACTAGCCAAGAGATAAAAGTGAGCGCTATCAATGCTTCCAGCAAAGTAAAGGGGACTACCGAAACACACCAGCCCAACGAGCTACACCGAATAGCGTATAAAGGTAAGGCCGCCAAAGTAACTGAAGCGAAAAACAAAGTAATTCTCATGTTTTATTTAATTTGAGTTCAATAAACAACACGCTCGCGCTTAGTATTAATATTAATAGTTCACTTGCAATAGTCACGACTGCCGCCGCGTTGTAACCAAACTTTGGTATAAAAACTAGGTTTGCTACAAGATTAAAAGCAGCCGCAAATGCGTAGATGGACATCATTTCAGCGTGTTTTTTTAAAGTAATTGCAAGCCAAAGCGTCACCGGCGTGATAAAAAACAACGGGAAACCAAGTAACAGTATTCGGATCGTAGAGAGGCTTAGGGAAAATTTCTGGAAAATAGAAATATCCAATATAAAAGGGGCGGCAAACCACCCAAATAATAGACAAATGAAACCAATAAAAAACAAACCCCCGACCATCTTTTTAGAAAATCCAATCAACACCCGTATACCTTCTTCTCTCTTTTGGACCATAATCGGATAGCCTACGTTCATAATAAAAGTAGGTACTACTATCGCCAGTTCGAAGATCTTATAGGCAAACCCGTAAAAACCAGCCGCGTCAGCTCCGATAATTTTTACACCTGGAGAGTAATGAGCTAGCAGCACAATTTGCTTATCAATTTGGGCATTGAATTGACTAAATATAGCTATTAAACCTATGGGTAGAGCTGCCAATAGAAACCTGCGCCAAAACTCTTTGTCAAACTCTAAAGAAATTTGTCCAAGCTGAAATCTGACAAGATAAAAGGAGACTAAAACCTTGGCTGCGTTGCCGATCACTACCGCGGCGATAACAAACAAAATACTACCCGTCAGCCTAACCGCTATAAAAACAAACACTAGGTTTGCAACTGCCCAGAAAAGGTCGGCCACTAAAGCCAAATCGTAGCGAATTTTCGCTTGAAATAAAGCTAAGGCGGTGATGGAAAACGTTTGGGTAATTATTAAACCCAAGGCAATAATTATGCCCGCTTTTACGACCGGTGTATATCCGACGAAGGCTAAGGAGGCGGCGGCTATAAAGGAAATGATAATAGCAATTACGAGCCGTAGGCCAAATAGTTTTTTAAAAAATTCCTTTTGTTTATCTTGGTCTGCACCAACCTCACGGACAAAAATTGCGTTGAGACCAAAATCAGCGAAAACGTAAAATAAGGCCACGTAACTTAAAATTGAGTTTAAAATACCAAACTCACCAACCGAAAAATTAGGAATGATTATCAAATAAAATACTATTGTGGTAGAAACGACAGTAACTGCCTTACCCAGAAGCTGAAAACTAGTATTGTAAGCTAATTTAAACGGAATACTCATTGAACGAGCATAAGTTTAGCAAGTAAGAGATAACCAAGCAATATGTGATGGTCTGGAGGGGGCAAGAGGGTTCTTGCCCCATGTGTAATCTAGAAAAACACAACCCTCTCTTTACCCTTTCTCTTAACAACTTCACCGATGAGATAGGCGGCTTCTCCTTGTTGAGCTAGGAATTTCACGGCTTGTTTCGCTACACCCTCTGGTGCAACACCAATCATACCCAGACCCAGGTTGAATGTCCTCCTCATTTCCCGATCCGAAATCCCTCCCTTTTGCTTGATTTCTTTGAAGATCGGGGGCACGGGCCAAGATCCCAAATGCAGCTGGGCTTGTAAACCGTCCGGAATTATGTCCCCAAGTTTACCAACAATTCCAGTTCCGGTGATGTGGGCCCATCCGTGTATCGGGAGCCGCTCACTGACCCCCAGCACTTGATCGACATAAATGCGAGTTGGGCGAAGGAGTTCGACAACTAGTTCTTCCTCCTTAATGGCTTCTTCTGCAGGAAAAACCTTACGGACTAGAGAGTAGCCGTTATTATGGAGGCCAGACGACGGTAGTCCGAACATGAGGTCCCCTTCTGCAATAGAGGACCCGTCGATAAGCTTGTCTCGGTCCTGAAACCCAAGAGCAAAACCCACGACTTCATATTCCCCTCGGGGGTAACCACTCATGCTAGCAATCTCGCCTCCAATAATGGCGCACTTGTATTCTTGACAGGCTTCCGCCATTCCCTCTAAAAGCTCCAGGACCACGCGATTAGGCGCGTCTGATCTAGCGATGTAATCAAGAAAGCCACGCGGTCGGACATTGTTGCGGACCAAATCATTGACACACATGGCCACTAGATCACTACCTATAACTTTGTGACGGCCGGAAACAAAAGCATAACTAGGCTTTGTCCCTACACCGTCAGTCCCGGCAAGAAGACGAGGCCTCTCCATCTTCTTTATATCATCTAGTGTAATTGTAATCAGTCCGTTCACCAGGTCCGTCCACCTAACGAACGTCCTCGCCGCTACACGAAGAGCGGACCGGCTTAGAGCGTTATCCCTATCTACATCCACTCCAGCTTCTCTATAGGTATACCTTGGCATATACTCCCCCCGAAAAACAGAAACTACTCTGGTGGGTACTGATTCAAAGTTATCAGATTTATCTACAAATTAAAAGGCGCCCGAGGTGGTTACGGACGCCATAGTTTCAGGTGTTTTGGGTCAGCGATGTCGGGACGACAATGCATACCCTCAAAGCGGATTAGTTCTATTGCCGCGCACACTTTCTGTCAATCTGAATCTATCACCTCAATCGCCTCTTCGATAGAATCAGCGATGCTGGCGTAAGTAGGACCGGAATCATAATAGATCCGACCGGTATCCACTAGCGGTTGAACCCTATCTAGTTTTTCTCTTAGCGCTGGGAGCGCTACCTTGGCTACTGGCGTTTTGAGCTTTGCTAAAGCATCTGCTGCGTAGCCTGATAGATCTTCGTGCTTCTCGAGAACAATTATCAAGAGACCTACCGCCCTTTCATCATCACTTTCACCTAAGTCCCGTACTGCACGAAATAACCGCCTTGTACTCTCAACGCTGTTGTGATAGTCGTAAGCCTGAACGGCTGCGGTCAACCCGTCGACTTTTGGATCTCTGCTCACTTCCGATCCTCCTTCCTAACCATGTGGATATAGAGTCGTAGCGATCTTCCTTGCTTGATCGAGAAGATCTGCCTCTTCTGGCAAGACGATATCGGGTAGGTCTAGTTCTTGGACCCGATTTTCTGCGAATGCCAGAAGAGTTTCCACCTGAATTTCGTGCTCCTGTGGCAAAACGCGTTCTTGGAGCGAAGAAACGTCATCACCCTGGAGAATCGGCACTTGTCTGACGTTGAGTAGCACCCCTTCGTCATATGTAATTGCCACCCGTTGAGCGACCGCTTCCGTGTATGGAAACTCTCTCCCAACATTTCTGGCAAACCAGAGAACGGCCGTGTGAACAGCTGTTCCCATCATCCCTTTACCACCAAACCCGAACCGTCCGGGACGAAGAGGTCCTGGGTGTTGGTTGATCATTCTATCCCTGTAGGTCTCAACAACGTTTACTGGCGTACGGGGAAGCCAACCGTATTGACCAATTAGATCAACCGCTCTCTGCTGACACAAAGTAAGAATTGCTTCCCCAAATGCAGACGGGTCGGGGTAACACTTCGGTTCCAGGACAAAGATGTCCTTTCCGAGCTCTAAGCCATAACCCATCGCCCGATCAAGACCCTTGATCCCATGCTTACTCCCAATCACCAGAACTGGCCGCACCTTCCCAAAGAGCCGTCCTCCTAATCTGCAGACCATTAAGATCTGTTCCATAGTGGTACCACCACCAGAAATCAGCATTGCAATACGAAGCGAGTCTTTCATCGTCTTCTCCTTGATGCTGTTAAAGTGCTGAAAAACAAAACTGCCCTGGTGAGCATTGATTTTAAATTAACAGATTTTTCTAGAAATTAAAAGCAGTAGCAGAGGTGTCGGAACTTGATTTTAAGAAAGTGGTGGGCATTGTAGGATTTGAACCTACGACCTCCTCGATGTGAACGAGGCGCTCTGCCACTGAGCTAAATGCCCAAGAAACCAACATTTCTACAGAAATTTATAGGAAATTCTAGCAAAATTACCCTTGCACGGCAATAGGCATCCACCGTATACTAAAAATAACCTTTATACAATGGACGCACAACGATCCTCTCTTTGGTCCACAATTGTCGATATAGTTGAAACGATTGTAGTAGCAATCGCCATATTTTTGGTGGTTTATCTTTTTCTTCTCCAGCCTCATCAGGTAAAAGGAGCAAGCATGGAACCAAATTTCCACGACGGCGAATATATATTAACTGACAAAATTTCCTATCGTTTCGGTGAACCACATCGTGGTGACATCGTTATTTTCAAAGCACCAACAAACCCAGAAGTAGATTTCATAAAACGAATAATTGCGCTTCCAGGAGAGAAGATAGAAATAAAAAACGATAAAATTACTATTTTTAATACCACGCGCCCGGAAGGTTTTACTTTATCCGAACCTTACGAAATTATGGAACCTATCACCGGTGGATCATACTTACGTGAAGGGAAAACAGCAACGGTGCCAGCAAATAGCTATTTTGTGTTTGGCGACAACCGTACCCACAGTTTTGATTCAAGAGAATGGGGACCCGTGTCAAGGAAAGCTATTATTGGTAAGGCGTGGGTAAGATATTGGCCCGTTTCAAAAATATCAATAATCAGACGGGTCTCTTTTACTGAATGACGTCCTCCGCGATCTTATACTCGCGGTTTCCGACATTTTCTCGCGTGAGTCCCCAGCTCGAAAATAAAAAATGGTTTAAGAGGTTAATTTTTGGTGAAGCGAGGCTAATTGCTCGGAAGAATTAAAAATCAAAACTAGTCTTCCGCCTTTTGATGATTTGTATAGTTGCACTTTGCAACCGCTTACGTTGGAGATCTCTTCCTCCATTTTGGCCACGTCTTCCGAATGCTCATACTCTCTCTTGGTTTTTGGCTTGATATCCGCTTTTGCTTTCATCCGACGCACTAGCTCCTCGGTAGCTCTCACCCCCAAATTTTCGGCTAGTATTTTTTTGAACGCAGTGATCATCAAGGTTATATCCTCTAAACCAAGCAACGCTTTGGCGTGTCCCTCGGTAATTGCGTTGGAAAGAAGACCGTCTTTCAGAGCGTCTGGCAATTCTATTAGCCTTAGAGTATTGGAAATATAAGGACCACTTTTTCCCACCCGCTGACCAATCTCGGTAGCGGTCAAACCAAACTCTTCGATCAATCTCTTATAAGCCTGGGCCCTTTCAATTGGATTCAGATCTACCCGTTGAACATTTTCAACCAAAGCCATCTCCAACATCCCTTGCGGGGTAGTTTCGCGAACTATACAGGGCAATTTTGTAAGGCCAGCTAATTTTGCGGCCCGCCACCGACGTTCTCCGGCAATAATTTGGTATCCAGCCGGGGTTTTAGCCACCACCAAAGGTTCCAAAACGTAGTGCTCCCGAATCGATTCGGCTAATTCTACCAAAGAATCCGCCAAGATTTGACCCCTAGGTTGAAGAGGGTTGGGCTGTAGCAAATCTATATCGATTTCGGCTGCCTCTGTCTCGACTACATTCATGATTTACCTGTACCTGAAATTACCTCAACGTAACGTTTACCTTTACCTTTTTTCATAGCAACGGTACCTTCGGTAACGGCGAAAAGGGTAAAATCTCGACCCGTCTTTACGCCTTTACCGGAATGGAAGGTGCTCCCCCTTTGCCTAACAATAATCTGACCTGTTTTCACCTTTTGACCGGCGTATATTTTTACGCCGAGCCTTTTCCCAACTACGTTGGTCCCTTGCCTAGCTTTTGAGCCACCTGCTTTTTTATGAGCCATAAATTAGTCCATTATTTTTTCAATTAAAACTTTCGTAAAATTCTGGCGATGCCCAATCCTCCGCCGATAACCAGTTTTTGCTTTGTATTTAGACACATAAATTTTTTTACCTTTTACTTGATCGACTATCCGCGCTCCTACACTAGATTGAACTTTGGGTTGGCCAACTTTTACTTTGCCATCGTTAACCAAAAGCAGAACATCGTCAAATTCAATTGCCTTGTCCTTTTCATTACTAGAGGGTTGGTCTAGCTTTTCTACAGTCAAAACCTGCCCTTCAGAAATTTTGTATTGCTTTCCACCAGTTTTTATAACAGCGTACTTCATCGAGATCTCCTAACAGTGGTTAAATAATATAGGCTACAAACTAGGCTGTCAACTGGCAAAAACTGCATCATTTATTAGTTTGATTCGCGGCCGCTTGCACGAGTCCTAGTAAAATAAACATTGATACGATCGAACTGCCACCGAAAGAAATGAAAGGCAAAGTCACTCCACTTACTGGAAAAATACCCATGTTCATTGCCGCATTTATGAAAAACTGGGTCGCTAAAATAAAGGCGGTACCATAAATAAATAGTTTGGTTTCTTTATTAATTGACTTCGCTGCACTTTTAATAACTCGGTAAATTAAAAAAGCGAAGATTAAAATAATCAAGGCAACACCAATAAAACCCAACTCCTCTCCGGCAACTGAAAAGATAAAATCGGTTCTGCCTTCTGGCAAGAAATTCAAATGAGATTGGGTACCACGCCCCAGGCCCTTTCCAGTTAATTGGCCGCTACCCAAGGCGATCAAAGCCTGAACAATATTGTAGCTGACTCCTTGAGGATCTATATTTGGATTTAAAAAAGCCAAAAGACGGTTTTTTTGGTAGGTCTTTAAAAAAAGGTTCCAGATAAACGGCACTGCGATCAGTACCGCTCCAGCACCCACCGATAGATAGACTAGATTTACTCCAGAAATAAATACCATGAAGAACCAGGTTGAAAACAAAACTAGACTATTACTTAAATCTGGCTGTTTAGCGATTATTATGATGGGAATTATTATTAAGACGAAAGAGAATAGAAAGTTCCTGAAATTAGATGTTGGAAACCCTGTAAAAAAATGCGCCAAAAAAAGAACAATTGCGGGCTTGGCTAATTCAGCTCCTTGAATAGTGACAAACCCAAGATCAAGCCAGCGCACCGATCCTCTTACCTCTATACCTACAATAAAGGTAACTATTAATAGTAAAATTACAAAAACATAAACAAACGGTGATAGATAGCTAAGAGATTTGAAATCCAATTGGCTAAGAATTATAAAGGTCATTATCGCAAAAACTAAATAACCTGTTTGGCGAACAAAAAAAGACGGGTCGCTTTCAAAAGAAGTACTGTAAATAAGCATTAAACCCAACGCGGAAAGCAAAATAGCAGGAAGAAGTAGTAATAAATCTATTCTACCAAAAAATTTGGCCATAACTTATTTCTATTTCTGGATCTTTATCGTATCGCCACGCAGCAGTTTTTTCGCCAATGTCTCCCGTTTTATCAATTCTCCAAACTCCCTTGGCCAAGATGGTAAGTAAACTAATACCTCGTCACTAAAGGTAACACCAGCCTTTTTTCTGGCTTCCTGTACTTCCCGAATAAGCTCTCGTGCAGCTCCTTCTGCTTTAAGCTCTTTTGTAACCTTCGTATCAAGTGACATCTCTTCGGTCTTTGTGAATTCTGCTTCTTTAATATTTAGCTCACTTAAAACAAGGTTTAAATATTCTTTCGGTACTTCATAACCCGAGGGTATAGAAATCTTTTTTAGAGGTTGCCGCACTTTGATTCCAGCCTCTTTTCGCTTAGCGTGCCCGAGCGTAGTAATCAGCCTCGACTTTTCCATTAATTCCTCATATTCTGCTTTATATCGTTTCTGTGGCTTTGGCCAATCTTCGAGATGGACAGATAGTGATGAGGTCAACCCTCTGTATATTTTTTCGCTAATAAATGGAGCAAAGGGGGCAAGTAATTTCGCCACCGTGATTAAAACTTCATAAGTGGTTTGATAAAAATAATCTTTATCCTCAGAATCTAAATTGGTAGGACCTACTCTATTTCTACTCCGGCGAAGGTACCACGTAGAAATTTTATTTACCACGAAATCTTCGATCCTTCGGCTGGCTCCAGTCACATTATAATTACTAAAATCAGCCGTAACTTTTTCAATAAGGTTGTCAAGCTCAGACAAGACCCACTGATCAAGGATATTCTTACTCGTAACTACCTCTTTACCTAACGACCAACCATCAATATTGGCATAAGTAACGAAAAAGACATAGGAATTCCAGAGAGTAAGGAAAAATCTCTTAATCACATCTTCAACCAACCGAATGGAAAAACGATACTCGTTTCCTGCAGTTGTAGAGGAAAAAAAGTACCACCTCATAGCATCCGCTCCGGCGGTACCGATAGCTTCCCAGGGATCAACTACATTACCACGGCTTTTACTCATCTTCTGGCCTTTTTCATCCAAAACAAGGCCAAGGCTGATCACGTTTTCATAAGGATAGCCTTCCTTTACTTCGCCTGCCTTTTCCAACAAGGTAGCTGTCGCTAACAGTGTATAAAACCATCCTCTAGTCTGATCCATCGCTTCGCAGATGTAATCGGCGGGGTACCACTCTTTGAACGTTTGATTATTTTCGAAGGGGTAATGCCACTGAGCATAAGGCATCGATCCAGAATCAAACCAAACATCTATTACAGGAGAAAGTCTACTCATTGTCTCAGCACATTCTTCACATTGAATTGTGACAGCATCAATAAATGGCCTATGGAGGTCTAAATCCTTGTCCTTTATATCCAACCCTAGTTCTTGGGCGCTGCCTATTACCCTAAGGTGGCCCTTTGGACATTTCCAAATGGGCAAAGGAGTCCCCCAAAACCTATTTCTTGACAAATTCCAATCCTTAAGGCTCTCCAACCACTCACCCATTCGACCATTCTTAACATGACCGGGAACCCAGTTAATTTTCTGATTATTTTTAATCAGTTTGTCCTTGACAGCAGTCGTTTTGATAAACCAAGAGTCAAGAGCGTAATAAAGAAGAGGTGTTTCGCACCGCCAGCAGAAAGGATAAGTGTGCTTAATTGTTTCTGATTTATAGAGCAGTCCTCTTTTTTCCAAGTCGACAATGATATCTTTATCTGCTTTCTTCACAAACTTACCAGCAAAAGCCCCAGCTTCAGATACAAACTCTCCCTTGTTATTCACTAAATGCTTCATTGGTAGATTTAGTTTTTTACCCAGATCAAAATCTTCTTCTCCATACATTACAGCAGTATGAACTATGCCTGTTCCTTCTTCTTCGGTGGCAAAGTCTGCCTCTGCTACATAATGCGCTTTTTTATCGAGGGGAATAAATTGGTAAAGAGGCTTGTATTGCTTTCCGACCAGTTCTTCCGCCGTCAATTCTTTTTCTATCTCAAAAGAGTCTTTGATTACTTCTTTAACGCAGAATTTGGCAAGGATAAATTTTTCTTTACCCACGTTCACTTTAACATACTTAATATTTTCGCCTACCGCTAAAGCAACATTTCCCGGAAGCGTCCAAGGAGTAGTTGTCCAGACTAGGAAAAATGTTCCTGGCTCATCAACCAATTCAAACTTAACGTAAACGGAAGGGTCTGGAACATTATCTTTATAACCCAAGGCAACTTCATGAGAAGAAAGAGGAGTGCCGCAACGGGGACAATATGGTGCCACTTTATAATCGGCGACTAAAAGACCAGCTTCCCAAATCTTTTTTAAAGACCACCAAACAGTTTCAATATAACGGTTGTCGAGGGTTACATAAGGATCCTCCATATCAATCCAAAAGCCAATCCTGTCGGTAATTTCCTTCCAGTCCTTGACATATTTAAAAACATTTTCCTTACAAAGTTGGTTGAAGTATTTGATCGAATCTCTTTGATTGTCCTCATCTGATTTGGCAGGGTCATGTTTCAAATTCAATATATCTTGTTTACCGCTTATCCCAAGCTGCTTCTCAACTTCTAGTTCTACAGGCAGACCGTGTGTATCCCAACCACCTTTCCTTTCTACCAAAAAACCCTGCATTGTTTTGTAGCGACAGATAATATCTTTGAATGACCTGGCTAAAACGTGGTGTACACCAGGCTTACCATTGGCTGTTGGTGGGCCCTCATAAAAAACAAATCTCTTCTTATCTTTATTTTTCTTAAGAGATTTCTTGAATACGCCTTCTTTTTGCCAAAACTTTAAGATTTCTTCTTCTAGTTCCGGAAAACTTATCCTAGGAGAAACCGGTCTAAACATAATTTCTTATTATATATCAATCGATAAAAAGATGTGTACCAAGTAATGAGGAAATATTACATCTTGCGGTTATATCCTGCCAAGGAAACAATACGCAGGATGTAATCCTTGCGGATTATACCAAAGAGGAGACGAAAGTAGGTCAGAAGAAAACTTAACCAATCAACAACACGTGTTACCTGATAAGTCCTCCCCTCGAGCCTCTCGAGGGGTCTTAGCAACCGAGGGTAAGGTTACTAAAGGTTTGGTCACGTTTGGTCATCAGAAATCAAACCCCATCTGTTTGCGAGCCCGCGTTCTACCGCCCTTTTTACCTATTTCGGAGTAAAAAGCAGGTCCGTGCTTTTCCTTCACTCTTTCTCCGCCTTTTTCGCCGATCATGGAGTAAAATTCTGGACCATAGGTTTTTTTGGTGGCGCGACCTCCCTTTCGACCAATTTCTGCGTAAAAGGATGGTCCGTATTTCTTTTTAACGGCAAGCCCACCTCGCTTTCCAGCTTCTTCAGTGGTCATTGGCATGTTTGTTTGTCGACAAAAAGCAATCGGCAATCAGTAACAGGTAAAACCGACTTCTAGTTGTCGAATTTTTATTTTCACCTCCTTTCGATAAGGACTATAAGAATAAATGGAAGTTGTTTACTTGTCAAGATTTAAGCAAATATTAGTGCGATGGTGGTAGGAAACCTTACAATATTACTGTATCTTTTGGTAAAGGATTTGTCAAGAGGTTAGTTGATTACTAAAAAGAAACCGCCGCCTAAAAGGCGGCAAGTTTTTTGTTGTGTGTTACCCTCGTCATCCGTTCTAAATAAGGCCCGTTTTGGGTTTTCAAACGGGCTTACCACACAACTGAATAATTTGATTTTATTATTAAACAATTCCGAAGTAAAAAGCAACAAACAACCTGGCCTTTATGTAAAATCTAGAATTATCACTTGCACGCTATCAGACAATCATGTAGTATTGATTGGTATTTTTACCATATGAAATCGACTGAATCAAAACCATTATTTACCCTTTCTGTAGCCGCTGAAATAATGGGTGTACACCCGAGGACACTAATGATCTATGAGGCGGAAGGGCTAGTCGTTCCTTCCCGAACGAAAACTAATCGGCGAAGATTTTCACAGTCGGACATCAAGAAACTACAATTCATTCGCTATCTTACTAATAAGCGGGGTGTAAATCTAGCGGGAGTAGCTTATATAATAAAACTTATTACCTTGGCCGAAAAAAGCGGGGTGGGTCTTCAAAAACCTGCTTTTCCGGACTTTAGTGAATCTGGAATAATCTAGATAAAAATAAATCCCTCAATCAAATTGCTGCTTGCTTGTTGACACTTAGTTTTGTTTCTGATAACAAGATTGTACGTTTTTGTTAGTCTAAGGACTCAATAGATAAGCTTGGACTAGCTACAAATTTCCTCGAACTCCCTGTTCGCCCTCGACAGGGAGTTCTTTTAGAAACTAATTTGTTCCCTCGACAATCACTTTTGAATTACTATCACTGACAACTCCGGTTGTGTTAGTCGAATTATTTAAACAGGCCTTTATAAATTCATTGTAAAGTGGGTGTGGTTTTAGTGGTCTGGATTTAAACTCTGGGTGAAACTGAGTTCCAATAAAAAAAGGGTGTCTAGGTAATTCGATCATCTCGACGAGCCTACCATTTAGGCTAGTACCAGAAATTACCAAGCCGGCTTTTTCTAGCGTTTGGCGATACTCATTATTAAATTCATAACGGTGTCGGTGACGCTCGATTATTTGACCAGTCGCGTAAGCCCTTTGTGCAACCGTACCTTCTTTTATTTTACAAGGAAAGGCGCCTAGACGCATCGTTCCTCCATATTCCCGACCCACTAAAAGTTTTTCCTGATCGGTCATTATATCTATCACCGGATGGGGTGTTTTTGAGTCTATTTCAGTCGTGTGGGCTTTATCTAATTTGGCAACATTTCTAGCAAATTCCACGGTAGCCAGTTGCATACCGAAGCAAAGTCCAAAATATGGAACTTTATTTTCTCTAGCAAATCTTATCGCCGAAATAATTCCTTCCACACCTCTAGATCCAAAACCCCCGGGCACAATAATACCATCGTATTTTGAAAGTACCTCTGTTCCGTCTCTCTCTATCTGGGAAGAATCGATCCAATCTATTCCTGGTTTAGTATTGTAAAAAGTAGCGGCGTGTTTTATGGACTCAATTACAGATATATAAGCATCTGAAAGAGTAAAATCGCCGGTGCTAAAGTACTTACCTACCATAGCAATTTTTACGGTTTGCTCCGGTTTTTCCGCCTTTTTCACCATATTCGTCCATTCTTTCAGATCAGATGATCTAGGTTCTAGACCTAATTTTTTTAAAATCATATTTGAGTATTTCTGCCCTTCTAGATTTATTGGCACTTTGTAAATATTGTCCACGTCTGGAGCAGATAAAATGTCTTCCACTTGAAGGCCGCAGGCAATAGCTATTTTCTCTTTTCTTTTTTGATCTATCTCTTCCTTAGATCTAGCCAGTACAAAATCGGCTACTATACCAGAAGAAGCTAGTTCCAGAATAGACATCTGAGCAGGTTTAGATTTCATTTCACCTATTGAAGAGGGGGTGGGGAGATAAGTTACGTGAACGTGCAGAACATCATCTGGGTAACGTAGTTTAAAGAGCCTATTAGCCTCTAGATAAAGTAGGTTTTGGTATTCTCCCACTGTACCACCAATTTCAAAGACAACAATTTCTGCTTTATTTCTATCGGCGCAACCCTCGATTCGATTAATTATTTCTTCTGGTGGGTGTTGGAAGAATTCTACGGTTTTTCCTTCGTACCCCAATGCTCTTTCTCTATCGATTATTGACTTAAATATTTGACCGGTAGTCATATAGTTTGAGGCGTTTAAATCTTGGTTTAGAAAGCGTTCGTAATTACCCAGGTCCTGATCACACTCCATACCATCATCAAGTACGAAAACCTCTCCATGCTCAATAGGATTTAGGGTACCGGCGTCTATATTCAGATAAGGATCAGCTTTTACAGCGGTAGTGGAAAAACCCCTGGATTTCATAAGTAGGGCTATAGAGGAGGTGGCTACACCTTTACCAATACCAGAAATTACACCACCAGAAACGAAGATATATTTTGTACCTGCCTTTTTTGCCATCAAAAAAACCCCTCTCGGGGTCTGCCTTTTTTAAGGCCCACCATAACTATATATTTTCCACTAATTACTGTCAATAGGGATTTTAACGATGGCGCGTGAACGCCGGAATGAACGTCGCTGAAGCGACTACCCTTCCTGCATTTATCTTTGTCTCATAAATGCAGGAACGTCGAATTCGTCGGTATCTTCACCACTCTCAAGGGCGCCGTTGCCTTCTTCAGAAACAGACTGAGAAAGAGATTCAAGAGCTTCCTTTGTTTCCACCGCGCTTACCCTGTCTTCAGAAAAACCAGTGGCAATCACGGTGATTTTCACTTGATCAACCATATTTTCATCTATAGTCGCGCCAAAAATAATGTTTGCGTCACTATCAGCGGCGGAAGAGATGATTTTCGCGGCTTCATCGACTTCAAACATTGAAATATCAGGTCCACCGCTAATATTAAAAAGGATTCCTTTGGCACCATCAATTGAAACCTCAAGTAGAGGCGAAGCAATCGCCGCCCTAGCGGCAGTAGCGGCTCTACTTTCACCAGAACCAAAACCAATACCCATCAAGGAACTACCAGCGCTGGTCATAATCGTTCGGACATCAGCAAAGTCAACATTTATCAAACCTGGCAGCACAATAATATCGGAAATACCTTGAACTCCCTGACCAAGAACCGAATCGGCTACTTTAAATGCCTCTAGCAGGCTCATTTTTTTGTCCACCACATCCAGTAATCTTTGGTTGGGAATTACGATCATCGTATCGACTCTGTCTTTTAGAGACTCCACACCCTCCTCGCCAATAATTCGCCGGTGCGCTCCTTCGAAAGCAAAAGGCTTAGTCACTACTGATACGGTAAGGGCACCGCTTTTTCTGGCAATATCAGCAATTACGGGACCAGCTCCAGTACCAGTACCACCACCCATACCAGCGGTAACAAAAACCATATCTGCGTCTTTCACCATCTCTTGAAGTTTTTCGCTACTTTCTTCAGCTGCTTTTCGACCAATGTCTGGATCACCACCACTACCTAATCCTTTGGTCAATTGTTCTCCAATTTGGACTTTGGTCGGGGCAAGAGAAGTAAGCAGGGCTTGAGCATCGGTATTAACAGCTACAAAATCTGCCCCTTGAACCTGCTGTAGGGAAATCATTGAATTGAGGGCATTAACACCAGCGCCGCCAACGCCAACTACTTTTATCTTTGCAAACCGGTTGACCTCTGGTTTTATTAACATAATACCTGCCCGATAAAACTGAGGGGATTAACTGTCTTTAGATTACCTTAATTAAAAAACTTTGTCAATTGAGTTTTTAAATCCAGGATTAAAATATTTCCAAGAATGTCAGGGGATTAAACCGCGAATCCACCCAACAATTTTTTTGATCAAATCAGCTACGTTACTTCCCCGAGGAAGTGATAAACTTATTTTGGACGTAGGCACGGTCATTTTTTCGCCAAACAAAAGCAGTCCTACGCTGTTGGCATAGGCTGGTGATGATATTTCATCAATCAACCCACTGACCCCTTTTGGTTCAGCGACTCGAACCGGCATTCGTAGAACCTCTTTTCCGACAGCTGGCAACTGGACTGTTTCAGCAGCGCCGCCAGTTACGACCAGTCCAGCGGGAAGAAGACCGGCGTATCCGGCTCTCTTTATCTCCATCCCAATTAAGGTAAAAATCTCGGTTAGTCTCGGCTTAATTATTCCATCAACTAGAGTCTTTTTCGATAGGGTGCCAAGGTCTTCTGTTATCCCCAATTTTGCCGCATCTATCTCCCCTTTTTTATCCTGTTCTTTATCATCTTTTTCTTCCTCCTCGTCGATTTTTTTGCTTTCTTTGACACTAAGAGCCAGTTTAATTTTTTCCGCTGACTCGAGAGAACTTCGCAGACCAATCGCCAAATCGTTAGTGATATTTTTGCCCCCAATAGGAATTACAGCCGAATGCGCGATAGACCCATCGACAAAAAGAGCCACATCAGTCGTACCGCCCCCAATATCAATTAAAGCCACCCCTAATTCTCTCTCTGTATCGGTCAGAGTGCTTTCAGCGCTGGCAATTCCTGAAAAAACTAATCCTTCTACGTCAATACCAACTTGTTGGATACATTTGACGAGGTTTCGAAGCGATGTATTGGCACCGGTAATGATGTGAGTTTCAACTTCCAAACGCACACCGGTCATTCCAACCGGATCCTTAATTCCTTCTTGAGAATCGACTATGTAGTCCCTGGGTATCACGTGAATGAGTTCTCTTGAGGAAGGGGTAGAAATTGCTTGGGCAGCTTCAACTACTCTGCGAACGTCATCCTCGCTAATCTCATTTTCGCCTCCGGCCACGGCCACAACCCCTCGGGAATTTACTGAAGAAATGTGAACACCGCTCACGCTTACAAAACACGACGAAGCAGATACTCCTGCCATTCGCTCGGCTGATTCGATACCCTCTGCAATCGCAGCAACAGCTTCATCAATATCAACTACCTGACCTTTTCTAATCCCTCTGGAAGGGGCGGTAGATACTCCTATCACTGTAAATCCGGAATCAGAACTAGTCGCAATTAACGTAGCGATTTTTGAGGAACCAATGTCGATACCGACGATAATTTTGTCTCTAGCCACAATTACCTCTTTTTATCATTAAAACTGATCCTTCACCCGGGGTTAAAAAACATCAAGTCTCGTGCCTCAACGGCTATACTGCACCACAATTTTATCGAAACGAAAGTCCACCAAAGATGCTACCCTGTTTTCTATTTTAGCCTTGGATAGAACCGTTTGTAAAGTCCTAGCCTGAAACCCCAGGTCTTTATCCGCTACCATCACCACATTTACTTCCTCCCTGCTCTTTACAATGTAATAACCTTCGTTTGATTTTTCTACGGCGGTAACATCAAGGATTTTTTTATCGATCACCTCCTTTATTTTTTCTTCAAAGCTTTTTTCTTGGGTTTTTTGACTGGGTCTTTTTAACAAAGCTAAGTTGGTAACTTTCTTAAAATAGTCACTTGGTGCAAATTTGTCCAAAGCAACAAAACTAATACTTGTGCCGACTATCAGCAAAATAGTAACTAAAATTTCGACTAAAAAAATTACTTTTCTTTTATTAGTATGGATTTTTTGGGCCGAAAATACCTTTTGCAGAGGTTTTCTAACGCTCATTATTTTTATTTACCAATTTTATTGCCTCGTCCACAAAAAGCTTAGCAGCGTTTGGGTTAATTAGCTTTTTAGCCTTCTTTGCGGCCACCTTGTAATCATCCAGGCGAAGAACCATTGCGTTAATAGCCGTTAGTAATCTTCTTGGACTCAACCGTTCTTGTTGCAAAACCAAAGCCGCCCCAGTACTGGCTAGCATTTGGGCGTTTTTATCCTGTTCACCGCTACCTGCCCAAGGAAGTGGTATAAATAGTCCAGGTATCCCAAGGTACGCAACTTCACTTAAGGTGTTTGCACCGCTTCTGCCCACTACCAAGGAAGCCCGAGAGTACACGTCAACTAGTTCAGAACTATTTAACCACTTGAAAACGTGGTATCTTTTTTGTAATTTTCGAGGTAATTGGGACACCCGCGCGGTCAACATTTCGAAATCTCGAAATTTTTCGGCGCCTCCTGTTTGGTGATAGACTTCGTATTTATCCAAAAGGGACTCTATAACTTCTAATATCGCCTCGTTTATTGAATGCGCACCTTGGTTACCCCCGGTTATAAAAATCGCTGGCCGATTAGTCCGGTGTCTTTTTAAGTTTAAAATCTCCCGTCTTATCGGTATACCGGTCACGACGCATTTTTCTTCTGGAAAAAATTGTTTTGAATCTGGCCAAGATAGGGCTATTTTTTTAGCAAATCTGCTTATCCACTGGTTTGACAGCCCTCCCTTTACGGTTTGCTCGTGGGTAATAGATGGAATTCCCAGCACCCAAGCGGCAATTACAACGGGCAAGGCAACGTAGCTACCAAAGGAAATTACCACATCAGGTTTTTCCTGGCTTAAAATCAAGAGAGAAGAAATCACACCAACCGGAGCTTTCAATAAACTTGGCAGGGTGTAGCGAGTAAATTTTCTTTGCAACCTACCAGTAGGAATCGCGTAAAATTTAATACCTAAGTTGGGAATCACGATGGATTCCGCGCTCGGAACACGTTCTCCCTCAGTAGCCCTAGCCCTTCCGATAAAAATAACGTCGTTGATACTTCTTTTTTTTAGTTCGTCAACTACCGCTAGCGCTGGAGTCAAGTGCCCGCCACAAATAATTATTTTCATGAAGAATTCCTATCCTGAATGAAAACAAGTTTTATTATTTTCATGAAGAATCAATATTCTGAGTGAAAACAAGTTTTATTATTTTCATGGAATTTAAATTATATCTCGCCATTATACTTTAATTTTTCACTCTGATTCAACTAACTTGAAGGTCTGTTAATGTCTCACTTTGGTATAACGTGAGATGTTTAGTAGTATCGCCATCGCCAGTAAAATAGCTACCAAAGAACTACCCCCATATGAAACAAAGGGGATAGGTAATCCAATCAAAGGCAATGTTGCTGACAAACCAGCAATATTAATAAACGTCTGCGCACCAATCCAGGTGGTAATCCCGGCTGCAACTAAAAAAGAGAATTTATCTGGCGCCGAAAGGGCGATTTTGAATCCCCGATAAACTATTAAAACAAATACGGTAATAAAAACTAATGACCCGATAAAACCAAGCTCATTACCAATCACCGCAAAGATCGAATCGGTCGTGACTTCAGGAATAAAGCCGTATTTTTGGCGGGACTCGCCTAGACCTACTCCTAGCAAACCTCCAGATCCCAAAGCGATCAAAGCCTGATTAATATGGTAAGAAATACCCTGGGTGTCAATACTTGGATTGAGAAAGGATAAGAATCGGGCTTTACGATATGGAAAAGCAATTATAAACAAGGCGGCAGCTGCGGCTAGTACGGGCGCCAAGGCAAGCAAATGCCACAGCGCCCCGCCGGCCACAAAATAAAGTGCCAACCCAATAATCGTAATCACCACGCTAGTACCCAAGTCCCTTTGAACCAATACGATCCCAACTAAAATCGCGGTGGTTATCAAAAATGGTGTAAATTTTATTTTCTTAGACAGGAGCGCACTTAGATACACTATGTAGGCAAGCTTGGTAAATTCGGCTGGCTGAACACCAATGATTCCAAACCGCAGCCATCTTTGAGCACCATAAACCTTTGGCCCCAAACCCGGAATAAATACGGCCAGTAACAAAACAATAGCTAAAACAAGTAGAAACGGTGAAATTTTTTGCCAAAAAGTATAAGGGATCCTAAATACAATAAATCCAAGCACTAGTCCAATAAACGCCCAGGCTATTTGAAATTTAATTAGATAAAGTGGGTCCCCAAAATCCCGCAAACTAGTAACCGGGGAAGCATTGTAAACCATTAATAACCCAAACAAAACTAGAGAAACAACAGCTCCAAGGAGAATGAAATCTGGTCGGTGAATTTGAGTCTTGGTTGGCTTAACCATAAAGGCAGGAAACTGACATCGAACGTAAAACTATGAATTAATAATTACTAATTCTCAATTCAAAATATTGCTTTTGATTATATCTCGCTAGAGAAACAAGCGCGAGATGTAATCTTGCGATTATATCCTGCCAAGGAAACAATACGCAGGATGTAATCCTTGCGAATTATACTATAAAGCTAAATCCAGATCCAATTTAAACTTTCGCTAGCGATTTTACCGCTTCTTTAAATTGATCTCCTCTATCCACGTAATTTTTAAACATACCAAAGCTAGCACAAGCTGGGGAAAGGAGAACGATATCACCTGATTTGGAAAAAGTCTTTGCTTTTTGGATTATTTCTTTCATGGTATTTAAACCCTCTACTATTTCGCCTGGAAATTTTCCCTTTGTTTTAATTGCCTGCTTTATTCTTCCTGCCTCATCCCCCATTAAAATTACCACTCGCACGTTATTTTTGGCTATTTCCTCTCCTAAATGGGAAAAGTCAGCCTGTTTGCTAGAACCACCGAGAATAATAATTTTTGGGTCTTTAAAAGCTTTCAACGCCGCGATCGCGGTTTCCGGAGTAGTTGATGCGGAATCACTGTAATATCTTGCACCGCCAATTTCAGCTACAAATTCTAATCGATGCGGCAGTCCTTTGAAAGATAAAACTGTTTTTGCAATTGTATCTGGAGGTATTTCTAATATCCCCGCTACGGCTGTCGCTGCCAAAATATTTTGCAGGTTATGCTCTCCTGGTAACTGTACCTGGGCTGTATTTACAATAGTCGTCCAACCATTTGTAACCAGGACAAGAAAATTTTTATCCACGTAAGCGCCCCTTTGGACTGGTGTTTTTGTAGAAAAATAATACTTTTTTGCTAGAGAAGACCCACCAATTTTTTTTGATGAGGGGAAATCTCCATTGATCACAATAAAATCCTTTTCGCTTTGGTATTTGACGATTTTTTCTTTTGCTTTTATGTACTCAGAGACGTTCCTATGCCAATCAAGGTGTTCGACAGTAGTCATCAACACGACGGCGATGTGGGGGCTCCTCGTAAGATCGATCAGCTGGAAACTTGATAGCTCTAAAACTACCCAAGAATCGCTTGTTATTTGACCCAGGAAATCCAGTGGCGCCTTGCCGATATTACCGCCCAGGAAAACCTTTTTCCCAGCAGATTTTATTATTTCGTAGACAAGTAGGGATGTGGTTCCCTTACCCTTAGTCCCGGTCACCCCAATTATTGGCGCTGGGCACAAATCAAAAAAAAGTTTTGTTTGGGAGGTTACTTCTACTCCATTTTGTTTTGCCCGAAGTATCTGGGGCAAATACGGCTTTACTCCGGGCGAACGGACGATGAGGTCAAAATCTTCCAAATCGGAAAGGTAATCTTCGCCTAGAAAAAACTTGACCCCCAACCCTTCTAATGAACCAGTCGTTTCGGGACCGATTTCGGATTTTGTCTTTTTATCTAGCAAACAAACGGAAGCACCCTTTGATAGCAAATACCTGGCTGAAGATATCCCCTCTACCCCTGCTCCAATTACCGCGATTTCTTTTCCTTTAAAGTTTAGTTTTCTTGGATTTTGCATTTAAAATCTTAGGCTAGGGCCACGAATAATCCAATAAAGACAGAAACCGCTCCCGCAAGCCAAAATCGCATCGTTACTTTGGTTTCATCCCACCCTTTTGCCTCGAAATGATGGTGAAGTGGGGCCGCAATGAAAATTCGCCTGCCGAAAACACCTTTTGAAAACATCTGCAATAGTGAACTAGCCGCTTCCAATACAAAAACTAAACCCACTAACGGAAGTACTAGGGAACCATTTATCATCAGGGCTATTACGGCAAGCATCGCCCCAATGGAAAGAGCTCCAGTATCACCTAGCCATACTCTAGCCGGGTAAATATTGAAATAGAGAAACGCTAGCAGTGACCCAATAATGACGGCGATAAAAAGGATCACGTCACCTAGACCGGTTTGACTTGCCAAAAACCAAAAAGCAGCTAACGCAAAAAGAGAAAGGCCAGTCACCAATCCATCCAAACCATCGGTGATATTTACCGCGTTGGTGGTCGCAAAAATTACGATAGCCGCCCAAGCAATATACCAAGTACCTAGTTCTATTTCTAAATCAAGTAGGGGCACGTGCACGCTACTTAAATTCATTTTTGTATAAAGAAGATACCCAACCGCAAAAGAAAGCAAAAGCTGCAGTAATATCTTGTAGCGAATCCGCAGTCCCCAAGCACCACTTTGTTTAAACCCGTAAAATTTTCTGATATCATCGTACAATCCCAAAATACCAAACCCGATCAGGGTAATATACAAGATAAGGGCAGTCCAGTTTAAGGAAAATAAGGTCGTTTTGTAAAAAACTGCCGAAAAAATAATTGTAACTATGATTATTAAAATCCCACCGGCGTTTGGCGTGCCCACTTTCCACCCGTGAAGACGATTTACAATTGAGGTAAAATACCCAAAAATGTCCTTTTGGGCTTCGCGCTGGCGTTGAAATTTTAGTCGATACAAAAGGTCAATAAAAGGAATAGCCACCGCAAGAGTAGCCCCAAAAGATAAAAGTAATATTCCGAGAAGTTTTACCATGCAGTGAGTAATTGTACCACTTGCGAACCTAGCAAGCAACCATTATCGGTAAACTTCGTAACGTTTGAAAGCAACTTCGTCAGGATCGATGTCTTTGCCGTCTATGATAAGGGGGATTCGTTCTAGGTGTTTTAAGAGAGACCCTTTCAGATACCAAAGATCCCCTTTTCGTAAAATTCCAGACAGTACGCCAGCTGCTTCAAACACATCTTTCACCCAGATCACTCTATCTTTTTTCATCCCGCGTCTGGCTTCTTCGGCGATATATTTTGTTGCTGGTCCGACGCAGATTAGGTAGTCCGGTCGCGTCTCGGCCGCTTTTTTCCCGACGTTGCGGTGACCTTCCTCCTCATACTTTCCAAGCTCACCCATTTCACCAATTACAGCTATTTTTCTTTTCGCGAGAAGGTCGGCCAAAATTTGCAACCCGGCTACTGCCGAAGCAGGATTGGCTCGACGAGAGTCGTTTAAAATCACAGTCTCTTTGGGACCAGGCTCTAAATTACCCCGACCGTCAAGAGGCACTAGGTTTGCTAAACCTATCGTAATCTCTCTCCATTTCAAACCAGAAATCACTCCGATAATAGCCGCGGTGGTAGCAGTATAAGCGTGATGGCGACCAATCAAGGGGGTCTTTACCACGTGGCTAGAACCGCGAAAATGGAGCTTAAAACTGGTACCTTTGAAACTAGTTTTTATATGGGAAATCCAAAATTGACAATGGTAGCGATTGCGGCCGTAAAAAATCACTTTACCTTTGGCGACGTCCGCAATTTGCCGAGTCATCTGGTCATCCCAGTTCACTATCACCCAACCACTTCTTGGCACAGCAGCCGCCAATTTACTTTTTTCCTTAATGATATTTTCTAAGGACCCCAGATGAGAAGCATCGGCGTGGACTGGTGTAATACCGGTAATGATCGCAATTTTTGGTCGGGCGACAAAAAGATGGGCGTCCATCTCTCCTGGTTTGTCTACCCCATACTCTAAAACCAATTTTTGATGATCGGAAAGTTTTAAAACCGTAATTGGAATATTGTATCTAGTATCAAGGTTGGTATCAGTTGCTAGTACTTTGAATTTTTGGGCCAAGACCGTAAAGACTGCGGCTGTCGTGTAGGTTTTACCGTAACTGCCTGTAATACCGATTACTTCTACTCTTGGATGAACCAGCAACCAAAGCTTGGCTGCTATGCGACGGGAATTATGAAACAAGCTTTTAAAAACTTTCATTTTTCAGGAGTTTTGATGGAAATTCCGTCTTAGTCTGCAGTTTATCATTATAGCGTTCCATAGCAAGAATTATTAACCGATCGATTAATTTTAGGTAGCTTACCCCACTTGCCTCCCAGAGTTTGGGATAAATGCTTATTGCGGTGAATCCGGGATTGGTATTTATTTCGACAATATAAACCTCATTTGTCTTTGGATAAATTAGAAAATCGACTCTTGCCATACCAGAACAATCGATAGATTTAAATGCCGTTTTAGCCATTTTTCTTATTTTGTCGGAAATATTTTTACGAATAGGTGCGGGTATTATTAGTTTTGCTTTACCCAAGATGTATTTATCTTCATAATCATAAAACTCTTTAGATGGAACTATCTCGCCGCCAACACTAGTTTCTAGTTCGTCATTGCCGAGTACCGCGACCTCTATTTCTCGTGCTTTATCAATTCCTTGCTCAACAATTAACTTTCGGTCATATTCGCTGGCCACTTTCAATCCTTGAACCAATTCTGCTCTAGTGTGTGCCTTTGTTATACCTACACTTGATCCCAGATTCGCCGGCTTAACAAAAATTGGGTAAGTAAGTTCCGCTTCTATCATCTTTGTAAATCTTTGCTGATTTAACCGAAGGTCTTTGCGGAGCAAAACCAAATGCTTGGTTATTGGTAATCCTTCTGATCTGAATATTTTTTTCATCAGATCCTTATCCATACCAGTTGCGCTCGCAGCAATCCCGGCACCTACGTACGGTAGTCCGGCTAATTCGAGTAAACCCTGAATCGAGCCGTCTTCGCCATAAGTCCCGTGCACTAGTGGGAAAAACACATCAATTTTTCCTTGATTGAATTTGATTTTGTCCTTAGAGACCAGTTCTTTTTTCGTCGGGTCTGGCAGCAGGTAAATGTAGTTGGAGGACTTTCTTTCCAGTTTTTTTCGACCAAAATCAATCTGCCACTGACCTTTTTTGTTGATAAATATGGGTACTACTTCGTACTTAGTCTTATTAATCGCTTTGAGAACCGACTGAGCAGATATAATTGATACTTCATGCTCCCCACTTTTCCCGCCAAATATTATCCCAACACGAATTTTTTTCATATGTATATTCTCGGTACGCGGGCAGAAATAGCGGTTACCACCTCGTAAGAAATCGTCCCGAGTTTTTCTGCTACGTCTTCTGCGGATATAAGCTCGTTGCCGCTCTTACCGATCAAAACAACTTCTTCCCCTCGGCGAATATCTCCTGTCAAATCAGTAATATCAGCCGCAGCTTGATCCATAGAAACTCTACCAACAAGTGGAACCCGTTGCCCACGAATAAGGACTTCCCCCCAATTTTTTGGGGCCCGGCGAAACCCATCGCCATAACCAACCGCTAGGCTCGCCACTAAGGCAGGTTTTTGAGCAACAAATTCTCGACCGTAACCCACTGACTCACCTCTTGATAGTTCTAGTATCTGCGTAATCTCGGTTTTAAATGTCAGCACCGGCTGGATATCGACCCCATAATCGAAACTTTTGTTTGGTTTTATCCCGTACATGGCGATGCCGATTCGCACTAGATCAAAATGCGACTCACGTATTTTAAAAGTGGCCGCCGAATTAGCGGCGCTTCGCCAGGGGATATTGATACCCTCTTTCTCCAGATCTGCAAGAAGCTTATTGAAGGAGGAGATCTGCTCCTTCGTAAAGGATAGATCTGAGCTGTCGGCTTGCGCAAAATGAGTAAAAATACCATCTATAAGTAGATTTGGCAGGTTTTGAATTTTCTTAATAAAGTACAAAACCTCTCCTGGATTTAATCCGAGACGGTGCATCCCCGTATCCACTTTCACCCATACTTTAGAAATTTTGTTTTCTCTTCTCGCGGCCGTCGACAAAGATCTGGCCACATCCAGGCTGCGGATAGTAACCGTAATATTATGCCGCACCATATCTAAATAATTTTCGGCCGGGGTAAAGCCCAAAATGACAATTGGGTCTTTGATACCTGCTTCACGTAACTGTTTTGCTTCGACGAAGGATGAAACCCCAAGCATTTTAGCCCCCGCTTCCAGAGCTAGTTTCGATATCTCGAACGCACCGTGACCATACGCATTGGCTTTGACCACGGCCATAATCCCCACTTTTGGTCCAATAAAACCCTGAATTTCTTTCAGGTTGTTTTTAATTGTTCCTTTCGAAATTTCACACCAAGCAAGTCTTTCGAGTGCCATATTTATTCTACTTTCATTATTTTCGCTCCGAGTTTCTCGAGCCGTCCTTCGAGATCTTCATAGCCTCTCTCTATGTGTTCGACCCCTTCTATTTCACTTTTACCTTCGGCCATTAGAGCCGCAAAAACCAAGGTAGCACCAGCTCTAATGTCGGTAATTTCGAGTTTACCGCCTCGCAATTTCTTTGGTCCAAACACTTTTGCCGCGTGGGCTAACTTGGCGACCTCCTCATCCCACTCAAAGTTATAAACATCATCTGGTGCTTCTATCGCTGGGTTAAACAATTCTATCTCCGCCCCCATATTTGCTAGTTGCGCTACGTAACCAAAACGATTTTCAAAAATAGTTTCATGAATGATGGATTTGCCGTCGGCTTGGGTCATTAAAGCTGCCCAAAGGCTTTGCCAATCAGTCATAAATCCCGGATAAGCTTGGGTGGTAATATCCGTCGCCTTCAGGGGATTTTTGTAAATCAGCCCCAAGATGTTTTCCCCCTCTCTGATTGTTCCGCCAGCTTCTCTCACTTTATTAATAAACGCTCTCACGTGTTCATTATTCGTGCCCTCTATCTCAATATCACCCCTTGTCCCCAAGGCTATACAGCCAAAAGTAACCACTTCGTTTCTATCCGGCATTACTTTATGGACGGCACCGGTCAAAGAAGCCACTCCGTCAATTACTATCTCCCTGGGACTGGTTCTTTTTATTTTGGCTCCCATTTGATTCAAAAACGAAATGAGATCATCAACCTCTGGTTCGGCAGCTGCGTTTTTCAATCTTGTTTTTCCATTGGCCAGAACCGCAGCGAGTATTAAGCCTTCAGTTCCAGTGTGGGAATTTTTTGGAAATTCGTACTCGACTCCGGAAAGACTCCTCGGGACGGTTGCCTCAATGGTACTGTTCTGTTTTGAGACGACCGCGCCCATCTTTTCCAAAGCCTCCAGAAACCAATTGATTGGTCTCTCACCGATTTTATCGCCAACTGGTAGGTAAACTTTACCCTTTTTAAATCTATGTAAAAGCAGCGGTAAATACATAAACGAAGCCCTAGATTTTATTCCCAGTTCTTCCGAAACCTCGTCCGCCGAAATCTCACCACTTATCTCCATCGTGTCATCGGAAAATTCTACCTTTGCCCCAAGAGCCTCGATTATCTTTTTCACCGCGATTACGTCGCGAATGTAGGGAATATTGCTAATCGTGGAACGTTCATCAGAAAGGAGCGAAGCGATCATTATCTTAAACCCAGCGTTTTTGGCTCCAGGAATACGAACACTACCGCGAAGCGGCACACCACCCTCGATGACATATTTAGCCATTAGACCACTAATTTTAAGCTAGCAAGGGAATAATTTCAACTCAAGTTGTAAGATGTAGGTTCTAAGTCGTAAGTTGTTCGAAATCTCTTAAAACTGATTAATCTAGGAATTTGAATGTTGAGACTATCAACTCGAAGATAGCTGTATTCTCTGGCCAAGAAGGTTTCTCTAGATAACCAATGGAAAGGACCTTTTCATCTTGGTTTATATAATAAGTTATTGTTTCCGAGCCGTTCAATTCAAACATGTCCTCACCAGTTATGTTGTATACTCCAGAAATCTTCACTGCCTGTTTACCATCAACTGTTGTTGTACTCTTATTAGCATTTTTTAAAGAGTCTGTATTTAAGCCAGCCACAAACACATCGAACTTTTGATCAATTTGTTGTACCACTACCATGCCACCGAACTCGCTAGCACACAAGCCCAGCACATCTTTTTTCGGTGCCAAAAAATCAATATTAGGAGAGCATAGAGAGTCCTCAGCACCTACTGTGGTTAGCCAACTTTTGGGTAATTTTGTAGAGTAACCAATTTTTTTACTGGTAAAGGTCTTCCAATCGGCTGTTTCGTCGGCTTGGGCGGAAGGAGTAGAGGTCTTGGCGCTTTCGGTGGAGATTTTATTTGTAACCGATGGAACCTCTTGTTTGGTTTGGGAATCGACGTAGTACCAGACACCAACACCTATCAGTCCGGCAACAACTAGTATCACAACTACGGCGACAATAACTTTAGACCAGGATATACCCTTTGATTGAGGTTTGGTTTGAATAGGAGTCGGATTTGCTGGTGTTTCAAGAGCCATTGTTTAAATCTTCTCAAAACTTCCAACCTTTGTCAATTTGTACAAGTTGGACAACTTATAAGTGTATAAGGCCTGGCCTTGTCAAAGATAAAGACCTAAAAACCAACCTAGATGTCGATGACAAGGATGACAAGGCCAGGCCCTGTCAGTGCTCTACCACTCTCCGATATAGCGGACTTCTTCTTGCAGATCGACGTTGAATTTTTCTTTTACAGAGGATTTCATTAGGTCTATCAGCGCTTTTACATCTACAGCGGTGGCAGAATCTTCGTTGATGATGAAATTAGCGTGTTTTTCGCTTATTTTGGCGCCACCAATTCTTTTACCTTTTAACCCGCATTGTTCTATCAGTCGGCCGGCGTGGTCGTAGTCAGGATTTTTGAAAGTGGAGCCTACAGTTGCGCCGGCCGGATGATGCATCTTACGAACCAATATGTCTTTTGCTGCCTCCTCTATCTCCTCTTTTGTAGCCTGTTTAAGCTGTAATTTGGCTTTCAATATTATTTCACCAGTACTTTGGAACCGGGAACTGCGATAACCAAAGCGGCACTCTTCTTTTGTCAATTTTTTGGCCTGGCCCGTTTTGTCAATTGCCTGGACCCAAACAACTAAATCGCCAAAAAACCTTTCCCTGCCTGTATCCCCAGCATTCATATAAACAGCCCCACCAATGGTACCAGGAACTTTGAGCAATCTTTCCGCACCCAACAAATTTCAACCTTTGGATTGCAAAATCAAATTGCTGGTATCAACACCGGAATCAACCTCAACAAAACCATAGGGTAAAAATTTAATATTTTTTGATCGGTTTTGGATTACTAGTCCCCTCACTCCTTTATCCGAAACCAAAATGTTGGCACCGTTTCCAATGATAGTGTAAGGTACCTCTTCCCTTATAGCCGTCTTTACCGCCGTTTCCAGATCATTGTCACTACCTACCTCAAAATAAAAATCTGCTCTCCCACCTACTTTTAGATTTACATGGGTAGCAAGAGGTTCACTCACTTTCACTTTGTTAAAACCTAATTTTTTTACTAGGCCCTCCTCGCTCACCCTTTTCCTTTCAATTTTTCCAATAACCTATCAGGTAGTTTATAAATATCGCCAGCACCCATCGTAACCACTATATCCCCAACTGAAAGCTCTTTAAC
>JAUYHE010000035.1 GCA_030690175.1 bacterium | reverse complement strand
GGCAAGATAAAAATTTCTCCCAAACCAAATCTAAAAGAACAGCTTGGTCCTTGTACGGTGGATTTTCACCTGGGCAAAACTTTTAAAATCTTCGACCACTCCAAATACCCCTATATTGACCCGCGAGATCCTAATTTATCAACGCAGCTTATGAAGGAAATTGATGTAAAAAAAGGAGAAGCTTTTATCATGCGGCCGGGGGAATTTTGTCTGGCGACCACGGTAGAAAGCTTAGAACTTTCTGATGATCTGCTTGGGCGGCTCGAAGGAAGAAGTTCGTTGGGTCGGCTAGGGATCATTGTCCACTCTACAGCGGCTCGTTTTGATCCGGGATGGATCGGCAAGCCCGTAATGGAGCTGGGAAATATCGGAGTGATGCCAGTAGCACTTTATCCTGGAATGAGAGTATGCTCATTTACTTTTGAACAAGTTTCTTCCCCTGTTGAAACACCCTACCGGAAAAAGAAAGGCGCCAAGTATGCCGGACAAGACCGACCAGAAGCGTCAAAACTGGCTCAAGAATTTACCAAAAAAGGCAAAGGGTAGACGATTCAAAAATGGTACTAAGCGGTGAAACTATCAAGAAATTAATCGACCAGAAAAAAATCACTATTGATCCTTATGATGAGCATTTGGTTGGGGCGGTGAGCGTAGATTTGCGGCTGGGTGATCAGGCGCTCGATCCAGATCGAGGCAAGGAAATTGATCTACATGATTACCACCTCTCCCTTGACGAGTTTCTGCTGGCCAATACCCAAGAAAAAATCTCTCTGCCAAACAACATTTTAGCCAGAATTATTCCGCGCTCTAGTCTCGCGAGACTAGGGGTTTTAGTTACTTTTGATGCCGATCTTTTGCCGCCAAATTATTCGGGCAAACCAATTCTGACCATGAAAAATTTATCAAAAAAGCCAGTTTTATTAAAATCTGGACTGGCTGTTTGCCAACTTCTTTTTGAAGAGGTAGACAAGCCTGTATCTGGTTATAGATCTAGATACAATCACAACAGACCAGAGACTGGTAAACTGGAGGTTTAATAAATGGTACTTGGTGTAGACAGAATAGGATTTTCCGTACTTCGAAACTAAAGTTTCTCAGTACTCCCAAACCCTGCGACCACTTCGTGGCTATAAAAAATTATTATGGCATTAGGAGTCGATAAAATAAAAAGATTAATAAAAGAAGTCAAGCTGGTAGAAGCTCTTGGAAAGCGTGATCTGGAAAACCCAGAGGGTGCCGGACTAGATCTGCGGCTTGGTGAGGTCTTCAAAATAAAAGGCGAAACTTTCCTTGGCGTCGAAAAGAGAAAAACCGTCGATAGCGTATCGGTGGCCAAATACAATCCAAAAAAGGTAACCACCTTTACCATCAAGCCAGACGAATTTTACCTGGTCCAAACCATAGAGAGAGTGAACCTACCAGATTACTTAGTGGCCACGATGCATCCTCGGTCGACGCTTCTGCGAAGTGGGGTGTGGCTGCTCACTACTCAAATTGCTCCTGGTTACAAAGGCCCTTTAAATATCGGCTTGAAAAATATGGGAAACGCTGATTTTACAGTTGAACTAGGAGCGAGAATACTTCACGTTATTTTCTGGGAAGTTTCCGGAAAAGGCGCTTCGTATCGCGGCCAATGGCAAGGCGGCCGCGTTACCACAAAAGAAGAGGAAACCCAGGTTTAAGAAAATATTGACCTATCAGCCAAAGACAAGGCCAGGCCTTGTCCAACGCTTGACCAACCTAAAAGAAATGAAATATAAGAGAAGAATTTACCCCATGGGGGTGACCGGACAACTTAAAAAAGATTTGGGGTTGACCCAAAATGAGTTACTCACTGAAGAAGAAATTGCCGTAGTTTTTGCGAGAACCTCTAGGTCCCAAAAACCTTTTGATGAGATGGCAACTGAAGTAACCGAGGAAGGAGCAGCCAATTTTCACCAGAAATGGGTGGTATCAGTCGAGGGTTACGGTCACGCTTCGGTTGCCGAGCACGCTATACATCACATCGCTGTTGAGGGTGTTTCTTCGCTAGCTGTTGACGAAATAACTGATAATCGTCTGGCTTCATACACCGAGCAGTCAGCGCGATATCAAATAATCGCCACCGATTATTTTTATACCCCGACCGATATTAAGAAAGACAAGACCTTCTTAAATTTATATAAAGGTACCCAAAACATGCTTTTTAAAGCTTACGAGGAGTTTATAAAAACCGGACTGGAATATATAAAAAGTGATGAGTCCTTAAAAAAACACCCAACACGCAGAAGGAAACCGACGGAAACAGATAAAGGTTACGCGGCCAGGCTGCGAAAAATTGTTACTGATAACGCACGATTTCTGAATACTACCGGCAGATTATCAAATGTTGGTGTTACGGCCAACGCGCGTTCTGTGGAATATATGTTGACTAAGCTTCTGTCCTCTCATTATCCAGAGGTTGTTAAAATCGGTGAAGTAATGAAAGAACAAGCAGTTCGCGTGACGCCAACACTTGTGAAGTATTCTGAAAAAAACGACTACGTTTTAGAGGTAAGAAAAGCCCGGGACAACCTATCAAAAAAATTCTCAAGACCCAAACTTTCAATCAAAGGTAACGAGTCAGAGGTAGAATTACTCTCTTACGATAAAGATGCCGAAGATAGATTTACTACGGCGTTTCTCTATCCAAGCTCGAAAGTAAATTATGAGCCGCTGTGGAAAAAAGTAAAAGCGTTGCCGCAAGCGCAAAAAGAAAAAATAATTAGAGAAGCCCTTTCCGGAAAAAAACACCACGACTCGCCTATTAGAGAATTGGAATTTGCTACCTATTACCTTATGGAATTTCGTTTTGACTACGGAACTTACCGCGAATACAAAAGACATCGAATGCAAAGCTATCTTGCGAAGCCCCCGTCTGTAGATTATGGATATATAGTGCCCGATTTATTTATAGAAATGGGGTGGGAGAAACGCTTTAGAGAACTTATTAAAAGGACAGACGATGCTTATCATAGAGTAGAAAAAACCTTTCCATATTCGGCCCATTATCTGGTGACAAGGGCCCACCTTCGGCCAACTTTGGCAAAGTTTAATATTCGAGAAGCCTACCATCTTTTTAAATTGAGAACGAGACCTGGGGCCCACTATCTCATTCAACGGCCGACTCTAAAAGCGTTTAAACTTGTTGAAAAAGTTCACCCTCTTCTTTGGAAGTACTATGATGGACCACGTGAATTATAAGACTACAAATAAGTATAAATTTTTGGAGTTGGAGAGATAGATTATGCAGGGAAAATTGATTGTTATTGAGGGTACAGATGGTGCTGGCAAAACTACTCAAGTAGAGCTTCTCCGTGCCTATTTTGAAAAGAAAAATACGCCTCATATTGCCTTTGATTTCCCTAGATATGCTGATAGTTTCCACGCCAAGATAGTGGCCCAATATCTTTCGGGCGAATACGGTGATCCGACAAAGCAAAGCCCGTATCTATCTTCTTTGGCTTATGCACTCGATAGACTGGCGACAAGAGAGGAGATTTACTATGCTTTAAACGACGGTAAAATCGTTTTGGCCAATCGTTACGTTTCCTCCAACAAGGCTTACCAAGGAGCCAAACTACCCTCCGTCGGGCGTAAAGAATTTTTCAATTGGTTGGACGAGCTGGAATATTCAGTCAACAAAGTACCCAGGGAAGACCTGGTAATTTTTCTTTTTGTTCCAATCGAATTTTCGATGAAACTTGCTAAAGAAAGAGAAAAAAGATTTGGGGGCACCGATTTACACGAAGAAAATCGTGATTATCAAAAAGGAGTGGAGAAGACTTATCTGCAGTTAGCAAAAAATCCGCACTGGATAAAGATAGATTGTATCGCCGATGGTTCTCTACGAACAAAAGAAGACATCCACAAACAAATCATCTCCATTTTGAAAATAAGAAAAATCATTTAACCCGCTCAACATCTTTCTAAACGATCCCTTTTGTGCTATTATAGGCCAAATCCCGCAAATTAGGAGAGGGTAAATGGCAAATTCTTTCCGCCCACTGCCAACGACGACGTTGGGTGTTCAGAGAATGATCTCATCGATCTACTCCATGGGCCCCGACTCTTATACTGAAGAGATGGTAGCCGGGCTTAGGCGCCTTGCTCAAGCTGCTCGCGGACGCAGCAAAGAGGAGATCTACCTGCCGGCTCTCCTTGACTTTTTTCGCTGGTATGTCTGTCTCTGTAACAAGCTGGGGTATAAACTGGACGATGTACTTTGGTACAAATATCCAGGCGTCTGCCCCTACTGTGGTGGTGAGAGGTGCAGCGGTAAATATGACTCCAAGGAACCCAACCCAGCGCTTTTCCCTGGTTTAATGAGTCGCCGCGGCAAACCGCGAACCATTAGAGGTTGGCAGAGGCTGATTGCCAAGATCTACGGTCAGCGGAATTCGACACAGGTAGTGGAATACTTGTTCGAGAGGTTAAGGGGAGAGGTGGATGAGGCGATGGAATTTGCTGACGATCCTCTAAGCGAGCAATACCAAGAACCCTTTTCCCTAGAAATGGCCGATATAGGAGCTTGGTTCTTTAGCATAGTAACGCGATTGGAGATAGATCTGGAAAACGAGTTCCTTTCCAGATACCCTTGGAAGTGTCCGGGCTGCGATAGCATACCGTGCTTTCTATTGACCAGCGAGTGTCGTTAATACCTGTTCTTCTTGGACTGCCCACAGTGGGTCAGAAACATTTCTGACCCATTTTCCTTTTGGATCAGGAAATTTTGACTACTTGTTACGTAACTTTTTCTATGACATAGTTTAAGCGAAAAGAGGGCACGTTAACATTCCGTAGGTCGCTAATCAGCGGCCTTTTTTGCATTTTGGAGAGAGCGCAAAAGGAGGGTAATTTGCCGTTCGAAGGGCTCAAGCACGCTTGTGGACTATACGCAATATATGCTCCCGGCGCTCCTGTAGCCTGGATGACTGCGCAGGCGCTTGACGGACAGCAAACCAGAGGACAAGAAGGCGCTGGCATCGCGGTGACTGACGGAGAAAGCTTTCATCTAAAGAAAGGCCGAGGGCGAGTAATCCAAGTCTTTAAGTCACCTCGTTCAGTAAGGAAGTTGACTGGCTTTGCCGCAATTGGACACAACCGGTACTCCACCACTGGTCGAGATAGGCCATGCAACGTCCAACCACTTAAGGTGTCAGGGCCGAACGGAGAGATCTGTTTGGGCCACAACGGCAACTTAGTGAACGCGGCGCAGCTTCGAAGAGAGCTCGAATCAGAAGGCGAGACTTTCGAGACTACCACCGACAGCGAGTTAATCGCCAAGCAGCTGGTCCGTGTGCCAGGTAGAACCTGGGTCGATCGGTTGCGGATGGTTATGCCCCGGCTTAGCGGGTCCTACTGCCTGAACATTTTGACAAAGGACTCAGTTATCCTTGCAAGGGATCCTACCGGTAATCGACCACTAAGTATTGCGAAGACAAACGGTTGCTGGGCTGCGGCATCTGAGTCTGGTATCTTCAACAACCAGCCCCTCGAGTTTTTCCGAGAAGTTAAGCCTGGGGAGATAGTCGTTTTCGATGACAAGGGAATGACTACCCACCAGGGTCTTCCCGCTGGAGAATTGGGGATATGTGCGTTTGAACCGGACTATTTTTCCAGACCAGATTCGGTAATACAGGGGGTTCAAGCGTACGACGTACGCTATCGTGCTGGCCAAATGCTCGCACGCAATTATCCCGTAGATACTGCTGACCTGGTGCTTCCGGTTCCGAGAAGTGGGTTTTACGCAGCTGATGGATATACCGCGGAGTCAGGTATTCCTACCGCCCACGGCTTGGTCGCCAACCTCCTTTTTAGGGTGTTTATTGATCCAAGCCAGTCGCAGCGAGAAAAAATGCTCGAGAAGAAATACTCGACAACTAACATTCTTGCTGGCAAACGTGTCGTTGTCATTGACGACTCGATTGTGCGAGGGAATTCAAACAACCGGGTGGTACGGATTCTGAAGATGGCCGGTGCTACCGAGATCCACATCCGCTCAACCTTTCCACCGATCACCGATCCTTGTTACTTTGGTGTTGACATGGCTACGCGTAGAGAGCTCATAGCGGCTGTACTTGGTGGGGCGAAGGAAGTGGTGGAAGAAAAGCTCGCGCAGCTTTGGGATATTGCATCAGTACGATATCTCTCCCGCCCAGAATATGTAGAGGCAACTGGGTTGCCAGAAAATATCTGGTGTCTTGCTTGTGT
Source organism: bacterium (assembly GCA_030690175.1). Lineage (GTDB taxonomy): Bacteria > Patescibacteriota > Microgenomatia > Woykebacterales > RBG-16-39-9b > JAUYHE01. Next base: position 8,347 of record JAUYHE010000035.1, on the reverse strand, counting down.
AGGGGGAAGATCAGCAATTGAAGTACCAGGCTACTTCCGCAAGGAAGAGTTCGAGAGAGTACCAGCAGTTGTAGCTAGATAGGTACGGCTGCTGTCAATAGTGTCACTAGGGCTTTGCACTTTCCGCAAGGCCCTTGCTTTTTCACCCCTATTTTTGTTACACTACCGCGAGTTATGTCTTGCTAAAGCTAGACGTAATCTTTCGCTAGCTTGCGAAATTTTGCGTACCATTATAAAATTTCTCGCTAGCCAAATATTATGACAAAGATTCCAACATTACAGAAGCTCCTCGAAGCCGGTGTCCATTTTGGTCATCAGTCCCGGCGTTGGAACCCAAAGATGAAGCCTTACATTTTTTCCCAACAATCGGGGATCCACGTGATTGATTTGGAAAAAACCGAAAAAGCGCTCTCCGAAGCGGCAAAATTTATCAAAGAAGTGTCTGCAGCTGGGCGTACGGTCATTTTCCTGGCCACCAAAAAACAAACTGCTGAAATTGTGAAAGAAGAAGCGAAACGAGTAGAAGCAATGTATCTGACTCATCGCTGGATCGGTGGCCTCCTTACCAATTTTGACACGGTAAAAAAAACGCTTGAGAAACTTTCAGATTTGGAAACGAAATATAACAATAAAGAAAGTGGTCTGACCAAAAGAGAGTTGCTATTTCTAAAAAGAGGGATCGATAAAATGGAACGAACGTTGGGCGGAGTCCGGAATTTGAACCGTTTACCCGATGCCATCTTTATCGTCGACGCGCGAAAGGAAGACAACGCCGTGAAAGAGGCTAGAAAAATGAATATACCAGTGGTGGCCCTGGTAGATACCAACGCCGATCCGACGGGAGTAGATTACCCCATCCCAGCCAACGATGACGCGATAAAAAGCGTTTCGCTTTTGGTAAAAACTATTGCTAATGCCTACGAAGAGGGAAAAAGGATTTGGGAAAAGAAATCTGCAGATAATGCCAAAAAAGCCGAAGCTTCGCGCGAAAAAATTACCGAAACGGCAACCACTTAAAATATATGATTGATATCCCCACCGAACAAATAAAAAAGTTACGAAATGAAACCGGCGCGCCTGTCATGGATATCCGTCGCGCTTTGAAAGAAGCCGATGGCAATGCTACTCGTGCCGAAGAGATCTTAAAAGAAAAAGGTTTGGAAAAAGCAGTCGAAAAAGCCGAGCGTACTACGGCGCAAGGACTTATCGAAACGTATGTTCACGCCGATGGTCGGATAGGCGCAATGGTGCACCTTGCTTGCGAAACTGATTTTGTCGCTAGAACTTCCGAGTTTAAAAAACTGGCCAAAGAGTTGGCGATGCAGGTGGCAGCCATGAACCCAGAAACGATTGACGAGTTTTTATCTCAAGAATACATTCGCGATTCCGGGAGAACTGTAAATGAGCTTATCGCTGAAGTGATTTCAAAAACCGGCGAAAATATCCGCGTACGGAAAATTGCGAGATTTGCACTGGGAGATTAAAAATAAGATGAATCCGGAAAATTTAATCGACGAAGCCAGACAAAAAATGCAAAAGACCCTTGATCATTTGCGGGAGGAACTCTCTGGAGTGAGAACCGGGAGAGCCAGCCCAAGTTTACTTGAGACTATTAAGGTAGATGTCTACGGAACGAAAATGGACTTGCGTGATCTGGCTAGTATCAACGCTCCCGAACCCCGTCTTTTGGTCGTCCAAGTGTGGGATCAAGCCAATATCGCGGCTATCGAGCGCGCGATTCGTGGCTCGGATCTGGCTTTAAACCCCGTAACCGAAAATAATATTATTCGGGTGCCGATCCCGCCCCTGTCAGAAGAGCGGCGCCGCGAGATGTCAAAAATAGTCAGCGAAAAGCTAGAAGCCTCTCGGGTAAATATTCGCCAAACGAGACGCGACGCGGTCGAGGCAATCGAAGCAGCTGAAAAAAGAAAAGAAGTGTCTGAAGACGAAAAATTTCGAGCTACCGAAAAAGTGCAAAAAGCTACGGAAGAGTTTACCGGCAAAGTAGATAGTCTGGCGAAGCAGAAAGAGAATGAAATTCTCCAGATCTAGATGTAAGGTGTAAGTTTTAAGACTTAAGATTTTTCCAATCAATCTCTTGGGTCTTTAGGAGCTTTAGCTCCGCAGAGCGCGGAGCGATCTACAACTTAGAACTTATGACTGTTGTAATTGCTATCATAATCGGAATATTGTTGCTTGGGTTTCTGGTTTTTGTCCATGAAGCCGGGCATTTCTTTACGGCTAAGCTATTTGGAGTAAAAGTAGAGGAATTTGGATTTGGTTTTCCGCCACGACTTTGGGGCAAAAAACGCGGAGAAACAATTTACTCAATAAATGCAATTCCGGCCGGTGGGTTCGTCCGTTTATTTGGAGAGGATGGCGAACATGAGCGTCAACAGCGCAGTTTTTCTTCCAAAGGACCTTGGCGCAGATCACTAATAATTGCAGCCGGAGCCTGCATCAATCTGATCATCGCCTTTCTTATATTCACCGTGCTTTTGGGAATGGGTGGTTTTCGGAGTTATTTTCCGAGCCGATTATCAGCCGATCAATCCGTAAATTTATCTCTGCCCTTCGGGGTTAGGGAGCAAAGCATTCTGATTGCCCAGGTGAGCAAAGAGTCCCCGGCCCAAATGGCTGGACTAAGGTCCTTGGACGATGTAGTAAGTGCCAACGGACAAAGGTTCCAAAGTGTCCAAGCGTTTCAGAATTTTGTGAAAGAGCGGGGTGGTCAACAAATTACGCTTAAAGTGAAAAATATTGTTGATCTCGGCTACCGCACGGTGACGGTGACCCCGCGGCAAAACCCTCCAAAAAATCAAGGGGCTCTTGGCGTCCTTTTAAATCCTGAATTTGGTCGCGACATCGTTACTATTGAGTACCAAAAACCGATTGAAAAGGTTTTTTCCGGACCACTCCACTCGGTAAATATGCTCTATTTCCAAGGCCAGGCTCTCGGAGCTTTGGTTTCCCAATCGTTTAGAGAAGGTACGCCAGAGCCGGTAGCCAAAAACGTATCTGGTCCAGTGGGTATCATATCCGTGCTCGGTTTGATAGTGAGTGAGTCTGGTTTGGCGATACTGCCAATACTCCAAGTCGTGGCTCTTATCAGCCTGATTTTGGGGGTTATCAATTTATTACCTATCCCAGCAGTTGATGGTGGTAGGCTGTTTTTCACAGTTTTTGAAGGGTTGACTGGTAAAAGAGTAAATCCAAATATCGAAAGAATCATCCACACGGCTGGTTTTGCTTTTCTGATCGTTCTTTTTGTTATATTTACTTTCAACGACATCTCTAGATTTTTCAGCTAGCCTAGGTTTGAAAAATTAGACGCGAGGCGCGGATAAAATTTTTAGCGTGCTTGACTTTTTTTTATTCTTCCCGCTAAACTAAGGTCCATATGCGTTATAGCAAGCTGTTTGGAAAAACTCTGCGAACAGCTCCAAAAGAAGCAGAAAGCGCTTCCCACAAACTTTTAGCCCGAGGCGGCTTTATCGATCAACTGGCGGCTGGTATTTACACCTTTTTGCCCCTTGGTTGGAGGGTTCACAATAAAATTGCAGGAATTATTCGCGAAGAAATGGACCATCTTGGCGGGCAAGAATTTTCGATGCCGGTCCTAGCGCCAAAGGCCCTTTGGCAAGAAACGGGCCGTTGGGAGACGATCGATCCACCGCTTTTTGTAACGCGCGATCGGCATGATAAAGAATATGCTCTTGGTCCGACGCACGAAGAAGTGGTTACCGATTTGGCTCGTCGTTTCGTGAAAAGCTACAAAGATCTTCCTTTTGCTGCTTACCAAATTCAAGATAAATTCCGCAATGAGCTGCGCGCTACCGGTGGGTTGCTACGCACCCGAGAGTTTTTCATGAAAGACCTCTACTCATTTCACACTGACGAGAAAGATTTTCAAGAATATTTCAAAAAGGCAATTGAAGCATATTCCAAAATCTTTGATCGGCTAGGATTAAAAATCCTAGTTTCCCAAGCTTCTGGTGGTAGTATCGGCGGCGATACTACTTATGAATTTCAGGTACCGGCGGCTGTTGGTGAAGACATCGTTTTCTTTTGTAAAGCTTGCGGGTTTGCGATCAATCGGCAGTTTGCTGATGAAAAAGCCGTCAAGGATAAATGTCCGGAATGTAAGAGTAGGTTAGACCAAACTAACGCGATTGAAGCCGGCCAAGTCTTTTCCCTTGGGACAAAATATTCAAAGGCGCTCGGGGCCACTTTCGTTGACAAAGACGGTAAGGAGAAACCGATCGTGATGGGTTGCTACGGGATCGGTATTGGCAGACTAATGGCGACAATCGTCGAAGTCTCCCATGATGAAAAAGGAATCGTTTGGCCGGAAACGATCGCCCCATTTGATATCCATTTGGTTTCGATTGGTAACGATGGGCAAGTAAACCAAAAGGCAGACGAAATCTACGAAAGATTACTCAAAAAAGACAAAGAAGTTCTTTTTGACGATCGGGAGGAAAGTCCTGGGGTGAAGCTCGCCGACGCGGACCTGATTGGAATTCCACAACGCTTCGTTGTTTCTGAAAAAACCCTCGCTGAAGATTCGGTAGAAGTCAAAAAGCGCAGTGAGAAAAACGTTAAACTAACAAAAATCTCCGATTTATCATGAAATTTACCCAAGTCACCTGGTATTCAAAACTACTAGCGTTAATGTTGTTCGTCGCCCTTCCGTTCATTGGTTTTTACGCGGGAGTTTGGTATCAAAAAGCTGTTTCTCCACCAAAATCGGTTATAAAAATCCAAGAATCCTCAAAAGACGACGATTCGAGCTCTTCAGCAAGTTTAAAGAAAGTTAATCTGAAAACCAGTTACAAAAATGGCGTTTTGACTTACAGTGGGTTCGTCCAGTTGCCCTCTCCCTGTCATAAGTTGAAAGAAGAGACATTGGTCATCGAGTCTTTTCCAGAACAGGTTCAGGTGCGGTTAACAATTCAAGATCCAGATCCAACCATGATGTGTGCTCAAGTAGTTACTGAAAAAGAATTTTCTGGGGAAGTGAAGGTTAGCGAAAAAGCAACTATTTCCGTCTTCATCAACGGTAAAAAGGTAGAATAGGCCAGCCCTTTCTTTTATGAATTGCCTTGCAACTTTCTCTGTGATATAATGCATACATTATAATTCCTTACGTCCTTCCTCTTTTGGTTTTTCCCTAAGAAGGTAAGTAGATAAGGCGCCAGGCAATCGTGTTAGTTTTGCTAGAAAGGAAAAAATATGGCTAAGCGCTTATTTGTTGGGTCGCTCTCTTACGATGTTACCCAACCGCAGCTCGAAGAGCTTTTTGCAACTGTCGGCACTGTCGAAAGTGCTACTTTGATTACTGATAAATTCAGCGGCAATTCCAAAGGCTTTGCTTTTGTGGAAATGTCATCTGATGCAGAAGCAGACAAAGCAATCCAAGAGCTTAATGGTAAAGAACTTGCAGGTAGAAATATCGTTGTAAACGAAGCCCGACCACGAGAAGAAAGGCCAGCTGGTTTTACTAGTCGAAGTCCAAGACGAAAATATTAAAATTGTTACCGGCCCGCCATAGCCGGCGGCATCAGTCGCTGGCAGGCGGGTCTGCCCGATAATTAACCTGTTCGTGTAATAATTATGGAATTTGTATCCAATCCGTGCATTCGGTGTGGTAAAGAAAGAATAAAAGGTACAGAAAGAATTATTTCCGTTAGCTCGGCCAAGGCAAAGCTGACTACGTACATCTGCCCTGATAAAAGTTGCCAAAAAATAGTTGACGCGCAACTAGCCGCCAAAGAAGAACGCCGTCTTGCTTTCACCCAAAGGCGAAACCAATACCCCCCAAGAAAAAAAGCCGCCTAATTTGCCCGCCTCTTTCTAAATTGATAAACTTAATTTATGGAAAAGTCGCGTGGTGTAGTAATCTCCGCATTTATTAAAAATAAGGCAGGCAAATATTTAGCCGTTTTTGATCCAAAAATAAAATTTTGGAGAGTGCCGGGTGGGAGAAACGAATTTGGTGAACAAGCCGAAGATACAGTTACTAGAGAAGCGAAAGAGGAGTTGAATATAGAAGTCGAAATAATTAGGTTTTTAGGTTTTGGACAGGACAGAGTAATTGTGCGAAACGAAAAAGATGCTTGGAGAACAATTATATACTAAGAAACTAGAGCTTTAAGTGAATATATACAGCCGGATGAGAAAGAAATCGCCGAGTATAAATGGGTTACCTTCGAAGAATTAAAAAAACTTTCTCCGCTGGAACCGGCGATAATAGATATGCTCCAACGCTTTAATCCTCTAACGGAGTAATTTATAATGATTTCTTATGATGACTTTTCAAAAGTAGATATAGGATTTCCTGCAATCCTGCGACCACTTCGTGGGCTAAAGAGTAGGGAAAATACTCAAGGTGGAAGATTTTCCGCAGGCACGAAAACCAGCTTTCAAACTTACGATAGATTTTGGTAAAGAAATTGGTATCAAGCGTTCTAGCGCTCGAATTGTAGATTTATATAAGCACCATGCTCACGCTTCGTTTGGAGATATTATAACTCGTGTTCGCAGAAGCTTGCCTTTTGCTTCCGCAAAACGTAAAAAAGAAGATCTCGAAGGAACATTAGTTCTTGGAGTAGTAAATTTCCCGCCCAAACAAATTGGCCCCTTTATTTCCGAATGTCTTGCCCTGGGGGTTCCCGATGAACAAGGTAGAGTAGTCCTCGTTCGCCCCGACAAAGACGCCCCAGTCGGTTCCAAACTCTTCTAATTTGCCCGTCTTTCTTCTTTAATATATAATCGTGCAAACAAACAAGCAGATCCTTCGCGTGCAGCGTAACAGCTTTCACGCTTGCACCGATCTCGCCCGGGTCCAGGATAGGCATCGTAGTAAACCAAGAGGTGAGGAGAAATGAGCGTTCTGATGGCCGCAGCTCTCATACCTTTCAAGTACGGACTTATCGTAGTGGCCGTTATGATTGTTGTTTTTGAGTCCGGCCGTTGGGTCCGGAGAAGATTGCAGCGAAACAGAAAGGACGGAGCAAATGATAGAGCTCACCGCAACTGACTCGGAAGCGATTGGGGCAGTGGGGTTCTTCGGCCTTCTCGTGGTTTTCGTCATCGTAGCGGCTGTGGTCGTCTTTGGAAGGGACGTATTGCAGATCTGGATACGGAAGCGCCGGAGGGGTCGAGAGGTGAGGGACGGTTAGCGTGTTTGGGGTTCTCTCGACACATAGTGCGCCGGTTTGGCAAAAGCTCAAGCCGGCTCACCCTTCCAAATACTCCTTGATCGATCCGCAATAATATCTTTTCCAACCATCATCAAATTCGCTTGCTTCTTTATCTGGTACATCTTCGTGGATAAGGTCGAGCCTTGTTCTAGCCTTTTCTCGCGTTAGGGTAAAGGTCACAAGCGAAGGTTTTGGCCATTTACCGCCGTACCACTCTTGTTTTAGTTTTGTTGGCGCCTCTACCTCGATATTCTTCCCATAGATATCTCCACCCCAGAGACTAAATTGCGTACCAACCCCGTCATCCATCTTTGCCGGAGCAGCGCCCCAGCCTTCTATCTCTCCCGGATCGACCAAAGCTTTCCAAACCCTTTCGATGGAAGCTTTTATGGAATAGCTTTGCTTTATAATTTTCATAGACTAAATTTTAACACACTAAATTTGCCCGCTTCTTTTCCAAGTGCTAAGCTGCTGATCTTGTACGAATCTTATCTTTTTATGGAACTCCTTGTCCTATTATTCTACCTGGAGTACAAAAAAGCATAGGATTATCTTGACAAGATGGAGATAAATATGCTAGTGTAGAGATCAAATGGCAAAAGAAAATATAGAAAGCACAAAACCTAAAAGAGTAAGAAGCTCAGCCTATCCTGCAATAGATTTAGAAAATGCTCTGAAGCTTACCGAAAGGCTTCGGGGAAATCTCGGGCAAGGTCCTTATGCAAGAGATGCTATGGCAAAAGCGATTGGGTATGGTAGCCTTAGCGGGTTGGCAGGCCAAAAAATAGCAGCTTTAGCTCATTTCGGACTCCTGTCCAGAAAGGCAAACGCCTACCAACAATCTACTCTTGCCGACAGAATTTTACATCCCGTTTCCGATCAAGATAGGCACTCTGCAATATTAGAATCAGCTCAAACACCAAAACTGTATACTAACCTCATTACAAAATTTCGCAAGCTGGCTCTTCCAACACTGCTGCATAATATTATTTCGAGAGAATTTAATATTTCTGAAAAGATTTCTCAAAAGGCTGCTGAGGATTTTAAGAACTCCCTCGAATTTGCGGGGCTTTTAAAAAACGGAGTAGTAATTGAACCTGTAGAGGTAAACGAACATGCCTCAAAAGAACAAGGGCAGCCAA
>JAUYHE010000018.1 GCA_030690175.1 bacterium | reverse complement strand
GCGGTCAGAATTTTCTACTCTCTTGATCCTGTCGGAAAAACGATCACCTTTTTCATCCACCAAAAGAAAGCCTTCAACTATGGATTCTAATTGAAGAAGAGGGGGAATTGGGGTAAAATGGAAAGGTGGGCCGGGGTGGCGAAATTGGCATACGCGAGAGACTTAAAATCTCTTGATGGTAACTCCATCGTGCGGGTCCGAGTCCCGCCCCCGGCACTAAAAAACCTAGCAGTTTTTCAGTGCAAGCACCCTTTAGTTGGTTTTTGGTTTACTGTATTTTTCTTTCCCAGCTGTGAGGGCGGCACAAAATCAGGCCATAATCTTTTTCTTTGTTGGCTAAGAAGGCTTCAATCTTAAATCCTGCTGCTGTAAAGAGAGTAAATATTTCATCCTGAGTGAATTTGTGGGAAATGGCTACGAGTACCTTTTGTTCTTTTGTAAAACTCAGATTGTCTTGACCATAATTTTTTTGCCAGTCCCTTTTAAACTCGAGTTTATACTCAATTTGGTGCTTGAGCGTATTGAAATAAAGTTGTATTTGGGCATCTGTTTTTTTGATGCCTATTTTTTCCGGGATAGTCCAAAGCCATTGATAGATAACGCCTTCGTTATACCCGGCGAGAGGATCCTTTTTCTCAGAAAAAAGAGCTAACCCAACAAGGAGAAAATCTTTTTCTGTTAAACCTTCTCTTATGTTTACGAGTACTCGGTGGGAGTCAGATATATTTCCGATGGTTGTGCCAAGAAAAAGGGCGAGGATATCTTGTTGGTAGCGTCTTCTTAAGTAATAAGTGACTTTGGCAATACCGCTTTTCTCGAAGTCTTCTTGAAAAGATTCGATAGTTACATCGGGGTGGGCGAGAGCTACGTTAGAGCTGGCAATGTCAATTATTCGTTCACTAATATCAAGAGGGAAGTAGTAAGGTCTTTGATTATGCTGTCTTTCCAGGCGAGACAAAGTAGCGGCCGCTTTTTTACCATCGCCGCATCCTACATCTAAAAGGGTGTACCCTTTAGAAGATAGTTTGGAGAATATTTCCCGTTCGCGTTCAACGATCAAGTCTATTTCTTTTTGACCTATGCCATATTCAATCGTGTGTTCAAAGGTTACGAACCGGTCTGCTCCTTCGCCAATGTATTGAAATTTAAGGGGGATCTCTCGTCTACCTGCTAGGGCAGTAATCAGCTCGGCGGTTTGATCGTTAGTTAAAAACTCATTACGGTGTTTGTTTTTCTCGATAAAGGAGATGGCATCGGAGTGAAGGACCCGCCATTCCTTACCGATTTTTCCGGCCGGGAATCTCCCGGCCCGCGACCAGCGATACAAAGTATTGGGGTCAA
>JAUYHE010000012.1 GCA_030690175.1 bacterium | reverse complement strand
CCCACGAAGTGGTCGCAGCAGCCGAGAGTACTAAGAAACCTTGTGTTTCGCAGTACGAAGGATGCTATAATTTTTTTAAAATGGACAAAAAATTCACCAACAAAGAAATTGCTACTTTGCTTAGAAATGTTTCAGCGGCCCATCAGGTAAAAGAAGCAAATCCATTTCAAATCCGTGCCTATGATGTTGCCGCCGACGCAGTGGAACACGCTAGTAGCGACGTCAGAGCTCTTTGGGAGGCAGGAGATCTTGATCAAATTCCTGGAATAGGTAGCAATATGGCCAACTACATAGACGAACTTTTCACCACTGGGAAGGTAAAACACTTCGGAAATTTTTTTAAGGGTATTCCAGTCTCTATGTTTGATTTTCTAAAAATCTCCGGCGTTGGACCAAAAACAGCTTACAAATTAGCCAAAGCCGGTGTAAAAAATATTTCTGATCTTGAAGAAAAAATCAAAAGTAAAAAGCTTTTGGAAAAAGGCTTCACAGAAAAACCTCTTGTGAATATTTTGCAAGGAATAGAGGAATTTAAACGAAAGTCAGACCGAATCTTGCTTCCAGTTGCTGGTGAGGTTGCCAAACAGGTTTTGGAACACCTAAGGAAGCATAAAGCAGTACTAGCTGCGGATCCTTTGGGTAGTCTACGTCGTAGAGTTGCTACGGTTGGAGACGTTGATTTGTCAGTAGTTTCAAATGACCCAAAAGAAGTTATCGAACACTTCAAGAAATTTCCTGGTTCCGAACGGGTTATCGAATCTGGTGAACGTACCGCGACGATTACTGTACGCGGTGGAATTCATGTGGATTTGATGGTTCAGCCACCAGAACATTACGGGTCACTGCTTCACCATTTTACTGGCTCAAAGGCCCATAATATTCATATAAGATCAATTGCTCGAGATAAAGGCTATTCGATTTCCGAATATGGCGTAAAAGATTTAAGATCAGACAAGGCCTGGCCTTGTCCAAAGGAGGAAGATGTCTATTTGCTGCTGGGTATGCAGACGCCGCCACCGGAATTGCGTGAAGATACAGGAGAAATTGAAGCAGCCTTGGAGAAGCACTTGCCACGTTTAGTTGAGCTAAAAGATATAAAAGGCGATCTGCACACCCATTCTTTTTGGAGTGATGGTCAAGATTCAATAGCCGATATGGCAAAAGCCGCCGTTGGGTTAGGTAGAGAGTATGTTGCTTTGACCGATCATTCTTACCCCAGCTTAAACTTTCAACAGCGGCTAAGGGAAATAGAACAATTTAATTACTCTCAAAATAAAATTCGAGTAGTTTCTGGACTCGAAGTTAATATAAATGCTGACGCTTCGCTACAAATTTCCGATGATATATTGGTAAAACACGACGTTATTTTCGTGTCGATTCACACTAGTTTCCGTCAGGACAAGGAAGAAATGACAAACCGGATATTAAAGGCGTTGGAAAACCCTCACGTAGACGTTTTCGCTCATCCCACCGGGAGGTTGCTTCTTGAAAGAGAGGGAATCGACGCCGATTGGGAGAAAATCTTTAAGCGGGTAGGGCAGCTGGGAAAATTTTTAGAAATTGACGGCTACCCAAACCGTTTAGATTTACCAGATACTTTGGTACGTCAGGCTAAGAAGCTTGGAGCTAGATTTACGATCGATACCGACTCTCATCAAATTGCCCATTTAG
>JAUYHE010000010.1 GCA_030690175.1 bacterium | reverse complement strand
GTCACCTTTGGTGAGTGGGACGTCCTTTATGCTCCATTGACCACCAGAAATCGTCGCCGAGCCGCTTTTTCCATTTTGGTTTTCCCAATTAATGCTTTTCACTTCGCTTTCGTCAACTGCGATTCCATTGACGGTTACTTTATCTTCATTTGTAGAGAGCCACTGATCGGGAGCAAGGTTGGTGAGGTGAAGTTCGGGCTTTTTGTTATCGGGTGGAGTGCGATGAGTCCAGAAATAAAAACCGGCGACCGCCACAAGTCCAATCGCTACAATGCCAATTATGATCGGAATTAAAAGCTTTTTTGACGGCAAGACTTTCTTGTCAGGCATGGTTTTTGTTAGCGCTATATTTATAGTAAAATTAATTTAGGAGGTTTGTCAAATTTGCAATGGGCGATTACTCTTACCTGGCCATTTTAGGCGCAGTTTTACTGATAAGTCCATTCGTTATCGGTTTAGCGACGCGGCAGGATAAACAAACAAAGAAAAATCTAAAAAGTGCCTTTCTAGCTCTTCTTTTTCTACAAATAATCTTGGGGTTTTTTAATTGGGAGGCCTTTTCTGGCGCCGGAAGAAGTGGATACGATCTGGCAATCCAATATCCCGGTTCGTTTCTTTGGCTCTTTTTCTTGGTAACCAGCGTTCAAATAATTCTGTTGTTAATTCCAAAAAGGGTTTCGTACGTGTCAGCCGTGGTTTTGAATTTTGTGAATACACTCATCTTTTTCGCTGGCATCATGCTGGCCAGCGGTTTGGTTGGCAGGCAAATTGTTAGTTACTTTAATATCGCGGCCGTCTTTGCAGTTCTCATCGGCAACGTGGTTGGTTTGGTTTTTATCAACGAAGATAAAAATTTAATAGCCAAATTTCCTTGGTCACAAGAGGCAGTGGAAAAAGCGCGGCGAGAAGGGGTAGGCCAATCAAAATTTCAGAAAACTGCAACGTGGGTAGTATTTGCGGCTGTCATAATTTTTATCCTCACGATGCTTTGGCTGGCTTTTTTTGGCTAACTCTTATGCAAAATATTTTATCGGTGTTGACTATTTCAATATTTAGTTTTGTCGGTTGGGCGATATTTTTACACAGGAAGTTTGTGGTTTCTACACTTTTGGGACTGTTTGCTGCCGGCTTTTCTAGTCGCCAGCACCATTTACCTCATTTTTGTGGTTCTAAAATGCACAGCTTTTAAGAAGGGAAGAGGGCAGGATTTTTGATCCTCTTCCATCAATAAGGCGGTACGAAGAACCTTGCGATTTCCTCGTCAGTGAGACCTCGCAAGTGTTCGGCACCGAAACTAGAGGCTGTTCTCTGAAGCACCTGTACCACTTTCTTGGCGAAGTCCTCACCATCTACTACCATGGCCATTGCGACCAGTATCTCCCACACTTTCTCTGGGTGTTGATCGCTAGGATCTAGACGAAGGATCTCTGCTCTTTGATAGCGCCGACCTCTGACTTCGAGCTGCTCTTGGAAAAGATGTCGAAGCAACCTTTCGTAGAAGTCCAAAACCTCTCTCAGCGCCAGACCTTGTCTGTAGGATCGATCCACCACGAGCCCTATCTCGTGTCCGAAGTTACGCAGATCCATGTATTCTCCGCGGAAAGAACCTTCAATCCCGCCTTCAGTCGCGAACAACACTTCGAGGTCAAATCGCGCGATCAGAGCTGCATTTAGGAAAGACACGACTTGGTTGGCGCAGGGAATTTCCCTCTTTGGTGGCCAGGTCAATTGAACTCCAAATTCCTCTCCGTTGTATTGTTGTCGTTCAACCTGCACGGCTACGAGCTGGTTTCCCTTCGCCTTTTGGTCGTGGATGAGATCCAGCCAATATGCCCAAGTCGCGTTGCAAACTAGACATTTGGCTTGCTTTATCTCTTCAGAGGAGTCGCCAACAAAAGAGACTATCCGATCTTCCTCGCGACAGTTGGGGCATTGGCCGTAGATCCAAAGGGTAAGGTTGGGATCGAGCCTTGGCATTGTTGACCTCCCGCCTTCATGCTGCCGTTAGGTTGGAAACAATTGTATTACTTTGCGTGATGAGCTGCAAGTTTTTGAGCTAATTTGGCGGATCAGTAAATAGTAAGGGTCTGATATAATGCTTCCAGCACCAATCTTTACCGGAGGAGATCAATGAACGATTATCCTGCCTATTGCGACAAGATCCGCATGGAAATTCGCTTTCCTCGGAAAGAGTCTTACGGATCGGTCGCGGGTGTGTGGATTCACATCAGCGTGATTCAGTACTTTAAGACCCTTTCGGGAGAAATGATCGATGCAATTCAAAAAAATCTGGTTGCCAGAGCCAGAGATTTCTTTGGCGATTGGATTTTAGAGCATAGTTACGTTTCCGCAGATAGTACGTATGGATTGCGCTCCTGGAGCTGCCCTGGAAACGCTTGTGGGTACGATATCGATCTAGATGATTGGAGACATAGTGAGGCCGAAGATAGAGAGTGGATTCCCTACATCCCTCACAATGTCGATAATCCCGCGCAACTCAACTTTCTCCTAGCGACGGCTTGTTGGTTCTGTGGGTTAGCAGAAAATAAGCCAAGCCTCAATTCTCTTCGCCCCTGACTCCCTTCAGGGGCTCCAAATTTGCTTGGCGGGACGCAAATTTCTTGGATCAAGTATCTTATTTATTTTCTAGACGATGTGCCCTTGCCTAAAACCCGTTTTTCTGCAAAAATAGGGAGTTGCTATGGACTCTTCTAGCGTAATTGAAACCAGCAAGCTTACTAAATATTACGGAAAGCAGGTAGGAGTAATGGACCTTGATCTAGCCGTTCACGAGGGTGAGGTATTTGGTTATCTGGGACCGAACGGTGCTGGCAAATCTACGACTATCAAGCTTCTCCTAAATTTTATTAATCCTACCGGGGGCTCAATGACAGTTTTTGGTAAGGATCCCCAAAAACAAAGTACCTCTATCCTAGGTGATATTGGTTACATCCCCGGCGAAATTCACATGTACGATACTTTATCGGGTAAGGATCATTTAAAATTTCAAGCGAGTCTACAGAGCGGAGTTGACTGGAAGTATGTTAAGAAGTTGGCGACTAGGTTGCAGGTCGATTTAAATAAACCGATCAGATCTTTGTCGCACGGAAACAAGCAAAAAATAGCCATTATCGCCGCTTTTATGCACGAGCCAAAACTTCTGATCTTGGATGAACCAACTACGGGGTTGGATCCTTTGATTCAACGAGAATTTTACGACCTTGTTTCCGAAGTAAACCAAGCCGGCAGCACTTTTTTCATTTCCTCTCACGTTCTTCCCGAAATCGAAAGAATGTGTCATCGTGTCGGTATACTTAAAGAAGGAAGATTGATGGTAACTGAGGAGATCGAGACGTTAAAAAAACGGGCCGTGCGTTCCTTAGAAATACAATTTACAAAGGAGGTAAAGGCCTCGGATCTCCAAGGTATCAAAGGCATCAGAGAGTTGCAGGTCGAAGAAAATATAGCTCATTGCAAGGTAGAGGGTTCTCTTGACCCACTTATTAAAAAAATTTCAAAATATGAGGTTCTAAACCTGATAACTCAGGAAGCAGATCTAGAACAGGTATTTTTGGATTACTATAAAAAGGATAAAAATGTGGCCTAAAATATTGATCCAATCATTAAAAACGCAGAGAAAATCCTTCATTTTCTGGATAGTTGGACTCGTGGGTTTAATTGCCTTGTATATGGCAATATATCCAAGTGTTCAGGAAAGCGCCCAAGCCTTGAACGAGTATATCGAAAAGATGCCGGAAGCTTTTAGGGCGGCCTTTATTGGGGAGTCCGATTACGCTAGTCCGGTAGGCTATATTAGCAGTGAGGTTTACACCCAAATGCTGCCATTACTGTTTCTCTTTTACGCAATTGGAGTTGGTAGTAGTGCTATCGCCGGTGAGGAGGAAAAAGGTACATTGGACATTCTTCTGGCTACTCCAATAAGACGAAGCCGGGTTGTTTTAGAAAAATGGGGCGCTTTAATTGGCGGTCTTCTTTTCCTCTCGGTTGTAGTAGTTCTGGGTCTATTTGTCGGAATCAAATTTGTGGACATCACCATCGCCTTAGACAAACTCATCGCCGTGACTCTTAGCCTCTTTCTTTTATCGCTTAGTTTTGGAACTTTAGCCTTGTTAATTGGTAGTTTTACCGGCAGCAAGGGTATAGCGATTGGGTTGACCACTGCTGTCGCAGTTTTGACTTTTTTTATTAATGCTCTAGCCCCAATCGTTGATTTTCTTGAGAAAATTCAAAAAATATCACCCTTTTATCATTACACGGCAAATAATCCAATTGTGAACGGTTTGGATTGGGTTAGCGTTTTCTTCTTTGCTTGTATTTCTCTCGTGTTTCTCATTTTAAGTATCGTTGCTTTTCGAAAAAGAGATCTAATGATTTAAGTTTTCTATAAATAGCTTGAGGGTTCAAGACGTCCTAGTTAAATATTTTTGCCTCTTTTCTTCAGGAAATTTCTCGATGGCGTAGCGCAGCATCGTTCGCGACATAGTGGCCGCGTGTTTGTCGAGAAAGTCGGTTAGCGCCCTTTCACTACAATTTTTTCCTATTTCCCGTAGCATCCAGCCGACCGCTTTGTGGATCAGATCATGATTATCCTTTAATAACATTCCCGCAATTTCT
>JAUYHE010000036.1 GCA_030690175.1 bacterium | reverse complement strand
ATCTTACCCTCACTATTTGAATTAGAAAAGTCACTTGGCGAGTCAGACTGAAAAGTGTCAGCCAGAAAATCTAAAGTAGGTTCTATTCCGGTCGAAGCAAAACCAGCACTTTCTTTTCCAGACGAAGCGTTGGCAGCTGTTGTCGAGTTTGTCCCAGTGATTTTGTTAGCTGAACCAGGTGTAGGAGTAATCGTCAGCCGCCAGATACCGGTGGTATCTTTAGCCCAGGCGAACCCTTTTTCACTGGGGCCAAAGCTGTATTTTTCTACCAGTTTCCCGGCTGAATCTAACAAATTTAACGTTTCGCCGTTATTGTTCAACCAACCACTAGGGTAGTTGAAAACTTTATATGATTTTTGCCCAACTTCTCCTGAAAGCGCTTTCACGTGATTAGCCGCATCCGTAAGTTTCCAGTTTGTCAGGTCTAATTTGGTTGAACCCGGGTTGTAGATTTCCACCCACTCTCCACCACCTTTCTCTGGATTGGGGTAGACTTCTGAAAGAGAAACTTTTAATGACGGGCTGGTTGTTCCTCCGGTTATAGTTGCACAAATGGAGTTAGTTGGGGTTGGGTTAGCAAAAACCTCCCAACTGTTATTCCCATCTGAGATTCTTCCCGTGGAACCGCCTTTTTCATGTTTTGGAATATCTTCTGAAAAATATTCAATAGAATCTACTAAACTGCCGTTTTGATCAAAAAGTCGTATAAGATCACCGCCATTATCCAATCTATTGGTATAAAAATTAAATTTACGGAAAGAATTTGGGGATATGCAGCCGGTTAGGGAAACTTTGTTTGTTTCAGTGAGATCTCTTAACAGCCAACCTTCTAAAGAAACAATCGAATTCGAATCGTTATAAAGCTCCACCCAATCCGGGTCGACGCTTGTTCCAGAAGTAACCGCCGCAAATTCATTTATTAATACGGTTGAGGTGGCAGCCCTTGTAGGTTGTCCCAGCAAAAAACCAAATATCGTCACTATTATTAAACTTAAGAAAATTTTGACCACTCGCATTTTGGCTCATTATCCGTAAGCTAGTTAGCTTTGTCAATCGTTGATCCAACTACTACGGGGTTGTTTTTTAGGCTTAGATTTGCTAATCTAAATAATACCAAGTTTAATTAACGAGGGTCTGCCATATGATAGCTTTCCACGAAGTTTCGAAACGTTACAACTCGCTGGCGGCATTGGCTGATATTTCATTTGAAATTGAAACCGGTGAGTTTGTTTTTTTACTTGGTCCTTCGGGAGCGGGTAAATCAACGCTTTTAAAATTAATTATCCGAGAGGAAATGCCAAGTGCCGGTCGTGTCTTTTTTGACGGATTGGAAATCAACAAGATTCCTACCCGACAAGTACCCGATCTGCGGCGCCGCGTCGGGACTATTTTCCAAGATTTTAAACTGCTACCGCAAAGAACCGTATTTGAAAACGTGGCCTTTCCCCTGGAAATAATAGGCTTAGATGATGATGAAATCGAAAAGTCTACTCGTGAAACGCTTTCTTTAGTAAATCTAGATCAAAGAGCTAGTAATTTTCCGTATCAGCTTTCTGGCGGCGAAGCGCAGCGTACCGCGATTGCTCGGGCGATGGTGATGAGGCCCGAGGTAATTTTGGCTGACGAGCCAACCGGAAACCTGGACCCAGCTAGCGCCTGGGAAGTGATGAAACTACTCGATCGTCTCAACAGTCTGGGTACGACCGTAGTAATGGCTAGTCACAATATGGACATTACTTCTAGCTTGCCGCACCGAAATTTGGAAATTGCCGAGGGCCGGATCGTCAACGACACGAAGCAAAAGAAAACAAAGGCGAGTGAGCGAAAAGAAAAAATAGTGAAATGAGAAACCTGCAGAGACTCGTAAAAATTGCAATTACCAGAATAAGTCGGAACCCCTACCACGCCCTGGCCGCCTTTTTAGTAATGTTTCTTACTTTTTTTGTGGTGGGTGCTTTTATTCTGGCAAGTATTGGTTCAAACACCCTCCTTTCTTATTTTGAATCCCGACCAGCGGTCACCGCTTTTCTTAAAGACGGTACTAGTATCGAAAAAGTAAAGGGTATTCAGGATGATTTAACAACCAGTCGGATAGTTTCCAAAACTCGATACGTTTCCAAGGAAGAGGCGTTAAAAATATACAAGGAGAGAAATAAAGACGAACCGCTTCTTACTGAATTTGTAACGGCAGACGTTTTACCGGCAAGTATCGAAGTCTCCACTTATAAATTAGAAGATTTGTCAAAAGCAGCCTCAATCTTAAAAAAAGATTCGGCGGTGGAAGAAGTGGTGTTTCAAAAAAACATTGTGGAGACGCTAACCAATTGGACGCGCGCTTTGCGAAATATTGGCGGAGCGGTTGTTTTGTTCCTTTTGGCCACGGCTTTTTTGACAACCTTGATCGTGGTCGGTCTAAATATCTCGCTGCATAAAGACGAGATAGAAATAATGAGACTGGTTGGAGCTACCAGCTGGTATATCCGGATTCCCTTTATCCTCGAAGGAATATTTTACGGTGCGTTTAGTGCCCTAGTAGCGACCGCGTTTCTCTGGGGAATTTTCACCTGGATATCGCCTAATTTACAAAGAATTTTTTCGGGGGTACCAATTTTACCAACCGGTCAAAGTGTGTTTCTGTACCTGCTGCTTTTTGAACTCGTTGCCGGGACCCTTATCGGTGTGATTGGTTCATCGTTTGCTACTAGAAAATACTTGACTGTATAAACTGCCATGAAGAAACTAGTTAGTTTCATTTTATCAATTATTCTTTTAACGGCCGCTAGCGGCGCCTTTGCCCACTATCAAAACACCAAAGAGCCGGAGGCAAATAGCGGTGGGTTGATGGATCAGCTGAACGCTAATCTGCGCAAACAAGAAGAGCTCCGCAAGAAAATCGCAGATGCCCAAAATCAGGAAAAAAGCCTAGCTTCAGAAATTGACTATCTTGACAATCAAATAGAGCTAACGCGTTTGGAGGTAGAAGAAACCAAAACTCGTCTGGGTCAACTGGCCGGCGATATCCAAGATGTAAGTGCGAAACTAGACAAAACCCGGGAAGATTTGGATTTTACCCAGTCAGTAACCAACCTGCGGCTGCGCACCATTTACAAACAAAGTTTTGTTGGGTCAGTAGATACCTTTCTAGGGTCAGACGGCTTTAATGATTACTTGATCCGCCAAAAATACACCGAAGTCGTTCGAGAACAGGACCTGCAGCTGCTTAAAAGTTTGGAGGATTTAAAGGCGGAATATAGTGATCAGAAAGCCACTTTGGAAAGTAAAAAGGCTAAAGAGGAGGAGCTCAAAGCGGATCTAGAAAAGAAACAAGCAGACCTAGCCGCTCAACAGGGTTCAAGACAATATATTCTTGGTGTAACCAAAAATAACGAACAAGAATATCAACGGTTGTTAGCCCAGGTCCAAAGCGAAATAGAAGCCATCTCCCGGGCGCTAGGTGGTGGTGGTGTCCGTCTTGGGCCAGTAAGTCGAGGTGAAGTAATTGCTTTTCAAGGCAACACAGGCTGTTCAACTGGTTCTCACGTTCATTTCGGACTTTATATTGGCGGGGCGGCGGTTAATCCAAAACCGTATCTAGATTCTGGCGCTTTGCGTTGGCCAGAGGATAATCCTACCGTTAGTCAATGGTTTGGTGAGAATTACTGGTGGTACATGAATAATTTTGGTATGCCAGGACACAACGGTATCGATATGTATAAATATTACGGAGCACCGATTTATGCAGCTAGAGATGGGGTGGCTTATTTATCGTACGATTCAAGCGTTTGCTGGTTGACTGGTACTAGAGGTAAGGGGATAGCGATTAATCACAACAACGGTTGGCAGACGATTTATTGGCATATCCAATAATAGTTGGCTACGGATTACTGGTTACTGAGTTTAACCTCGGCTTCGATAAATTTTTCCATTTCTCCGTCCAAAACAGCTTGGGGGTCGTTACTTTCAACTCCAGTACGAAGGTCTTTCACGAGCTTATAAGGGTGAAGTACGTAATTTCTTATTTGATTGCCCCAAGAGGCAGTTTTAAATTCACCTTTGAGCTTTTTTTGCTCCTTTTCTCTTTTTTCCTCTTGCAAACTAAAAAGTTTGGCACGTAGCAGTTTTAGCGCGTTTTCTTTATTTTGCGCCTGGCTTCTCTCTGATTGAGCTGTTACAACGATTTTGGATGGTTTGTGGCGAATACGTACGGCAGTTTCTACTTTTTGGACGTTTTGCCCACCTGGCGCAGAGGCGCGAAAGGTTTCAACTTCCAAGTCATCTGGTGAAATAGAAACGTCTTTGGCCTCTTCAATTACGGGAAGTACCTCAACAAGCGCAAACGAAGTTTGACGCAGGTGGTCAGCATTAAAAGGAGACTGTCTAACCAAGCGGTGAGTACCAGCCTCATTTTTTAAATACCCGTAAGCATAAAGGCCATCAATTTCAATTGTCGCGCTCTTTATACCCGCTTCTTCACCACGCGTTTCGGATATTAACGAAGTTTTCCAATTTTTTCTTTCGGAAAAGCGCAAGTACATCCGCAACAGCACCTGTGCCCAGTCCATGGCTTCGACGCCACCTTGGCCCGCGTGAAGAGAGAGCAGGGCGCTACCTGCGTCATATGCGCCAGACAAAAATAGAGAAAATTCAAATCCCGCGATTTGCTGCTCGATACGGGCAGCCTCTTTTTCTAGATCTGGAGTCATATCCTGGGTTTTCAAGTCAGCTAGTGCCAAGGCATCTTTGAGGCGATCCTTTAGGTTGTTGATATTTTCAATTTCTTGTTTTAGAAAAGAAATTTTGGACATTGTTTTGGTAGCTTTATTAATATCAGTCCAGAAATCGCTTTTCGCGCTTTCTGTGTCAAGCTGACCAAGATCTTTGATTTTCTGACCAATATTCAATTTTTTCTCAAGAGAGAAAAGCCTTTTTTCTAAAGTTTTTAGTTTTTGTATCAATTGTTCCATAGGTCGCGTAAATTATATCTCGCCAGAGATACAAGCGCGAGATGTAATCGAAGCGATTATAGCATTTTTAGTGTTTTACAAATTCTAAAATACGCAAAAAAGGGAAAAGGGAAAAGTAATTAGAGGTGATAAATCAAAACAAAAACCCACCACAAAAATAGGTAGTCAAAAAAATTGTAGTCTGGTATTTAGTTAAAAATAAGACCGACTGTACTCCTTACCTAGTTTCGTACAGTGTTCCAAGCACGCTACCCCAAACAAGGTGAAGTACTAATGCCAAAAACACAGTTGGTCCGGTTGGGTCTGGATACGTTGCTTCTTTGAAGAAAGCAGAGACTCCTCCCAAAATAAGCATCAAGATCCAAACCAGTACTCCAAAGAGGGCACCGCGAACGACGGCACCGCCTGGTAGAAATGCATTAAACCAGTAGCCGTAAACGTAAGTGATGAAGACACTAAGAGCCAAAGCTACTAGCCAAACACCAAAATCATTTGGAGCTAGGGAGAAAACTGCCGACCAGCCACCGTATGTTCCTAAAGCTGCTCCGGCTAGTAAGGCCACAAAGCCAGCACCAACACCGGCGCGGATTGCGCGAGGATCCATTTTTTTCACCTCCCTTCGCCAAAAATTGTTAAAAGGTAGTCCTCAAAAATATATTATCGGTTTTATGTTGGTTTCGTCAAGATGGAAGATTAATGAGGTTTTTGATTGCTGGGTTGATTTAATGTAATAATATCGCCGATATATGTCGCTTCGCGTCATGTAGGTTCTTCGAACCTAGAGTAATCACTACTATATCTAGTTACTTATTAGATAATAAATAATTAAAAACAGCAAAATAAAAGCTGTGTATAAATACCAAACTCCTCGACCATGATTTAGGTCCCTAAACGTCCAACGGCTGTTCAGAGAATAATTAAAGATCAATACAGCCGGTATCGTAGCCGCTTTTGCGAAAAGGTCAAAGACACCGAAAAACTTGTTAAGAGTAAATAAAACATCTTGAGATAAAATCAAGGCTCCAAGCGAAACAAATTGGAAGATAAAGAAACGAATAACTAACGGTCTTTGGTTTTTTCTTTTCGAAAATGTCCAAAGGTTGTTCCAAAAGAAACTCCAAATTATCGCGGTCTCCACCGATATTGGGTTGGCGATGAGTAAATCCATTTTCGCCGTCCTAGTCAAAGCATAGAAAAGTCCAAAATCGACGATAGTGTTACTCACCCCAACAGTGGAGAACATGAAAAAAGTACGGTAGTGATAAAGATAATAAAAGGCTCGATTAACCACAGACCCCTTCTTTTCAGCGTGAAAGAAGCGAATTTTTAGCAAATCCAAAAACATCGAAAACGCATCTTTTATTGGGTGGACTCGACTAGCCGGATCGTTGTGCCAATACACGGGAACTTCAGCGATTTTTAGATCCTTTTTTCTGGCGAGAAAAAGTAGTTCCACGTCAAAGCCAAAGTCAAAAATACGCTCGTTTTCAAATAAAATTTTGCAAGTTGCCATATTAAAGGCTTTAAACCCGCATTGAGTATCGACAATTCCAGGTACGACTAACAGGCGAACTAATACGTTGAAGACACGACCCATTAGCTCGCGCCAAGGACTCTGTCTCTTTTTAACTAAGGAGCGATCAAGAGCCCGGGAGCCAATTGCAATGTCATATCCGGATTTAATTTTTTCCAAGAGCTTATCAATTTCCGTGACCGGAGTAGAAAAATCAGCATCGGTGAAAATTACAATACTACCCTTGGCAGTTAACGCGCCTCTATTTACCGCAAGCCCTTTCCCGGCATAAGGGCTCTTTTCCAAGCGTAAAACACGCAGATTGGGGATTTTTGTTTTAAAAGTTTCGACAAACCTCTTGGTATTATCGGTACTAGCGTCATCGACCACTAATACTTCAAAGTCTTCTTTCCTCGTTTTTAAAAAACGACTTAGTTTTTCTAACGAGACGCCGATTCTTTTTTCCTCGTTAAACGCGGGGATAATAATGGAAATCATTAGGCGCTAATTATCTTAAACTTGCGGCTGCCTGTCAATCAAGGGTATATTCACAAAATGGGATTAGTTATTATGCTGGGGAGCTCCAATTGAACCACACTTCTTGAAATGCTTGTTTAATGGTACACACGCTATTTGTCTCTTAGGAATAATAAGAGGTTACTGATACAATCCGCAATCTTGACAACGCCATATGGTTTATATACAATAATTGTATATGAAAGTTAAAACTTTTAATATTGCCTTGCCAGAAGAGCTAGTGGTGAAAGCAGATGAGATAGCAAAAAAAGAATACCGTAGCCGTAGCGAATTGATTCGTGAATCTTTGAGAACATATATCGAAGAAAGAGGGGAGTGGGAACAGGTTTTTAGATTTGGTGAGAAGGCAATGAAAGAAATGGGGGTTAAAAGCGAGGAAGAAGTGGATAAAATAGTTTATGAATTTAGGCACAAGCAAAGATCCCGTTAAAGTTCTTCTTGACACCAACATTTTAATTTCAGCAATAGGTTTTGGGGGCGGACCGAGGAAAGTTTTTTTATTGGCTTTACAAAAAAAGATTCAAGGAGTGACATCTCCAATACTATTAGCAGAATTCCGAGAAGTTATAAGTAAAAAGTTTCCTAAGCTGATTCACCATTTAACAAGAATTGAAAAAGGAATCAAAAAATCTTTCATAATAGTACAACCAGAAATGACAATTAATATCTTAAAAGATACTGACGACAATAGAGTTTTAGAAGCCGCAGTTGATGGGAAGTGCGAGTACATATTTACAGGAGATAAAGAACTTCTGGAGTTAGATACATTTAGAGGAATTAAGATTTTACCTGTAGCCCGCTTCTTGAGCAGCTTAGGTTATAAACAGGTTTAACAGTCTCCCCACGGAGGTAATAAGTACCGAATCTCCCAAAGTCTTGACTTATAATGGGGACGAAATTTAGTAATTTTAGGCACCAGGTTTGGCCAAATTTTCTTGGTGTGTCGGGCTATTTATAACACCACATTTTTTGAAATGTTGTTTTAATGGTACGACATTAGAATAAAATGAACCACTCGCTTTTTAAGATTTGTTCTTTTTAAAATACTCAGGAAAGGTCCAGGATAGAGTTTTGGGATGAACTATCCCAATACCTTGGAATGATTTAAGTTTTATTAAATCACTATCTGCCGAGACGATTAGATTAGCTTTTCCAGCAACCGCACACTCAAGAATTTTGTTGTCGTTGGGGTCGGTTTTTATAACAGTTATTTTTTCTTTAGGTTCGATAACCAAAGCGATTTCCCGGATGGTATTAATATACTGCTTTAGCCTTAACTCTTCCCAAGAAAATTTAGTTTTAAGTTTTCCCTCTAGCTCGGAGATAATTGGTTCGGAGGTTAGGAGATCTATAGTGCCGGTGATTGCTAGATTAAGCAGTTCTCTAGTAAAACCATCTTTTAAAGCATTGGCAATTAGAACGTTAGTATCAAAAACTACTCTCATTAGCCGGCGATTTTTTCAATATCTTCGTAGGTTTCGATGCCTAGACCCTGTGCTTGTTTTCTGCCATAGTCGTAGATTTCACGTAGGGATCTTGAAAGACTATATTCGCGTATAGCATCGCGCACTACTTCACTCTTAGTTTTCTGATCTTGTTTTGCAATAGAGGTCACCTGGATCTCAATAAGAGGTGATATAGACACATTTAAGATTTTTCTTGAGGTTGTAGGTTTCATGATGTAATACACTATATTACATAAGTATTTTATTGTCAATCTACATTTGGTAGTTAAAGATAGTGTTGGTTTTAAGCAGCAGGTTTTTTGGAGAACTATATAAAAATTCATTTGCCCCCTTATGTATATAAGGAAAAGAGATCAAGATTTATTAAAAACTAGCTTCAAAAATGCTTATAAATTGTGTCAGCCGGCTGACACAAAAATATATGCAAAAAAGAGTATATGAAAGTAAGAGAATTTAGGCTTTAGATTTGGCTAAATTTTCTTGATGAGTAGGGGAGTTTATTAAACCACTCTTTTTAAGAGATTGTAGTCGTTCTGAGAAGATAGATCATCAGAACAAGCGAAAATCTCGCAAGAATGTGGATTATCCTTTATGACTTGGACTGTTAATTAATCCGCATTTCTTGAAGTGCTAGTGTAATGGTACACATATAGATTCAAAAATGAAAAAAGTGGCGGTGTGTGCTGATACACTCCTGCCACTTGTTTGCTATGTTGTTCTAGCGATTGTCTCTTGGAACTAAAGAGTAAAGTCGTCTTCTACAGTTTCTGCCCCAAGTTCTTCAAGAACTTCTCTCTCGGCGGCCCTCACACGTGGATCGTCAAGGTCTGATTCGACACCAACGAAGAATTGGGCACTTCCATCTGGAAGTCTCTGGGCGGTTGTTGTCGTCTTATCCACCTCGTGGTTATCGAAACGGGTCAGCACTTTGCCGAGCAGCCCCACTTGGTTTTGCTCGTTGGTGAAGTTGAACCCAACGGCACCACCATTCAGATCTCCAAGGACACGGACGAGCCAGTCAGTAGTTGAAAGAATTTTTGCTAGGTCAGCGGCATCAATTCTTTCTCGAGCCTGCTTCATTTCTGAAGCAATTGCACCAACCTGTTTGTTTTCTACCCACTCGGCTAGGTCTGTGAAGACCTCAACGAGAGTCCTTAGGACAGAGGGTCCTTCCGGATGTCTCGTAATGATCTCCGAAACCACGTCTTGTGCACCAAGGCTTCTGATCGAGCCGAAAGCCTGAAGTCTTGCAGGAGCTCCCGCTACTCGAAGCATCTCGGAAACGTCAATGCCTAGGCGTTGCCAGACCATACCGGTTGCCACCGCCATAACCATTGGTATGAGTTGGGAGCCTTCTGTCAGTTCGTCGTGTTCTTCGATTGTCTTGCGGAAGACCTTTGCCTTTTTGGCAAGCAGTATTCCTTCAAGCCAAGGCTGCCAACCTGGGTTGACTGGTCTTGGGTTGGGAAAGCCTGCGACAATCGCCTGTCCTCGGATTGATTTGACAGTTGGGGCAATCATGAAGTGGACAAAACCTGTATCCACCCCTCGGTTCCAAAGATCAACGTCGAGCAGAACCTCTCCGATTGAATTATCTCTGACTTGTTGGACAGAACTTCCGTGTAGCCAG
The DNA here is from genome assembly GCA_030690175.1 of bacterium. Classification (GTDB taxonomy): domain Bacteria; phylum Patescibacteriota; class Microgenomatia; order Woykebacterales; family RBG-16-39-9b; genus JAUYHE01. The sequence goes on along the minus strand of JAUYHE010000036.1, from coordinate 11,378 downwards.
AGAGTGTTTGGTCGGGCATTTCTGATCTGCTCTCTCATTGCTGGAGCAACGTTGTCCAGAGGCAGGATTGAGAAGATTACGACATCGGCTCTCAACACTACTTCCTCGTTACTCAACCCTGATGGGTCGAGTATATCCGATCCGATCACCTCGTAACCCGCCTCGATGAAGAGAGGTTCGTAGATGCTTTGGACCATCTTACTTTGGTTTCCCACGAACCCGATAACCTTGGGTGGAAACATCTCCAACCCTCCTTCTTTAAAGTTGCGTGGTATTGTATCAATAATTAAGACCAGAAACAAGCCTATAGGTTAAAACAAAGAGATTTTCTAGATTTGAAATTAATAGAGTTTTAGGCTTTAGCCTTGGCCATATTTTCTTGATGTGTCGGGCTGTTCACAAGCCCACATTTTTTGTACTTAAGGCCGCTGCCGCAGGGACAAGGGTCATTGCGGCCAATCTTTTTTAAGGTTTCTAGGTTTCTAGGTTGTTGGTCTGCTGGGCTTGAAGATTCAGATTGAGAAGTGACAACAGGCGATCCAGATGTAGAGGTTTGAGAACCATGTATAGGTTGGTGTTGGTGTGGTTGGGCCGGGTGCTGCTCTGGCGGTGCAACTTGAATTTTAAAGATACGGTGGACTACATCATAATCAATCGCGCGCATAAGGCCATCAAAAAGTTTAAAAGCCTCTCCTTTGTATTCTATAAGTGGATCACGGGCAGCGTAGCCACGCAAGCCAATTCCTTCGCGTAAGTAGTCAACATCTTCTAGGTGGTTTACCCAAAGAGAGTCGATGGTATTTAGCAAGACCAGCTTTTCTATTTGGCGAGTAATGAGAGGTCCATACTGTTTTTCTCTGGCCTCATAAAGTTGATCAACAAGACCAGTCAAAAATTCTTTTACCTTTTCTTCTCCAGAAAGAATCTCGACCCGTTCTCTTACTTGTTTGGTTGAAGTTTCGTCAAAAGGGATAATGCTGAAAAATTCATTGGCGATTCTTTCAAAATCTAGCGCACCGCTTTCGGTTTTTGAAAAATCAACCTGGCTTTCGATTTCGTGGTGAATTTTTTCCAAGACCATTTCCCGCAGCTTACTGTCACTTGGTTTTTCTTTTGCTTCTAAATTACTGCCTAGATCTAAAATTTGCCTACGTAAACTATAGATCACTTCTCTCTGCTTATTTAGAACGTCATCGTACTCCACCAGCCTTTTGCGGATGTCAAAATTGTGACCTTCGACTCGAGATTGGGAGCCTTCAAGGGCTTTACTGACCATGGCGTTTTCGATCGGTACGTCATCTGGGATCCGCAACTTGTCCATGATAGAGGCCACTGCGTCGCCACCAAAAAGCCGCATGATATCATCTTGAAGAGAAACAAAAAATCGACTGCTGCCTGGATCACCTTGTCGACCACTACGACCACGGAGTTGATTATCAATCCGGCGCGCCTCGTGTCGTTCCGTGCCGACAATATGTAGCCCGCCTAGTTTTACTACCCCATCACCAAGTTTTATATCCACGCCACGACCGGCAATGTTGGTAGCGATGGTGACGGCTCCCTTTTGGCCGGCGCCCGCAATAATGTGAGCCTCACGTTCGTGGTTCTTAGCATTTAAAATCTCGTGGGTAATTTTTTTTCGTTTCAAAAAATCTGACAAAAGCTCGTTTTTTTCAATTGAAGTAGTACCTACTAGAACTGGTTGACCGCGGAAGTGTTTTTCTTCGATTTCGTGGACGACTGACTGCCATTTTGATTTTTCAGTTTTATAAACGAAGTCGGGGAAGTCTTTACGGATCATGGGTTTATTAGTAGGAATTACAATTACGTCTAGGTGGTACACCTTATTAAATTCCTCCGCGCTGGTAGCGGCTGTACCGGTCATACCAGCTAATTTTTCATAAAGGCGAAAGTAGTTTTGAAAAGATATGGTTGCCAGGGTACGACTTTCTCGCTGTATTGCTACGCCTTCCTTTGCTTCAATTGCTTGGTGCAGGCCTTCCGAATACCTTCTACCCGGAAGAAGCCGGCCAGTGAATTCGTCTACAATGATGACTTCACCTTCGCGGACAACATAATCCTTATCCTTGTGATAAAGAGTTTTGGCTTTCAGAGCTTCTTCGATGTGATGGACTGTTTCAAAATCACGTTCGTACAAATTGGGGACGCCCAGCGTCCTCTCTACCTTGGAAATTCCAAGTTCGGTGAGGTTGGCAGTGCGCATTTTTTCATCCAGAGAGTAGTCGGTATCTTTGACCAATCGATCCACAAGCTTGGCAAATTCATAATATTTGTCGGTCGCTTCTGCAGCTGGTGAAGAGATAATAAGCGGGGTTCTGGCTTCGTCAATTAATATGGAATCTACCTCGTCGACGATAGCGTAATGGAGAGGTCGCTGCACTATTTCGGTTGGGTCACTAGCCATATTGTCACGGAGATAGTCAAATCCATACTCATTGTTGGTACCGTAAGTAATATCAGTGGCGTACGCTTCTTGCCGACCTATCTCACGGAGAAATTTACCGACTCCCAAGCCTTCTTCCTCGGGCGATAAAGAGCTTTCTGGATCCATCTTTATGGTTTCTTCGTTAATTTTCGGTGTCTTTGGATTTGGGTCAAATAAATATGATTTTTCGTGATTGATTACACCTACGGATAGACCAAGAAAATGATAAATCGGTCCCATCCACTCGGCGTCACGCCGAGCTAGGTAGTCATTTACCGTTATCAAGTGGGCACCCCGGCCTGATAATGCGTTCAAATAAAGGGGTAGAGTCGATACCAAAGTTTTTCCTTCCCCAGTTTTCATCTCGGCGATTTTTCCGCTGTGGAGAACGATCCCACCCATCACCTGGACGTCAAAATGTCTCTGGCCAATGGTGCGGTTTGCCGCTTCTCGAACGATGGCAAAAGCTTCGGGAAGAATATCTTCCAAGGAAGCATCTTTACTTAGTCTTTTTCTAAATTCGTCTGTTTTTGCCTTCAGCTTTTCGTCAGGAAGTTTTTTTATAGCCTTTTCAAACGAATTTACTCTCTCGAGAGTAGGTTTCAGCTTATTTATTTCTCGCTCGTTGGAATCAAGAAGATTACCTAGAAACTTAAACATAGATCTAGTATTCTATCATCTTGAGCCTGAATAATCCATATCAAAATAATTTTTAATTCGAAATTCAAAATTTTGAAAACGGGGGTTGACACAAAAAATTTTGCTGTTAATATCTTGGGCGGGTGTTACCCAAACCCCGCTCTGAAGGTAACTGAAGTGCGGGGTTTTTTTTGACAAAAAATAAGCAAGAAGTTATGATCCTGTTGTGAAAATCGTCACTGTTATCCCCACGTACAATGAGCGAGAAAACATCAAACCCCTTATCGATAAATTGATGCAGGTGTTTACTTTTCTTCCGCACGATCTTGAGTCTTTGGTAGTAGATGACAATAGCCCCGACGGTACCGGAGGAATAGTCAGAGATCTTGCTGGGAAAAACCAAGCCGTCCATCTTTTAAGCGGAAAAAAGCAAGGTCTTGGGGCAGCTTACATTCGTGGTTTTAAGTACGCGCTAAAAAATTTAAACCCAGACGTGCTGGTAGAAATGGACGCCGATTTTTCCCATCGCCCAGAAGACCTACCCAGGTTGCTTGCCCAAATAGAAAAGGGAGCCGATTTTGTGATTGGGAGTCGCTACGTACGGGGTGGAAAGATACCGAAAAACTGGAATTTTTTCCGAAGATTGAACAGCCGTTGGGGAAACCGTTTTGCTCGCTATCTGGCTGGGATAGACGATGTCCGCGACTGTACCAGCGGATTTAGGGCTATAAAAAAACAAGTTTTGGAAAAGATTAATCTAAACAAGTTAAAGGTTCGGGGCTATTCTTTCCAAATGAACCTTTTATATAGAGCTTACGTGGCGGGTGCGAAAATCAAGGAAGTACCGATAGATTTTCGAGCGAGAAGCTGGGGTAGGACCAAACTAGGACCGGGCGATATTGCTGAATTTGTTTGGAATAGTGTGAAGCTAAGGTTTGAGAAAGGGCTCGATGGTTTAAATAAACAGACCCTGCGGTCAGAATCATTATCGGACGAAGAAAGAGTCGCCCCTAACTAGAATAGATTACATTATATTTTTATTTCTTGATTATGAAAGTGCTAGTAACCGGTGGAGCAGGTTTTAGAGATCGCTTCGAAACTAAAATTTTCGCTTCGCTCAAAGTTTAGGTACTCTCGCGCTCTGCGACCACTTCGTGGACTATGGTTCCTATGTATAATAAATAAAGGCTTTAAATTTATGAAGGTTCTTGTAACAGGTGGGGCTGGTTTTATCGGGTCTCATGTCACAAAACAATTGTTAGATCAAGGCCACGAGGTAGTGGTTTACGACAATTTGAGCAGAGGTTTTAAAGAACTAGTTGACCCCCGAGCCAAATTTGTTTTGGGATCACTTTCCGAAAAAGATAAATTAATCGCCTCTTTAAAAAATGCTGATGCGGTTATCCACATGGCAGCCTTTATTACGGTTCCCGAAAGCGTGCAAAAGCCTTCTTTATATTGGGAAAATAATGTCACCGGGACAAAGATTTTACTAGAAGCAATGCGGGAAGCTAAAGTGAAAAAAATTATTTTTTCCTCATCGGCTACGGTTTACGGTGATCCAGATAAATTACCTCTAACCGAAGAGTCTACCGTAAAAAAAGCAGTCAATCCTTACGGACAAACAAAAATAGAAATGGAAAACTTGATAAAAAAAGAATTTGAAAAAAGTAACTTATCGGCGGTGCTACTGCGCTATTTTAATCCGTACGGGCCAAACGAGCGACACAACCCCGAGACCCACGTGGTACCAAATTTTATCAAAGCGGCTCTTTCCCACAAGCCGATTCCATTGTATTGGAAGGGCGAACAAACGCGAGACTTTATTTACGTAGAAGACCTGGCCGCTGCTCATATAGCCGTGTTGCCACTAGAGGGTTTTCAGATTTTCAATGTTGGAACTGGTACCGGTACGAAAGTGATCCGCTTGGTTGAGGAAATTTTTAAACTTGTGGGCCACAAGGTTTCGGTAGCTGATTTGGGCAAAAGAGAGGGTGACGTATCGGCTTTGTATACCTCGGCGGACAAAATTCAACAAGAGGTGGGTTGGCAAGCTAAAACTTCCCTGGAAGAAGGACTACGAAAAACAATCGATTTCTACAAAAATCCTATCAAATAACATAATTGCTTGCTTAGCCGCTTGACTTGATAAACTAGCAAGGCTTTGCTAGAATGTTTCTATTCGTTAGAAGCGCATGTAAATATGAAGCGATCAAGCAAGGAAAATAACGAACGTCATGAACCAAAGGTAGTCGTTTTTGGTGGTGGTACGGGTATTTTTAACCTGTTACGGGGTCTCAAGTTTTATACCAGTAATATTGTGGCCATTGTAACTATGATGGATTCGGGTGGAAGCTCCGGAAGGCTGCGCGACGAATTTGGACACCTTCCACCTGGAGACGTTCGCCAAGCGCTCGTTGCACTTTCTCCAGATGACCGCTCCTCTTTGACTTTGCGACAGCTTTTTAACCACCGCTTTTCAAAAGGCCAAGGACTAGAAGGCCACTCTTTTGGCAACCTGTTTTTAACCGCCTTAGCTGAAATTACTGGAGGGGCGGATAAAGCGATTGTTGAGGCCGGAAAAATTCTTGGGGTTCGCGGAAAAGTCTACCCAGTTACTTTAACAAACTCCAACCTAGTCGCTCGCTTGGAAGATGGTAGCGAGATTGTTGGCGAGACAAATATAGATATTCGTAAGGAAAAGCCGGACCTAAAAATAGATTATGTTTATCTGGACCCGAGAGCTTATGCATACCCAGAGGTTTTGCGGGAAATTGAAACAGCGGATGTGATTGTTCTTGGTCCTGGAGATTTGTTTACCAGTGTGATTCCCAACCTGCTTGTTGATGGGATCGTCGATTCAATAAACTATTCAAGAGCAAAAAAGGTTTATGTTTGCAATCTGATGACCAAACACGGTGAAAGTGACAACTTTGCTGCTAGCGATTTTGTAAAAGAGATAAAAACATATTTGGAAAACGGCAAAATCGACTATGTTGTCTTGAATGGCAGTTCAATCCCGGAAAAACTAGTCAAACGTTACGAAAAAGAAAAAGCCTACCCTGTAAAAGCGGATGTGGACGAGGTAAAAAAGCTCGCTAAAAATGTAATTGCTCGGTCTATCGCGACGGCTGGGACGCTTTTGCGCCATGATTCCGGAAAGATAGCTAGAATAATTATTGACATCTCGACTAGGTAAAGAAAATGTGTGGTATTTTCGGTTACGTTGGTGAATTAGAAAACAGCCCGAGCGTTATTCTAGAAGGGTTAAAGCTGCTTGAGTACAGGGGTTATGACTCTTGGGGAATTGCAGTGGGCAACGATCGACACATTGTTTGTGAGAAACAGGTAGGGAAGATTGGAAATGCTGTTCTTAAATCTGACGTCCTAAATCTTAAATCTAATATTGGAATTGGGCACACCCGTTGGGCGACTCACGGCATGGTGACAGATGCGAATGCCCACCCCCATCTTTCTTGTGATCGACAAATAGCAGTAGTTCATAACGGAATTGTCGAAAATTTCAACAGTCTAAAAAAGAAACTTGAAAAAAAGCACGAGTTTTACTCGGATACCGATACGGAGGTAATCGCTCATTTGATCGAACAAGAGTTAAAAACGAAACCTTTAAAAGAGGCGGTAGTAAGTGCTTTTAAAAAGTTAAAAGGGCTAAATGCAATTGCCGTTCTTTCCCAAGAGGGAGAAATAGTTGTAGCCAAAAACGGTTCGCCACTAGTACTTGGCGCTGGTGATAGTTCTTATTACGTCGCATCAGACCCATCGGCTCTTATTAGCTACACCAAAAAAGCAATTTTTATTGAGGATCAGCAACTGGCCGTTTTGAATAAGAAGGGTATTCAAGTTTTCTCCCTAGAAAATGGTAAAAAAGTGGCGAGTAAGATCCAGACTCTGCAGGGGGAAGTAGCCGATACCTTGCCCGGAGAATACGCGCATTTCATGCTTAAAGAAATTAACGAACAACCAAAAGTAATTCGTTCGGTCGTTGAGGTTCTCACTGACTCGGCGGTTGATATGGCCAGGGAAATAAAAGCGGCCAGAGGAACTTTTTTTATTGCCTCTGGGACCGCTTTTCACGCTTGTCTTGCTGGCACGTATCTTTTTTCAAAGATAGCCGGCCACCACGTCAATACGAGTGTCGCTTCCGAATTTAACTATTTAGAAGATTTTTTAAATCCAAAAAGTTTAGTAATTGCCCTCTCCCAAAGTGGTGAAACTATTGATGTGGTTGAGCCTTTGAATAGGGCCGCCAAAAAGGGAGCAAAAATAGCGGCAGTGGTAAATAATTTAGGCTCAACAATTTACCGGATGGGAGATATTAAAGTACTTCTTGGCGCTGGTCCCGAGATAGCAGTGGCTTCAACAAAAGCCTATGTCGCCAAAATCGCCTTTTTACTTTTAGTAGCCTATTCTCTGGTCGGAAAAACTTCTACTGCTAAAAGACTGTTGCGCCAGTCCGCAAATGAGATCGAAAGACTTTTAAGAAAAAGTGACTTGGAAAAAATAAAAAAAACCGCCAAGTTTCTAGCAAAGGCTGAACATATTTACACGATTGGTCGCGGTCTGTCGTATTCAACCGCGCTTGAGTCCGCCCTTAAAATAAAAGAAGTAAGTTATATTCATACTGAAGGTTTGGCAGGCGGGGAACTAAAGCACGGTACGATTGCCCTTGTAAGCCGCGGGACTCCTTGCTTGGTTTACGCCCCAAGTGATGAAACCTATGAAGCGATCATATCAAACGCCACCGAAATAAAATCTCGCGGCGGTTTTATCATTGGGATCGGATCGAAAAAAGCGGATGTGTTTGACGAATGGATCGAGGTGAAGGATACGGGAGATGCCTCTCTAATTTCGATGGTTGTTCCCGCCCAATTACTAGCGTACTACCTCGCCTTGGAAAAGGGCGCTGATCCGGATAAGCCGAGAAATTTGGCAAAAAGCGTTACAGTCAAGTAAATTAAGGAAAGCCAACTTTCTCGTCTTGCGAGCACTACGTGCACTAAAACCGCGTAATTTAGCCAAGAGCGTTACCGTTAAATGATTTGGTGGCGTGCTTAGTTTTAGCGCAGCACGCGAGAATACTAAGAAACCTTGTGTTTCACAATAGGAAGCGTGCTATCTTAATTTTTCGGTCACGTCGAACATTTTATAAGGATGTTCTTTGCTTTCGACGACATAAACTTTATCCTCTAATATATCAAAATTTGCTCCGAAATACAGATTAAATATTTTTCTAAACGTGTTTACGGGAGTGATTGATGGGTATAGATCATTTTTACTCTTTCCCGGTAAATAATAAGCATTTAGTATGCCGGTTTTTTCCCTGATGGCGTCAATAGACGACTCTTGCCACTTTTGGCTTAATTTATTTTTCACTCCTTCGGGACCTTCATCGGCTTGAAGGATAATTATCGCCGAGCCTTTTGATTCGGTCTGAATTTTATTAATTAAGGTTTTAATCTTCTTATTGGTGCAGGCAAGCTGATTCAAATAATTATCAGATTCTTTTCTTTTTTCGGTATCCTGCTCCGTAATGAGTGTGCAATTTTCGTCTAGTACGTAAGGTGGGTGAGGTACCAGCAGGTGGGCAAAAACAAATTTTGGACCCTTGCTCGGGATTACTTCTTCCTCCAAAGTTTTGAACTGAAAGAGGATACTTTCACGGTGGTTTGTCCGTCCGTAAAGAGGTTCGATGGTTCCTTGTACGGAAGTTCGACTAAGAAATTCTGAAGCTAGGGTGGTTTCGATAAGCTTCGTCGAAAATTCATCCAGGCTTAAACCTCTAAATCGAAATGGGCTATAAAAGAAATTTTTATCGGCGCTGTCGTTTTGTCGGGTGGGTTCCCACCAGCTGCCAACGTGGATGTATTTATAACCGACCGATTTTAAAAGTGCTTGGACTTTATAATTTTTTAAAAGTTTATAAGCGGTAGCTTCATCGCCTGAATTTTCGCCTAATTGGCCGGTGAGATAATTTACATATCCCATATTAAGCGAAGAGGCAAGAGAGAGAAAAGTTCTAGGGTAATTTGCGTATCCGTAAGTGGGGATATAGAAGCCCTTCTTGGTTAGGTAACTTTCAAATTCACTTATGTCTTTGTAGTTGTATAAATCTTTAAGGGTCCCAAAACTAGCGTACCGGTCAAAAATGAAATAATAAATATCGGGAGCGTTTTCCGGTTTTTTCAACTTAGCCAAAGTATTTTGGGTATTGCTCGGGTTGTTCTCGCTAAACTTAAATATTCTACCGTTGGCTATTTCGAAATAGGAAATATTTGCCAGGGAAAAAACAACCAGGAAAACGGAAGCAATGTTCAGTAAATTTGTTAGCCGGACAAGATTTCTAGACGTTTTTAACAGCAAATAAAGTCCGGTAATTAAAAAAATAAGCCAAATTAAAAGTAGGAAACGATCTTGCGCGTGAAAAAAAGTTTTGACATGGCCAAACGAGAAAAAGAGAACAAAAAAAAGCGAGGATACAGCTGCCGCTTTATGGAGATTTTTGAGCAAAAAGGTTAGAACTAAGTAGATAATAGTGGCAATGACGATTGTGTAAAAAATCGGCGCCACGAGTACATCCAAAGAAAGCTCCTTGATATTATTTGAATAGAAGAAAAGAATCGGAAAGATAGCAAAGAGCAACCAGTGAAAAGGAAGAGTGGAAAAAGAGCGGTATAAATTATTGGAATTAACGATCCCTTTGGTTTTCTTCACGGGTTTGCCTTTTTACTCATCAGATACAAAGTTCTTTTACTACCTTTTACCTTTTCAGATCTTTTTATGCTGAAAAGAGCGCTAAACTCTTTTTCAAAAGCGTTTTGGCTGTAATTTGGAAAAATATCTTCCCTGCTAGCGAGCAATTTTTGTACTTGAGAATCTTCTTTTGGAATAAATTCGATAATAAGCGATTTACATATCAAGCTAAAAAATTCGGCTAGATAAGCGAGTGGTAGGTTGTTTGAAATTGCCAGGTGATGAACCAGGGCAAGAGCCAACGCGGTGTCAACCGGACCACGAGAAAGAAAAGAATCTCTCTCTTTGTTTTCCCAGCCAATTGCCGGGCTGGGGTTGGTGAGGTCAATCAAAATAGGTAGGATGTTTTTTTCATTTTTTTCGACGGTGGTTTTGTAATTTATTTCCACTGCTGCCGGGTCAATATCCGAGGAAACCGTAAATATACCTTTGTCGGCGGCTATTCGACTAAAAAGACCGGTATTAGCGCCCAGGTCCCAAACCGTCCGTGGTTTTGTTGATTCAAGAAATTCCTCCACCAAGTTTGCTTTGTGGCGAAGTGAAGCTGGCAAATAATTAAGATTGCCTTCGTAATAACCAGACCACTGCGTGCCTTTCGGCTCCCATTTTAAACCTTTTATTGCTCCCTCCAGGCTGTCGATAAGACCAAGGAATGATCTTTTATTAAATTTTTTCGCAACCGGCTGCTTTGCCAGGCCCCTGTCAGCATATTTTCTTTGACTAGCAGCGTGTAAATGAATATGGATAAGTAAAGAGGGCTTGAACCGTGTTCTTGTTGGTAATAGTTTGGATGCCAAATCCAAAGGAATACCGTCAATGAAAAGTTGAGAAAGTTTGTTTAGACTTACGTCCGTATAAGTCATTAGCGCTAACGGCGCTAGGAAATGTTGGCAGAATTGTTTGTAAGCGACCCAAGGTTTTTCTTGAAATTTTTCAAAGGAGAGAGTATCGATATGGATAGGTTTTCCACGCAAAAACTGAATATTGTAAGCGCTGGCATCCCGCAAACTCAAGCCGTGACCCAGAGCGGTTTTTTGGATTTCTAGAGTAAGCAAGGCGGCGTCTTTGAGCATGCTAAAGCACCATTCGTAAGGGTAAGAAATAAAGGGGATTTTTTCTGGTTTGATTACTTTGTAGGCATCAGACGTTTGAGCAAGTTTACTACCCGCTTCTTTGTGGTTGATTAGTAAATTCTCTTCTTGTAGCTTTTTAAGCAAGCCAGACCTAGCTAAAAATTCGTAATTTTCTTTGTATTGGGTGTTTATTTGGCGATAAAGTTGCCCGTTGCTGGTAAACAAAAAACCGCTGGGGTCACGGAAGGAAGAAGAGATTTTTTTACTTGGCATCGTTTTTCTTTTTGCGGTCAGTCTTTTTCTTTCCTGAAAATATATTGCTGAAAAACCCTCTTATACTTCTCCAAAAAGTTTTTACAGCAAAAAGACCGCCAAGGACGCCAGCAGCCAAGATCTGGAGTATGTAACTACCAGTTCCAGGATCTAGATAAGCATGGGCTTTACCAGTT
>JAUYHE010000056.1 GCA_030690175.1 bacterium | reverse complement strand
AATATCTCAAAGCAAAAGGATATTGCTTACCTGAATCATTTTGCCGTTTTCCATCAGTAATCTTAGACACTATCTGCGTTGAGCCAGAGGTTATTGCTTGGCAGAAAACTGTGTACGATCACCTTGACCATGACCCTCACCCACAAACCCTCTACCCTCTTATACCATTAAGTTGCGATCGCAACTTAATGGTCATTGGTAAAAAATAATTTTCTTTTATTCCAAAAGCTGTAACACGCTTCTTGCCCCCCGAAAAACTTATCAAGTCACGTCTAGCAGTTAAGCCGTGTTGCTTGGTATTTTAATAAAGTTATAATTTAATCAAATCGCAACAAGAAGGTTACATGACTCGACTGGTTGTCGTGAAATACTCCGGCAGAATCGTAGTGTTCGACGGCACGGGTCCAGAGGCGGAAGACTGGGTCACTCGGTTCAACGAGGCGACGGCGAAATTGCCCCATGTCTCTCTCACAGCTGAGCTCGTGACAGCGTCAGCACCTACCCACGCTCCAGAATCAGCAGAGATTCTCAAAATCATCAACGCTATCCCGCCGGGACAAGTGGAGTTCCCGAAGCCCAAGCGAGACACCTACTCGGCATATCGTCAACTCGAACGAGACATTTTCCACGGCATTCCCGAGCGCCTCGATCCGAACCAACGAAGAATGCCATGAAGTTCTGAGGATGTTCGGAACTGAAACCAAACCGTAGGTTCGTGAACACGATCTGCGGTTTTTTTGTTGTCGCTTATTCACCCACCGTTGGCACACCATCCCCTGAAACGGTCGATCCCCAATTCAGGATATAAAAAAAACTAATTCACTTTTTTCACGATCGCGAAAAAAAGGTAGAAACAGCGGTCTTTCCCATCTAGCCTTGCAAAAATCTTACTGACTGCCCCTAAATTTGCCAATCAGCAAGTTTAGGGGTATTTTAAAGCCCGGATGAGCCGGGCTTTAAATAAACTACAGTCTTTAAATTTGTTCAACTACTCAGCAAGGTGGAATGTCTACACCTGATGAAGTGCCACAAGTATTTTTCTTCCAAATATTAGGAGAGCTCGTGAGATCATGGAGCAAGTCCGACCCTCCACTACCGCTGACTATATTCTTTTCAACCGTATTCCCTGCGGAACCGCCCAAAAGTGCTATGCCATCCGAGCCGTTATCTTTGACATCGTTCTTGGCGACTTTAGATGTTTGAGTATCATATAGTTGAATACCTTCTAGAGCGTTATCATGAACATTGTTTTTGGAAACCTCCAAACCAGTGGTCGTCCCGTCACCTGAGGCTCTGATGCCGATCCCGTCATTGTCAAACACCTGATTGCCCGAAATCTTCGTACCGCTGTTGGAAAGAAACGCCACGTGAATTCCTCTAGCTGGGATGGTCAAAGGACCACAAAAACCGCAAACTACAGAAACTCCGTCTCTTATAGTGTTGTTTTTCACATAGGCATCGTTGCTATTGGCAATTAATACTCCAGTAAACGCACCTTTGATTAAATTGTTTTTTATATTCCCAGTGGTCGGTGTTTCCGGGTCCGTGCAAGGAGAGCAAGCGAAATTAATACCTATAAAACCGCCATCAATATCCAGATTTTTAATGTTTACATTATCCACGCTTTGCAAACGCACTGCCTCTGGTCCTAGAAAAACAGTCGGCAGGACAAACGAAGAATCCTTAACCTTTACATCCTCACCGAGTTTAATATCGATAGCGTGGCTGGATGTCTGTCCGGAAAATTCCATGTTTTTTATATTAACACCAGTTGCATTTATCATTCGAATCCCCTGCTCAAACCCGATAATACTACCGTCTTTAACTTTGATATTGTCAAAACCACCAGTGTTATCTATGCCATAACTACCTGCTACCGACGGATCGCCGGTGAGTGTGTAACCATTAAGGTTAACCGTGACATTATTGCTTCCTATAACAATCCCAGACCCAGCCAGGCACGTCAAATCTGCCTCCAGTTTAGTATATGAAGTCACGACATCTCCACAACTGATATGAGCGGCTTGCACTGGGTAAGCCGAGAGAGTTGCTCCGAAAATTAGGGCCAAAACGCATATTCGGGCTATTATTGCTTTGTTTGTTAACATTTTGTTTCCCTTCGAATTAATTAGTGATTTAAACCTAGCTCTAGAATTCAATAATGTCAAATTCTATCTCTTTTTCACGATCGCGAAAAAAAGGTAGGAACAGCGGTCTTTCCCATCTAGGCTTGCAAAAATCTTACTGACTGCCCCTAAATTTGCCAATCAGCAAGTTTAGAGATGTTTAGCTGTTGTAACAACTTAGGGTCGATAGCTCCATATTTGTTACTTGTTTACAAAAAAAAGGAGCCAAGAGGCTCCTTTTAAAAGTTGCTGTATTATCTCTTGCTGAACTGTGGAGCGCGACGAGCGCGTTTCAGTCCTGGCTTTTTGCGTTCCTTGACTCTTGAATCACGAGTGAGGAAACCAAGCTTTTTCAAAGTTCGTCTGGATTCGGGATCCATCTCTATCAAAGCCCGTGAAATCGCATGTCTTAAACTTTCTGCTTGAGCATGAATTCCACCACCTCGAATTTTCGCTCGAATGTTTATTGCTTGCTCCAAACTCAAAACCTTTAAAGGTTGTTTGGCAACAAAAGCAAGATCTGGTGAATCAAAATATTTTTCGAACGGTAACTCATTAACCGTTATTTTCCCATTGCCTTTGGACAATAAAATCTGAGTAACCGCAGTCTTGCGCTTCCCTACTGCATAATATGAAGACTTGCTTGGAGCTGGTTTCACAGCTACTTTTTCTACCGGCGTTGCCTTAGCTTCTTTCGGCTTTACCACGGTCTTACTTTCGATCTTCTTCTTTTTGATCGGTTTTTTTACCACTTTTTTATGAGCAGTCTTTTTATCAATTGCTAGAATTTTTTCCATTATGCAATCTCCTTATCTACTTGAAATTCATGACTATCACCTGCTACAACTTTCAAGCGACGTAAAATCTGTTTTCTTAAACGATTATCATCAACCATGTTGTATACAGCGTCTTTTATCACTTGTTCAGGTTCTTTTTCCATTCTTTCCCTGAGAGTTTTGGTAGTAATACCACCAGGAAAACCTGAAAAATGATGATACATCTTTTGATCTAGTTTCTTACCAGTGATTTTAACTTTGGCCGCGTTGATTACTACTACAAAATCGCCTACATCCATATGTGGGGTAAAAGTTACTTTGTGTTTACCACGGAGAATGCTGGCGATTGTAGAAGCAAGTCGACCCAAAGTAAACTTACTGGCATCTACTTGATGCCATTCTCTCTTTATGTCTTGAACTTTAGGTAAAAAGGTTTTCATATAACTATTCCACTAATTCTAATTGGACTTTGGGCATACCGTCTTTATA
>JAUYHE010000050.1 GCA_030690175.1 bacterium | reverse complement strand
ATTCACCAGGTGTGGTCCAAGCTTACTGACAGACAAAAGGCCGCCAAGATACTTCCCGCAAGGGCTGATAAACTGATAGCAATTTCTTCAAGTGTCGCTGGGGTTATGAAGAAAGCGGGATTGGATTTACAGAAAATAACTGTTCTCCAAAACGGAATTAACACCAAGGAATTTCTACACATTAATTGGAACGAAGCAAAGGAAGTGAAAAAAAGTCTTGGCATCGCGGAAAAAGATCCAGTACTTGTCTGGGTTTCAAGAGTTTCGAGAGAAAAAAACCTGGAAACGTTTATCAATTGGTTTCCGTCTATTCTGGCAGATTTTCCCGATGCTCGTTTAGTAATCGTAGGGGATAACGGATCTGGAGACAGAAGATACTTGGACCAGACTATCGAAAAAATAAAAGAACTAGAACTTTCGAGAAATATTATTTGTGTTGGTGGCCAAACCGAGGTAAAGAAATATTTATCAATCGGTAATATATTTACGATTACTGGGCTGGCGAGAGACCTGGCGGTGATGGAAGCAATGGCAATGGGGTTGCCGGTAGTGATAAGCAAACTGCGTTATCCATACAAACCCGAGCTTGTAGTTCACGGCGAAACAGGGCTACTTTTTGATTGGGGAGACTGGAAAAAATGGTCTGAACACATTAAATTCCTGTTGTCACACCCAGGGGTCGCGAAAAAGATGGGCGAAGAAGGCAAAAAAAGAGTGGTTACTCTCTTTAATATTGAGAAGCACGTCGATAAACTAGAAAAAATCTACCGCTCTCTTTAGAAGTGGCTTTTCTAGTCTTGAAAAAGCCTACTTGTTTGCGTATAATGCTCTGACTCAAACCACTGCCTTAGAAGCGTCCCTATTATGAAGAACAATAAATTAAGTATTCTATTGATCACAAACCAACTTATATACGGTGGTGCCGAGCGCTACACCGTGAGTGTAGCTAATGAACTATCCAAAAGAGGCGCCAACGTGATCGTAATCTCTCGAGGAGGCCCAATGAAGAAGCTTTTAAATAAAAAAGTGAAGCATTACTTTGCTTCAGTGAGAAGAACAGATTTGCTTGGGCGTTTAAAAACTATACTAACGATTATTTACGTAAGCTGGAAAGAAAGTATTCAAATTGTTCACACCCAATCTACTAGTGGGGCTTTAGCAGCTAAAGCAGCAAGCTTTGTTACCCACGCGTCAGTGATAAAAACTGCCCACGGCTATCCAGAAGGTCGTTTTCCATCTGTGGCGAGAACCTTAAATTACACAACTGACAAGGTTGTGGTGATTTCTGATTGGCTCTCACGTCGCTTAGTTAGTTTTGGTTTAAGACGGGAAAAAGCAAGAACGATTTTGAACGGCATTGATATAAACAAATTTTCCCAAGTAAAAGTAGACAAAGAAAAAATGATAAAAAAACTTGGTTTAACACGGGAGGATAAAATAATCGTTTCCGTGGCTAGGGTGATCCCCGAAAAAAAGTTTGAACAATTGATCTATTGGTTTCCGTTCGTGTTAGCAAGGGTGCCAACCGCCAGGCTTTTAATAGTCGGTGATGGAGGGGTTGATGGTGAGGATTATCGCAATAGACTAATTAGTCATACAAAAAGCGTCGGTTTGGATAAGTCGGTAATTTTTTTAAAGGGTACCAGTAAAATAGCTGATATTTTAAGTATCGCTGATGTTTTTTGTACACCTGCGGTAGGCAAGGGATTTGCCGTCCTCGAAGCAATGAGCGCTGGTTTGCCGGTAGTGGCGAGAAAACCCCGAGGAATAGTAGATACTGTAAAAGACGGTGTGAGTGGATTTTTATTTGCCGGCAACGACTGGAAATCTATGGTCGAAAAAGTAACTTTGCTTTTGGAAAACAAAAAAGCAGCTAAAGAACTTGGTAAGCAGGGTAAAGTAATCGCTTCCTCCCGTTTCACTCTCGAAAACATGGTAGATAAGCTGGAAGAAAGCTACGAAAAACTTATCACCGAATCCTCCGTGCGATCAGAAATAGCCACTACCACGAAATTATGGCGACTATTACCGGCAAACAAACTCGAATCCACACTAGTAAATGAGTAAAGAGATTGTCAAAATCTACGACAAGATTGCTCCTGAAATTACCCAAGTTTACGAGCAACAATCCCACATTAAGGGTATAAAAAAATTTATTTCCGTACTGCCAAAAAGGGCAAAAGTATTGGATTTTGGTTGTGGGAGTGGTAAAGACGTGTCAATTTTTACACAAACGGGCATGGAAGTAATCGGAGTGGATGCGTCCAGAGAAATGATAAAACAGGCGCTCCTTAGGCATCCGGGTGTGAACCTAATGTTAATGGACGGGCGAAATCTTCAGTTTTCGGACAAGTTTTTTGATGGGGTATGGAGCTGGTCTGTCCTTACCCATTTTGATCTTCGGGACAAAGTAAAAACTCTAAAAGAAATCTGCCGTGTCCTAAAAAAAGATGGTATTTTTACCCAAATGGTTTGGAGAGGTAGAGGAGTTTTTATTAACAAACATGTTTATCCTCGTCCGCACTACTTGCTAAGCACTACTTCCTGGAAGAAAATTTATAAAGACGCTGGTTTTTTCAATCTTCAAATGAAGTATGTAAAAGGTAAGGGGCGTGGGGCAGTTCGTTTAACTGCATACAGACAATAGTTTTAATTTTTTATGATCCAAACTCGCAAGTTACCCTAATCTTTTGTATAATCCAAATCCACATGAAAAAGCCAAAAGTTGCAATTGTTCATGATTATTTCAATCAATATGGAGGTGGGGAACGCGTTGTAGAGGCGATGCATGAAGTGTGGCCGTCAGCTCCTATCTATACTTCTATTTTTGACAAAAATTTGATGAGGGGGTGGTTGAAATTACCAGAAGAAAAAATAAACACTAATTTTGTTCAAAAACTCCCCTTTGTAGGTAGTCTTCATAAACACTATTTCTTCTTTTACCCACTTGCTTTCCGTCTTCAAAATATAGGAGATGCTGATGTTGTTATTTCTAGCAGTTCTTACGCAGCAAAATTCGTGAGAGTAAAACACGGTGGGATTCACATCTGTTATATGCACACCCCCCCAAGATTTTTGTGGGGATATGATACCGAACTATCCCGCTACTACCATAAACCATTTGATCGTCTTCTCTTCCCTATATATGAGTTACTAGTCCCACCAATTAAATACTGGTTGCGCCGCTTTGACTATAGTGTCGCTCAAGAGATTGATTATTTTATCGCCAACTCAAAAGAAGTTCAAAAAAGAATTAAAAAACACTACGGTAGGGAGTCGGTGGTGGTTTATCCTTCGGTGGATATCGAAAGATTCAAAATTAAAAATAAGCAAAGCTTGCGTTCCAACGATCTAGAAAAATTAAAAATTAAAAAAGGGGATTACTACTTGGTTGTATCGAGATTGGGGGGTTACAAAAAGGTTGATACTGTAGTCGAGGCTTTTAATAAACTTGGATCGTCTCTAAAAATTGTTGGCGATGGGCCACAATTTAATTATTTAAAGCGGGTTGCAAAGAAAAATGTCGAGTTGCTTGGTAGAAGAAGTGACGAGGAAGTAACGGATTTATTTTTAGGCTGTAAAGCACTGATTTTTCCTACCCACGAAGATTTTGGTATTGTGCCGGTGGAAGCAATGGCAGCAGGCAAGCCGGTGGTTGCCTTTCGTGGCGGCGGCGCCTTGGAAACAATTTTGGAAGGGGTAACCGGGGAATTTTTTGACGAGCAAAAGGCGGATGCTATAATAAAAGCAGTTAAAAAATTCGATCCTAAAAAATATAAATCAGAGGCTTGCATCTCGCAAGCCCAAAAATTTTCTAAGAACGAGTTTAAGCGTAATATTAGTAAATTTGTGGAGGAAGCGTGGCAGAAGCGAAAAATTATATAGTAATACTGGCTGGTGGTGGTGGGACAAGACTTTGGCCAAAATCTCGCCGCAATTTTCCCAAGCAGTTTTTGAAATTAGTAAATAACCGATCACTTTTACAGGAAACCGTAGAACGGGTCAAGGGGTTTATTCCCGTTTCGCGCATTTTTGTGGTTTCCCCGAGGGAATTTATTACTCAGATAAAGCAGAACGTGCCTCAAATTCCTAGTGAAAATATAATTGTTGAACCGGAGCCGAAAAACACAGCTGCAGCAGCCGGATTGGCGGCGACGAAGATAATAAAGAAAGATCCAAGCGCAATTATCACTACTCTTGCGGCAGACCATTATATAAAGGAAAAGGCAAAATTTTTACACGTCCTTACCCTATCGCAGAAAGCAGCCGGTAAGGGTGATTACATCGTCACGATTGGAATCCACCCCACCCACCCACACACTGGTTTGGGCTATATCCATATTGATGGGGATGCCTTCAGAATCAATTCAAGCCCGATTTTCAAGGTAAAAGGTTTTAAGGAAAAACCAAATCACACTACGGCCCACGCTTATCTGGCGAGCGGTGAGTATTTTTGGAATGCCAACATTAACACCTACCGCGCAAAAAGCTTACTGGATGCCATAGAGAAATTCACGCCCAAACTTTCAGAAGTGTTAAATACGGTTCAGGGAAGTGAAAGCGAGGAGAAGATAGAAGAGGGTTGGAACCAGCTTCCGGCTGATCCAATTGATACGGCTATTTTGGAAAAAGCGAAAAACGTGCTAATGGTGCCAGGAGATTTTGGTTGGTTTGATATTGGTGATTGGTTGACAGTTCATAACATACTAGCTACTGCTAACAAAGAGAACATAGTTATTGGAAAAAATAAATCAACCTATGTTGCTATTGATAGCCACAACTGCTTAGTGCACACTGATAACCGTTTGATTGCTACCATCGGAGTTAAAGACTTGGTTGTGATTGATACACCCGACGCCATCTTAATCTGCGAAAAATCTCGCGTCCAAGAAGTAAAGAAATTAGTTGATAAACTCAAAGCCGAAAAAAGAGGTAAGTATTTGTAATTTACCGGTAAGATGATGGTACTTGGCCGAAAATGGTATAATTTTAAACAGATTGACTAGAAGTGGGCCACGAACGCATGCAAAGTAGCTAGGGATTTTAATGTTACCAAATCGAAGGCTACGAGCATGCTCTAATTTTCTATGCATTATTTTTTCACAAAACGGGCCATTGACGTAGTGGGTGCTTTACTAGGTTTACTTTTTACGGCGCCGCTTTTTATGATGATTGCAGTGGCGATAAAGCTAAATTCTCCCGGACCCATCTTTG
>JAUYHE010000041.1 GCA_030690175.1 bacterium | reverse complement strand
TAGTGCTGGTCTTTGGATCAATAAGCGGATTTCCTTGTACTAAATAAGTGGATCCTACCGTATTAACCTGCTTCTTATAGTAAAAAATCGGACCTTCTTCTGTGAGCGTGCCCAAATAAGTCAGGTTTACGGAAGCTAGACTCGAAGTTCCATAAACATAAGTCGTTTGAAATTTTGTAGCCTGAAATGCCTCTGTACCGATATTTGCTCGGGTAGTTGTTCCTTCCAGCCACCTTTTGGCCAAAAGGGCTTGATTGGCCTGAGAAACTTGCACATAGTTGGCTGGCGTCCAAATTGGAATACTTCTCGCTGGTTCCACTCTCCAGGGTATTAAAAACCAAAGGCCTGTCAAATAGACAAAGATACCCAAAGCAATACAAATCATTAGCCAAACACTCTGTTGCCTTTCCATCTTTTCTCCTTCCTCTTTCTTATTTATTAAAGATCACATTTGAAATTGACTGCCTGAATTATACCCCCAAAGACTCTCAAACTCAAGTTTTGGACAAGAAAAAACCCGCCATTTCTGACGGGTATAGAAAAATTAATTAGCCAACCGACGTGCCGTCAATCTTTGTCCGAGCGTGGCAATCACCCAAATACCAAGATTATACAGCAACACAAAAACCATAAAAACGCCTCCTATTCCAAAAAGACCCAATAAAACAACGGCCGCGAGCCAGTTAGCGGCAAATTGAACTGTTACTATACCATTTTTTTGGGTTTGAGGAATTTCTTTAACCAAATAGAACATTTGCCCGCCTGTTATTGCCCGGACATATTCAGTATAGTAAAAAATCGGAGCCCCTTCAATCTCGCCCAAATAAGTCAGGTTAACGCTTGACATATCCTGCTTTCCGAAAACGTAGGCCGTTTGAAACTTCATCGACTTAAACATCTCCGAGCTTACCTCAAGCCGCGGTTTCCCCTCCATCCACTTTTTAACCAGTACGGCTTGGTTTCCTTCCGAGATTTGGCTATAGCCCGGGGGAGTCCAAATCTCAATATTTTGGTCAGGAACATCCCTCCAAGGGAGAAAAAGATAAAGTAAAAACAAATATCCAATGATCCCTAAACCAAAACAAGCACCCTTCCATCGCCTTTTCGCTCCTTCCATAACAATTCTCCTTTCTTAAACCTTATAATTTTCTCACCGCTTCTTGAAGCATCTTTTCTACAGATTCAATTTTTTCCATGGTACCTGGTGCGTAGTTCTGTTGACAAA
The DNA here is from genome assembly GCA_030690175.1 of bacterium. Classification (GTDB taxonomy): domain Bacteria; phylum Patescibacteriota; class Microgenomatia; order Woykebacterales; family RBG-16-39-9b; genus JAUYHE01. The sequence continues at coordinate 131 of JAUYHE010000041.1, read as the reverse complement.
TTTCATAGAACTCGACAACACTCTTTCGCTGTTCTAAAGAAAGTTTCTCAATGAGCTTGATTGTCTCAGAGACCAAAGAAAGCCCTGCAAGTTCACCAATATATTCAATAAATGCAAGGTCTGCTTTGATT
>JAUYHE010000039.1 GCA_030690175.1 bacterium | reverse complement strand
AATCAACTACACCATGGAGGGTGGAATGGTGACGGTGGGGCTGGTGCGGAAAGATAAAAACACAATTGTGTTTAAAGTAAAAGATACCGGCGTAGGGATTAAAGATGAAGATAAACCAAACATATTTAAGGAAGGTGGTATGGGTAAGGATTCAAGAAAGCTAAATGTTCATTCGTCCGGCTACGGGTTGTTTGCCGCCAAAAAAGTAACTGAAGCTCACGGCGGTAAGATATGGTTCGAATCTGAAGGGGTCGCAGGTAAGGGATCCATTTTTTATGTTGAATTACCGGTGGCGTAATCTAGCTGAGTTTTTTATGGCACATGAGAAAAAGCAACATATCGAGGAATCTAAATCAGTCATTCAAGATGGAATACCTCTTTTTAGGGCAGAGAAAGTTAAGGCACCATTTACTTTCAAGGGTTTTTGGAAAAACGCAAGACACTATGCGACTACCATAGAACACGCCCAGATGTACTTGGATTAGGGCTCTGAATTAACAAAAGAATTTTTACCAAAAGGCGCAAGAATCTTGGATTTAACGAACAGGGGAGATTTTATCGTCAATTGTTATGATTTAAAGAATGCTATCCCCGAATTAGGAGCGGCATGGGATCCCTTATCTATTAGTTTTGATTTGAGTGTCGTTAAAGAGATGGGTTACGATGCAGTAAAGTTTAATGATGCACTGGGGGTGACGATAGTTAAATAAAACAAGATATCGTATATAGGATCTAGTTTTTTAGATAGAAAATTTGGCAAACAAAGAAAAGCCAAGTAATGGATATATTGCATGGCTCTTGTGAGGTGGCGATGCCGGGCGTGCCCCATGATTGATAGCTGGTATGCCCAGCTGGGAAAACCCTGCCCTTACCCCACCATCGTGGCTCTTTGGTTCCGTATGGACGAACGGGTATCTACTATGGCAGCGCCGCAAGGCCGTGGTGCGCCATGTGTGGCAACGAGCGTGGTGTACAGCTGATACAAGGGCCTGTCGCCAAACCCAAATTTGAACCCAAAGAAAGCTAATCGAAAAGTTTTCAGCGCGAAGCGCCTCGATTATCTTTCTCTGAATTCAAATTCTTTTTGTTTTTTCTCTTTTGTTTTGTTTCTTTTCCCCAAACATAT
>JAUYHE010000031.1 GCA_030690175.1 bacterium | reverse complement strand
CTGACAAGAAAGTCTTGCCGTCAAAAAAGCTTTTAATTCCGATCATAATTGGCATTGTTGCGATTGGCCTTGTGGCGGTCGCCGGTTTTTATTTCTGGACGCACCGCACTCCACCGGATAAACTTGGTCCCGAAATTCAACTCTCATCCCCAACCTCTGAAGATTGGTATTCAACTAATAAAGACTCCGTTTCCTTAGAAGGTATCGTGATGGATGAGAGTGGTGTAAAATCCGTTAATTGGACCACGGAGAAAGGTAAAAGCGGCGGTGCCACTCTTGTTGGAGATTTGTGGAAAGTAGAAAACATTTCTCTAAACAAAGGTGACAATAAAGTAACGATAAAAGCGGTAGATAAAAAAGGCAACTTTGCGGAATTTGTTTTTAATGTAGTTTACAACAGCACCGTTGTCTTTCACGAAATCACCTTAAGCCAAGATTATCTTTATGTAAACGAACCAGCGGAAATAACTATAAGAGCTGAAGTTGAAACCGAATCTGATACAACCGTAAGTAATGTAAACCTTTATAGATTGCAAGGTGGAAACCCTGAAAAATTGCTAGAAATGTTGGATAACGGTGTGGTCGCAAATGGAGACGACATACCAGCAGATAGAGTCTTTAGTGGTATTGAATCTTTTTCCTCAACATCGGCAGGTCAGATGAATTTAAGAATCGGGGTTTCGACTTCCAAATCTTCAGGTGTTTCTTATTCTCAAGTCGTAAGTATAACCGTTTTAAATAGGCTTTCTAGCGAACAGATGTCAAAAGTCCTTTCATTGAATAAGGAAATAAATGATAAATTTGAGGAAATTAAAAAAGGTAAGGGAGGGGAAGATGCGGCCAAAGAACTGGTGAAATGGTTGTCGGAAAAAGAGGAAATAAAACTTGCAGGTACAGCTGAAAATGGTTTTGGTGTTTGGTGGGAATATAAAGACACCGGTATTTTAGGCGGGATCGAAAACAACCCCGATGGTACCCGAGGCAGTGAAGAAGAAAGAAGTAGGCTAAGAGAACGGGAAGCTCAAGCCAATCAACAACAATCTGGCTCTGTGGCTGGTGTTACCGAAAGTATTATCTCTACGATAAGGTTTGGCGTACCCAAAGCTGCTGCACAAACAACCGGCCCGGAAGTAAAAAGTACAAAGGCCATCTACCTTGGCCCTTATCTTCATGATTTTGGAGCCACCGATGACTATCACGATGCTTGGCAAACTATTAAGAATTCCAAATGTCCAAAATGTCAAACTGTTGAAAAAAAGGATCAGGCGGTTACAGTGGAAGATTTTAAAACTTTGAGCAACTACGGTCTGGTCGTAGTAATCTCACATGGAGATTCTTGGTTTAATGGAGTTTTTGGCGCTAGTAGAGGTCAGGTGGTTGTTCTTACTTATCAAAACGCGGGCCAAAACGAATTGAACAATTACGAGGCGGATCTAAGATTAAGGAGATTAGCCCTAACAGGTAGTAACAAATTTGTAGTATTACCTTCGTTTATCCGCCGTTACAACGGCACGTTTCCGGCTAGTTTGGTCTACATTGGTAGTTGTCGGAGTAGTTACAATTCCACCATGAGCAACGCCTTCCGTTCCAAAGGTGCTAAAGCATATTTTGGCTTTTCAGAATATGTACTTTCTGGTTATGCAAAGAATGTGGCTGGAGAAATGATGAAAAGCTTTATAAATAAAGGTAAAACCGCGAGAGAATCATTCCAAGATGCAATTGCCGCCAAGGGTGCGGACGATGGTCAAGCAACACCGGCCAGATTTACCTTTTCCGGTGATCAAAATTTGAAAATGGGCGGGAAGAATATTCAAAATGCTGGATTTGAAGAAGGGCTAGTAGGTTGGCAAACCGAAGGAGATTCACGGGTCATTAGCCGATTGGCGTCTCTTGTTCCCCAAGAAGGAAAAAAGATGGCGATTATTAGTACCGGACTTGGATCAGTAAACCAAAGTAACAGCGCCCTAATTCAAAAAATCTGTTCTCAAGAGGGTAAGGCGACTTTATCTTTCCGCTACAACTTCGTATCGGAAGAGCCCCTGGAATATTTTGGTAGTATTTATGATGACAACTTCACTATGACCGTCTCAATAAACGATGGTAAAAGCGTCCTCGTCCAAAAAACAATTAATAATTCGAGTTGGATACAAATTGGTGGGATCGACTTTGCTGGCGGGGACAGCACCACTTTTCACACTGGCTGGGCGGCGGCTTCTAAGGATTTGGGCGAACTAAAAAAGGATGACGTAGTTCAAATTGAATTTCGAGTTGGTGACAAAGGGGATAGTATCTACGACACCGCCGCTCTCATCGACGCTGTAAATCTCCAGGTGCAATAAATGCTCCCTAGGTAAGTTGACCTCTTATCAATATTTTTAATTAGTGTTGATGCTGTCCACGTTCTTCTTCGCTGATTCTTTTAGAACACGTAGTACAATAAAGGCCTTTTTCAAAAGGCTTTTTGTACATGCCGCAACTTTCCGTCCCGCAGGCAGTTAATCCCCGGTTGTATTGTTCCTCCGTAATCACTGCTCCACAAGTGCCGGTACAAAAATATCTAGTTTCTACGGCCATGTTTTTCACCTCCTAATCGGCGCAGCCGCCAAAGGTAAAGGCGTAAATTTGAAACGCCTCGGTAAAAGGAATAAGTTTCAGCAAATTACGACCAAAATTTTTACTTTTAATTATGTTATACATTTTCGGTTGGGTGATATTTAAATAGCTCCAACCGTCCTGATCGTATAAAACATCTTTTCCCGCTATTTTCTTTTCGAGAGTTTTGTCGTTTAGAGCTATATACACTCGGCTCTGCCTCACTTTTTTTGACCCGTCTAATTTTATTACCGCGTTTACTTCCAACCCGTGATAGGAAAGAAGCAAGTAATTGATCGGCTCTTTTGTATTCACCCCGTGTTGTAAATACTCCGGTCGACCAATCCACCCGCCGTTTAAATAAATCCTTCCGTCTTCGAAAGTATCTGTCTTTGGCAATTTGTAAACATAAAACTTATCTTCGATGTAACCCCCTTGATTCCCCAATCTTCCCCGCAGATAACCACAATAAGTTTCTGGTGTCTGGGGGTAGCAAACACCATCCTTACTAATATGCTCGTGTTCTTGGGAATCAACAGAAGGTAACTTTACCAGAGGACCAGCTTCTTGTAAAAGCTCGCGTATTTTGTTTTCCGTTTCAATGTAAGACCCTTCACCAGAATGGCTGTAGCGGATTTTTCCTTTGGTATCAATAAGTAATTTTCTTGGCCAGACGTGGTTGGCGAAGGCGTTCCAAATCTTATACTCGTTATCCAAAACGATCGGGTAACTAACCCCTTCTTTCTCGATAAACTCACGAACGTTGTCCACGTCTTTTTCAAATTCAAACTCGGGTGTGTGAACACCAATAATTACCAACCCAAACTTCGTATACCTTTCGTGCCATGTTTTTAAATAAGGAAGGGTACGCAAGCAATTCACGCACGAGTAGGTCCAAAAATCAATTAGAAGCGTCTTTTTACTTTTTGCTAGATCTTTTGTCTTGAGCCTCTCGCTATTTAACCAAGGACCGGTTTCTTGGGAAATTTCAGGCGCGTTTATACCAACTAAATTGCCCGATCCAAATAAATTTTCGATTATACTCATTATTAAAAGTGTACGGCTTTTAAGTTGCCAAGAGCAACCGTTAATTAGCTTCTAGCTTCCTTGACTTTCAATTTGCTTCTGGGCTACACTTTATCTAGTCGGCCAAAAAATCGCCTAAAAATAATTACGATGGTCACAAAAAAAGAACAGACCTATCTCAAAGACATAGCCACCACTTTCAAGGAAAGGAGGGTAAATAGCGTCGTAGGCGAGATACTCCAAGAGGGAGTTAAACCCACTCCCGAAGCTTACCAAAAAGCGATTCGAGAACTAACTCACGCCAATCTCCGGCTCCGCCAGCTTGACAAAGCTAAGGACGAATTTATTTCGATCGCTAGCCACGAGTTACGTAACCCAATGGCAATCATCAAAGGAAATATCAGCATGATTATTTCTGGTGACACTGGTACTATCAATAACGAGATTCGTGACGTGCTAACAGATGTAATGCTGGCGGTTGAGCGACAAATCCGTCTGGTCAATGAGCTGCTTGATATCTCGCGTATCGAGGCGGGTGTGATAAATTTTAACTTAAACACCGCTATTCAGATGGAACAGGTCGCCCAACTTTTGGTGAATTCGCTACGAAGCGTAACCGAAAATCAAAACGTACAAATAAACGTAACTCCGGTGGATGGGTCGCTTCCACCCGTCCAAGCCGATCATGACAAAATCAGTCAAGTGCTTATCAATTTAGTCACCAACGCGATGAAATTTACCAAAAAAGGCACGATCACAATCGAGACAAGGCAAAAAGGTGACGATATAGTAACTTGTGTTAGCGACACCGGACCAGGAATACCAAAACAGCACCAAAATTTGCTTTTTAAAAAATTTTCCAAACCTGCATCTGAATCTGCTGGTACAATTTCTGCGGGCAGCGGTCTAGGCCTGTACATATCAAAAAAATATATCGAAAAACTGGGAGGAGATATTTGGCTTGAAAAATCCAAGCCGGGTGAAGGATCTACCTTTTGTTTTTCTCTACCAATCCCGGGATCGAAAAAAGCCAAAGAAGTCGCCGAGAACATAAAATCGCTTCAGCCAATAAAAGAAATTCATTTTAGTTCACAAGTTAAGTAGCTAGTTGATTTAGCTTGTGAAAATTATTATTAATAAAAAGGAGGTGCAAAATGAGTAAAATACTTCTAATCGAAGATGACTCGCTCTTTGTCAAAATGTATCAGAAAAAATTTACTCACGAAGGATTGGAACTGGTAGCTGCCTACGACGGTGATGAAGGTGTCGAAAAAGCAAAATCAGAAAAACCTGACTTAATAATTCTAGACCTTATGTTACCAAAAATGTCCGGAAGTGAGGTCTTGAAAAAAATCAAAGAAGACCCGCAAACTTCGGAAATACCGGTTATCGTTCTAACCAACTTAAGCACTAGCGCGGATGAGGTAACCCGTTGTGTACAGCTTGGTGTGAAAGAAACCTATCTAAAAACCAACGTGACACCAGAGCAGGTTTTTGAAACGGTTAAAAAGTATGCCCCATGAAATTAACCGATGCGGAAATTAAAGAAGCGATTTTGGCAAGTGGTTTTGTGACAGAACTAGAGGTTGATGAGGCCGAAAAAATTGCCCACGACCAAAACCGCTCGCCTATTGATGTTCTGATCGAGAGAGGAATAATTATAGAAAAATTCCTCGGTCAAGTTTTGGCCCAACGTTTGGGCTTTGCCTACGCTGATTTAAAAAATAAAACCATTCCCGATAATATTTTGACTATCATTCCAGAACAAGTTGCCAGCGAGAAAAAAGTGGTGGTGTTCGACAAAAAAAACGGCGCCCTGCTGCTCGCTATGGAAAACCCCCAAGATATTGAAACAGTTGAGTACATCAAAAAAAGCACTGGTTTGTTGGTTGAGCCTTATTTTACTTTACCCCAAGTTTTAAATGAAGCTTTGGATCAGTATCGCAAAAATATTCAGGTCGATTTTAAACGAGCAATTTCTGAAACGGTCAACGTAGCGGCCAAACTAACAACCCTAAGTGCAAAAGATCTACCGGTGGTAAAAATTCTTGATACGTTGCTAGATTATGCCGCTAGTGAAAAGGCCAGTGACATTCATATTGAAAATGTTGGCGACCGGTTGGTAATTAGGTTTCGGATAGATGGTAAATTGCATGATATTCTTGATCTACCAACAAAACTCCAATCTGGACTAGTTACCAGAATAAAAATTCTTTCCAGCTTAAGAATCGACGAGCACCGTATCCCCCAAGACGGCCGGTTTCGTTTTAAGCACCGAGAAGACGAAATTTCAGTCAGAGTTTCAATTTTACCCACCTACCACGGGGAAGATGCGGTCCTACGGCTGCTATCTTCGGCGGCTAGACCAAAAACCTTGGAAGGTTTGGGTCTGATTGGGAAAAATCTAGAAATCGTCAAGCGAGAACTTACAGGCCCAAAAGGTATGATACTTGCCACTGGTCCAACTGGCAGCGGTAAAACTACCACTCTTTACAACGTATTGACCTACTTAAATACTTCGGAAGTAAATATTTGCACGGTTGAAGATCCGATTGAGTATGGATTAACCCGTGTCAACCAAACCCAAGTAGCCCCCGCTGCTGGCCTTACTTTTTCCAATGGCCTGCGCTCAATACTGCGCCATGATCCAGATATTATTTTGGTCGGCGAAATAAGAGACAAAGAAACGGCTGAAGTCGCTGTCCACGCGTCTTTAACCGGTCACGTGGTTCTTTCCTCGCTTCACACCAACAGCGCCATTGGCGCCATTCCTCGCCTACTTGATCTTGGTATACAGCCTTATTTAATCGGCTCCAGTTTAAGTTTATTAATCGCCCAGCGCTTGGTGGCAAAAAACGACCAGAACTGTCTTGTTTCGACACCGATTAGTACCGATACCGTTGCCGCAGTCGAAAAGGAATTTGGCGTGAGTGTTCCAAAAAGTTTTGCCGCTAAACCAAAACAATACAAAGGCAAAGGCTGCTCCTCCTGCAACAATGAGGGTTTCAAAGGGAGAATTGGTATCTTTGAAGTCTTGCGAGTTAGTGAGAAAATTAGAGATCTTATTTTCACTAAAGCGCCGATTAGTGAAATCGAAAAGCAAGCTAGGGTAGAAGGGTTCCGCTCGATGTTGGAAGATGGTTTGGACAAGGTCCAAGCCGGCCTCACAACACTAGAAGAAATTCTTCGCGCAGTCAGAGAATAAATTTTTATGAACCTGCCTTTTTTTGGAAATAATTATAAACTTTCGTCAGAAGAAAAGTTAGCTCTTGTTGAAGGTCTTTCGATCATGCTTTCCGCCGGGATTCCTATATTGGAAGCGCTTGACTCAATTTCCGAAGACGCGGTGAACAAAAATGCGAAAGAGTTGGTTCGTGACTTATCGGATCAAATAAATCGTGGTAAGACACTGTCGGAAGCCCTAGAAAAATACCCTGACTCATTTGACCGCGTTTTGGTCAGTATTGTCAGATCCGGCGAAGAAAGTGGCAAATTAGATAAAGTTCTTGCCGAGCTAACTGAAAATATAAAAACTTCAATTGAAACTACCAACAACATTCGCTCAGCTCTTTTTTACCCAATCCTTGTAATTATTTCCTTGGTCGTAGTTTCTTTTTACTTGTTTATATTCGCTCTGCCTAGAGTCGCCAAGGTTTTTCTGGACCTGGGAATAAATTTGCCGGCGTACTCGGCGTTTATTCTCCGCTCGTCTCTATTCGTTCAAAAATATTACGTTTACGTCATTTTGCTTTTTCTACTTGTGGTTGTCGTGGGCATCAGGCTGCTGATGAATCGCAAAATAAGGTCTTTCTTTTTCTCTATTTTAGCTAGAATTCCTTCGATTCGCTCACTTGTACGATTTATGGACTTATCCAAGTTTACCAGCACTACTTCGCTCTTGCTTTCAGCTGGTTTGCCAATTATTGAAGCGCTTGATATTGCAGCCAACGTTGTCGTCTCACCCAAATTAAGGGGTGCGATCGTGTTTTTAAAAGACTCTCTTACTCAAGGATCTGGCCTGTCAGAGGCTATGAAAAAAAGGGGCGAAAGTTTTCCGTCGCTACTGCGGCGGGTCGTAGGTGTTGGCGAAGAAACAGGAAATCTGGATGAGTCTTTGAAAGAAATTTCCGGCCATTACGAAAAGCAATTTACTGATATTGTTAAAAATCTAACAGTTCTTCTCGAACCTATTCTTTTGATAATTATAGGTGTGGTTGTGGGGGTGGTTTTACTCTCAATTATCGCTCCCATTTACCAACTAATTGGCCAAATAAATCAGTAGTCACAAACCGAGCATTGGTAAATTAATTTGAGATTTGGAAAACATGAATTATGAAGAAATGGTTTGTTCGTCAAAATGGTTTTACTCTGATCGAGCTGGTACTTGTCGTCGCTTTGCTGGGCATCATTCTAATTATCACCACCGTTAATCTTGTCCGACCCGTTTCTAAAACAAAAGCTGATTCTGTGGCCACTGATATTGTTTCGATAATCCAGGAAGCCCAAACCAAAGCGATAAACACCGACACTGCTGGTACCCCTCAAGCCGTGGACTGGGGAGTTCATTTCGAAAATAATAAATATATCCTTTTTAAAGGAAGTAGTTTTAATAGCAGCGACGCGACAAATTTCGTTGTTGATACTCCCCCAAACATTAGTCTAAATTCCGATTTGCCCTGCCCGTCTCCTCCTGGAAATTGTAACAATATCGTGTTTGCGAAAATTTCTGGCGAGGTAGTTGGTTTTGACGAGACAAAAAACAGTGTTTGTGTCACCGAAACTGCTACCAATAAAAGCGTGCTTCTCATTATCAATTTTATTGGAGTCGTGAATGTTCAGAGTGGTTGTTAATAAAAATTTAATTAAAAAAAACTTACGCCGCAGATTTGATAAATCAGGAATAGCGGAAGAATCAGGCCAGGCTCTGATCGAATTGATTCTAGCGATCGCTATCGCCACTGTTGTCCTGGCATCACTTGCCAGTGGTGTCTTTGCAGTCAGAGAAGGTTTCGCCAGATCAGACAAAAAGTTGGTGGCCAATAATTTATTACAAAAAGAAATCGAAGCCATTCGGTCAATTAAAGAGTTCGCTTGGAATTCTATCGCAACTTCCAACACCTACTATACGAGAAAATCGCCCACCGGCAATAACTGGGAAGCGATCCTAGGAACAATCGAGGAAAATAGTTACACGCGTGGTTTTACGATAGCAAACGTCTGCCACCAGTCTCCGACCTCAACATCTCCGATTGTCAATTGCACAAGTCCAGGAGCAATAGTGGACCCATCAATGAAACAAATAGTCGCCACTGTATCTTGGTCTTTTCTTGGTACCCAATCGGTTTCTTCAACATTTTATATATCTCGTTATTTTAATAATCAGGCTTGGATGCAAACTATCGTCAGTGATTTTAACACCGGCATCCTCAATAATACTCAGGTAACTAGCGACGTGGATGGAGAGGTGAAATTGGCTCCAGCAAGTGGGGGAAACTGGAACAGCCCCCAAGTAGTCGCGCTAAGAGATTTTGCAGGAGGAATAGCTGATGCTCAAGATATTTTCGTTGTAAACAACCGCGCCTACATTGTGACATTAACTAGAAGTGGAGCAGATTTTTTCATATACGATGTTTCGAATCCTGACATCCCAACGCCTTTGGGTTCTCGTGACTTAGGGGCCAATGCTTACGCAGTCGTGGTTTCTGGAAATTACGCATACGTGGCTACTTCTCACGACAGCCGAGAACTGACGGTAATGGATGTTTCCGATCCTTCAAATCCAGTCTTGGCAGGTACCCACTTTAATGCCCCAACGGGATCTGATGGAAGAGGTGTGGCAGTTTCAGGATCAACTGCATATCTTATAACCAACAATAACACTACTGCTCCAGGGTACGAATTTTACAGTATTAACGTTTCTAACCCAGCCGCTCCAACTCAAATCGGGGGTCTTAATCTTGCGGCCGCTGCTAGAGATATTTTTGTTAGCGGCAGTTATGCATATATCGCTTCTACCCTAAATAGCCAGGAGTTACAGATAGTTAATATTACCAACCCAGCGTCTCCAACCCTTGCTGGCTCATACAACTCACCGGGAACCTCGGATGGTCAAAGCGTTTACATTGTTGGAACAACCGCCTATATGACTGATGCGAGACTCAATATTTTGGATGTCACAAACCCAGCTAGTATAAGCTCAATCGGCTTTTATAACGCTCCGGGGCTTCCGTTTGCAGTTTTTGTCTCTGGTAATTTTGCCTTTCTTGGCCACAATGAAGTTGGTTCCCAGTTTAAAGTTATTGATACTACGAATCCAGCCTCACCTACCTTGTTCGGGTCAGCTAACTTGGGAGGAACTGGTTTTGGAGTATTTGTGGTTGGTGATTATGCATATTTGGCAACCTCAAATGATACGGCCGAATTCCAAGTGATCAGAGGAGGAGCAGGCGGAGGTTTCCAAACATTAGGAACTTTTGAATCGGCAACTTTTGACGCTGGAGCAGTAGCGGGGTTCAACTACCTGACGATGACCACCAACAAGCCGCCTAGTACCAACTTAAGACTGCAGATCGCAACCAACACCGATGCATCTACTTGGAATTTTGTTGGTCCCGACGGGACTAGTAGTTCTTATTTCGATTTACCAGACGCAATTCCTCTAAACCAGATCGCCAACCGATATTTTAGATTTAAAGCGTTTCTTTATGGAGATGGATCGGCAACGCCGACATTATTTGACGCTACGGTAAACTATTCACAATGAAAAGATTTTTACTTACAAAATTTCAACGTGGGACTAGTCTGATAGAACTACTACTTTATTTTGGCCTTTTAGCAACAGTATTAATCATTGCTA
>JAUYHE010000030.1 GCA_030690175.1 bacterium | reverse complement strand
GGTAAATTCGACACGGCTACTTTAGCTGCCATTAAAAACATCCTCTTGCTGGTTGCGGGAAGTAGTGAAGTGAGTGTCACCAATTTGTCTCAAATCCTGAAGGGTATTTCTTTGGTTACACTTATCAATGTTTTAGAGACTTTAGAAAAAGCGGAGATGTTGATTAGAGTCTATCCCTATGGGTCGGTATATAAAAAGGTGCGCAAGCCATCAAAATATCATTTTATGACGCCTGCCGTTAGACATACTCTTTTGGCTGTGGTGGAAGGGGAAAGTGCTTTCACCAATCATAAGGGTTGGTATCTTGAGGACATTGTCGCTTTGTTTTTATATAGAGAGTTTGGTCAAAAATTAGCTTCCCCGACTTTTTATGACAGTGCTAAAGGTGGAGCTGATTTTATTTTGAATATACCTTCCAAGAAAATAGCTATTGAGGTAGGTTACGGCAATAAGGGTGTAGAACAAGCCCAAGCAACGCTTGAAAAAATCAACGGTAATTATGGTTTTGTGGTTTGTAGTGCAGATTTAATAAAGGATGAGAATGTGGTTAGGGTGCCTTTACAATACTTTTTGTTGATGTAGCCTCAAGATTCTATAACAGATTCCATTAAAAACCCTCCTACTTCAAGAAACTATCTGACAAATTACGTCAAACAATTTCCATCCGTAAGGAGGGGTTTTCTTGCACGATGTGCGGAAAGTTTACTTCTTGTAGGTAACGCCACTGGTGTGCTTGTTACCACACTGTGGGCAGGGACCTGCGTCGCCAGAGAAGTCTCCTTCTCCGTTCCACTTGCCGTTGGCGCGTGCAATTTCGAGCCATTGGTAACGGTCCCAGTGGTAAATGCAAATGCCGCCAGGCATCTGCCAGTACCAGCAGCAACTGTTGCCGCAGTTTTGGGCAAAGGTAACTTTCTCTCCGCGTCTGCGGGCGAGAGTAACCTCTCCAGGAATGAAGCGGGCACCGCTTGCGAGGTCGTCGGCATCTGACTGAGGAAACATGTTTCCTTGGTCTCCGCCACCACCAAGCGCGTTAATCAGCGCACCGAACCCGGCCAAAGGGTTGTTATTCCAATCACGGCCATGACGCTTATCGTCCATCTTTTTTCTCCTTTTCTCAAAATGAATTTACGGACAGTGTTTTTGAACACCAGTTATATTGTTGGTATCCAAAATTCTGTCCGCAAACTGCCGCAATTTAAAAGTGCAAGAGGATTTGAAGATACATCAATTATAACCAAAAG
>JAUYHE010000029.1 GCA_030690175.1 bacterium | reverse complement strand
GCTTACCAAGTACTTTCCGACCCGCAAAAACGGGAAGCTTACGATCGTTTTGGTCACGATGCTTTTCAGACCGGTACAGCTGGGGCTCCAGGGGGTTTTAGTTATCAATATAGTCCAGGTGTCGATGTTAACTTTGACTTTGGCGGTTTTGCTGACCCGTTTGAAATATTTGAGCAGTTTTTTGGTGCTCGATCACCCTTTGGCGGCTCGGTCCGGCGCGGGCCAAGAGCGGGCAGCGATCTTCACTACGAAATAATTATTCCTTTTGAGCAGGCCGCTTTTGGTGTGGCGAAAAAGATAGAACTCACACGGTCCGAAACCTGTCCGGTTTGCACTGGATCCGGAGCCGAACCAGGCAGCAAAAGAAACACCTGCCCCACTTGCAAAGGTAGCGGTCGGGTGCAACAAGCGACACGGTCCATTTTTGGGAATATTGTAACCGCCAGGACTTGTCCGCAGTGCGGTGGTGAGGGCGAAATTATCGAGAAAAAATGCGGGAAGTGTAAAGGTAGCGGCCGAGCGAAAGGAATAATGGGAAAAAGTATCCGGATCCCGGCCGGAGTTGATGATGGCGACACGATTCGTTTCCAAGGACTTGGTGAGGCCGGAGAACGCGGCGCCAGCTATGGAGACCTTTATTTATCAATTCGCGTCCTACCGCACAAAGAGTTTCAACGTCGCGGCTACGACGTCTACTACGAGCAGCCGATTTCTTTCTCACAAGCAGCCCTTGGCAATGTGGTTGAGATCCCTACACTTGACGGCAAGGTTAGTCTAAAAATCCCTGAAAGCACCCAGACCGGAACAGAATTTCGACTGAAGGAAAAAGGAATCAAACACGACAGTTCCCGTGGTGATCAATACGTCCGTGTGAGAGTGCAGACCCCGAAACATTTATCCAGTAAGCAAAAGGAAGCGCTGAAAGAACTCGACAAATAGATCGCTCCATGGCTTCGAAACCTGCGAGCTTTTTGGTTTCTCAGCTATTCTCGCGCCCTGCGCTAGGCATCTTATGCCTGGCTAAGAAGCGTTGAAAGAATTGACGTGAGAAGGAGGGGAAAGGGTCTGGTTGGCCAGTGTGTACCAGACCCTCAAGGACTTTGGCCGTGAAGCACCCCGCCGACGGCTAGTCCTGTTGATCTTCTCCTAATCTTCTCCCCTCTGTTATTGTCTTGGCTCCCCCGAGACGGATTGAACGTCTAACCTCCCTGCTGTCAGTAAGGCGCTCTACCAATTGAGCTACGGGGGAACTTAGATTGGTTGGGGTTGGATGGATTAGTCCGCTTCGCGTACTGCGACCATTTCATGGACTACGAACCAACGACCTCCAGTCCCAATGACCAGCGCTCTCCCAACTGAGCTACACCCCGACCCGTAGGTAAAACCGTTTGATCTCTCTTTTGGAGCGGACGGAGAGATTCGAACTCTCGACCCCTACGTCCAGGACGTAGTGCTCTAACCACTGAGCTTCGTCCGCTCTTGGTGGCGCAGGTGGGATTTGAACCCACGATCTCTCACCTTGCGAAGGGAGTGCTCTTGACCTCTGAGCTACTGCGCCAACAGGCAAACTGCCAGGGAGGCATTTTAAACGCCCAGGTTATAAATGTCAATAATATAATTAAGAGAAAATAAATTTAAAAGTAAGAAGGCGCAGAGTAAACCGAAGTTTACAATGCGCCGTTCGCTATCATGCGCTCTCAAGTCTTTGTCAACCGTTTGGGGGTGCGGCGATGAGACCCAAGAGCGCTTAGAGAGGCAGTTTGCGGCCACCGTCTCTCCCAAAGTTAAACCAACCAGTCAAGAATTTCGGCTGTTGTGACCAGTTGGTGGTCCCGAAAAGGGTCGATAAGTGCTAGTGGAAGTGTTTCTAGACTGCGTCAAGGGAGGGGGAGACGCACCTAGAAGGCCGCACTTCCACACCACCTGATCCTCTACCATCTCTCTATCTTCAATAAAGCACTTTTGTGCTTGCTTGTCAATATATCTTTACTGGGCAGGATCTTTTATTAAATTACTTGACCGTGGGACTTGCTTGGAGTATTATTTGCGTACTAAAATTTATTAACTTTTTAAAAGTGGGATAAAATCCCACTTTTACAGCTTTTAGGAGGACAAAAACGTGGCGTTAAGGACAGAATTTGCTGCTGCTCTCAATCAAGCCGCTGCCGAACGAGGCGTGGAGCCGGATGATATCTTGGCAATTATCAAAGAGGCTATTAAAAGCGCCTATAAAAAAGATTACGGTGGAGAAATCGAAGATATTGATGTCGAGATAGACCAGGATAGCGGCGCGGCTAAAATTTTTCAGGATAAAAAAGACGTGACCCCGCCGGGTTTTGGCCGAATCGCTGCCCAAACCGCGAAGCAAGTCCTTTTGCAGCGAATTCGCGAGGCCGAAAAAGGCGCTATTTTTTCTGAATACGAGCGAAAAGTAGGAACGATTACCAACGGTATGGTGCAGCGTCTTGAGGGTGGGAATATCGTTGTTGACTTAGGAAAAACAGAAGCGATTATGCCAGCAACCGAAAAAATGTCCGGCGAGGACTATCGTCTCAACCAAAGATTAAAATTTTACATTGTGGGTATTCGTGAGGGTCATCGAGGTCAGGAGATTGTTGTTTCCCGAACTCACAAGGGTCTGGTCGAGGGGCTCTTCAAGCTGGAGGTGCCAGAAATTGGTTCTGGAATTGTAGAAATCAAAGGTATTGCCCGAGAACCAGGAAGTAGAAGCAAAGTAGCGGTGGCATCTCGACAAACTGGAGTAGATCCGGTGGGAAGCTGTGTTGGCCAAAAAGGCGTCAGAGTCCAGGCAGTGATCGCCGAGCTAGGAAATGAAAAAATAGACGTGATTGCGTACAGCGACGACCCAGCAAAATTTATCGCTGCTTCTCTTTCTCCAGCGAAAGTAGATAAGGTGCGCGCCGACGAAAAAGATAAAACCGCTTTTGTGGAAGTTCCTGATGATCAACTTTCTCTGGCGATCGGAAAAGATGGTCAAAACGTACGTTTGGCCGCCAAACTCACCGGTTGGCGAATCGATATCAAAGGCGCTGAAAAAACCCAGAAACCCAGAGAGACTACCAAGGAAGAAGCTAAAGAAAAGGTAGTTAAGAAAAAAGAAAAGAAAGAAACCAAAGCAAAAGATAGAAAGAAAAGCGCGACAAAAACCAAAAAGACGAAGGTAAAAAAGGATAAACCTACTCAAACAAAAGAAAAATCGGTCAATGAATTGGCAGAACCCCAAAACGAAGAAACAAGGGCTGATGATTCTTCTAATAAAACATTGTCTCAAGAAAAGAGCGAAGTCGAAGATTAAAGAATGAAAAATAATTTACTACTGCCCGTTTTGATACCTGTCAAAGAAAAGACTAGCCACTTATGGTTAAAAAGAAAGAAACACCAGACATCAAAAATAACACCTCCAAAACTTCAAGCCGAAGACCACCGGTGGTGGCCATACTTGGTCACGTAGATCACGGTAAAACTACGCTGCTGGATTTTATCCGCAAAAGCCGCGTTACCGAAAAAGAAGCCGGTGGTATTACCCAACACATTGGAGCTTACCAAATCGAACATAAGGGCCGAAAAATTACCTTTATCGACACTCCTGGCCACGAAGCTTTTTCAGCCATGAGAGCTCGTGGCGGCCAGGTCTCTGACCTGGTCGTTTTAATTGTCGCGGCCGACGACGGCGTAATGCCCCAAACCCGCGAAAGCGTCGCCCATATAAAAGCAGCCGGTGTCCCCTTTATTGTGGTGGTCAACAAAATCGATCTTCCGTCAGCTAATATTGAAAGAATTAAAAAACAGCTATCTGAGGACGGCGTTTTGGTAGAGGGTTTTGGGGGAGACGTAGTGCTGGTGCCGATTTCGGCAAAAAGTGGTCAGGGAGTAGATGATCTTTTGGAAATGATTAGCCTCGTCACCGACATCCAAGAGTTGAAAGACACTAGAAACGAATCTTTTAGAGGAGTAGTAATTGAATCAAAGCTAGATAAATCTAAAGGAGCAGTGGCAACTGTTTTGGTTAAAGAAGGGATTTTGCGGCTAGGAGAGCAAATGTACACCGTCAGTTCAAGTGGAAAAGTAAAAGCGCTGATTGATGCAGGGGGACGCGGGCAGAAAGAGGCCCTGCCATCTACACCGGTTGAAGTGCTTGGATTTACTCTGGTTCCGAAAGTAGGCGAGGTGGTTACAAAAACCCTTAGCTTACCCACCGACAGAATCGAAAAGAGGGGTAAACCAGACATTGCTGAAAAAATAAAGCAACTGACTGAAGACGAGACTCGTTTGATTATAAAAGCCGACGTGACTGGTTCTTTGGAGGCTATCATAGGGGCTCTAGAAAACCTAAAAGAAGAAAATCATAAGGTTGAGGTTTACTACTCAGATACGGGCGCAATTACTGAAAGTGATGTGCTTCTCGCGGCTGCCACCCGATCGTTAATAATTGGTTTTAATGTTTCTATCAGTAAGTCGGCGGAAAAATTGGCCAGCGAAGAAAAGGTGTCGATTAGACAATATCAAATCATCTACGAGCTTTTAGACGAGTTGAAGGAAGGACTGGCGGCTATTAGTAAACAGAAAGAAGTGGAAGAGGTTTTGGGCGAGGCGGAAGTGGTAAATATTTTTAAAGCCGACGATAAAAAAATTGCTGGTTGTATTGTAAAATCCGGACGAATAAACCAAAGCGATACCTTGAAGGTGTTGCGAGAGGGCAAAACAATTGGTCAAAGTAAAATAAGCTCCATGAAACATAAGGATAGCGTAATCAGTCAGGCTAGTGTAGAGGATGAATTTGGAGTGGTGCTCGAAAAGGAAGTGCCCTTTACAAAAGGTGATATAATTATTGCTATAAGTTAATATGAAAATTCAATCAGACAATTACCCCTTTTTTACCAGCTTAATAAACGAAGCGACGAGCGTTTTAATTTTTATTCAGGAAAATCCGAATATAGACCTGCTCGGTGCAGGTCTGTTTTTGGAAGAGACTTTAACATCGTTGGGCAAAAATGTTCAGATAGTAGCGAAAGGCTCTGTTCCCCAAATCTATAGTGATCAAGCTAGGAATCTGGGTAAAAAAATCGAAGCTAAAAAATTGGTAGTTTCATTCAATTGGCGCGAAGGGGCAGTGGAAAAAGTTGGTTATGATATAGACGATGAGACCTTTAACTTGATAGTTACGCCCAGAGGGGGCGAGATTAGACAAGAAAATATAAAGATTTCCTATCGAGGCAGGGACGCAGATCTGGTGATTACCTTGGGGATCGCCTCTTTAAACAAACTTAGCGAATACGAACGCGATTACTTAAATAGAAGACCAGTAGTAAATATTGATAAAGAGGGTGAGAATCAATTTTTTGGTAGGCTAAATTTTGTGGATGATAATATCGATAGTATTTGCGCGCAGGTAGCGAAAATAGCCGAGAAATCCGGTCTCCATCCGTCAAAAGAAGCAGTCGGATTTTTATTTGAAGGGATGCGGGCCGCAACCGAAAATTTCACTTCGGTCGCCGATCCGTCTACATTTGAAGCAGCCGCTTATTGCACCAAAATTAAAAAGGGACTACCAGAAGCTGAAAAATTAGTTAAATACGGTGAAGAACCAGAAGTTCCTAGAGAATGGCTTGCTCCCAAGGTTTTCCGTTCAAATAAACAAGCTTCCTAATATTATTAATTGAACGTTAGGCTCATATTTTGTTATACTGAAAATATACCTATGGCTTTAGAAAAAAACGAAAAGGAAAAAATCTTAAAGGAATTTGCTCAACACGAAGGTGACACTGGTAGTCCTGAAGTGCAGATTGCCCTTTTGTCAGAAAGGATAAAACGATTATCGGATCATCTAAAGGATCATAAACAAGATATTCATTCGCGGCGTGGGCTTTTACAAATGCTGAACAAAAGAAGAAGAATTCTAATATACCTAACAAAAAAGGATCCAGACCGTTACAAAGCCATAATTCAAAAGTTAGGGCTATCTAAGTAGTGGCCTATCGCCTGGCGCCCAGAAAAACTGGGCTAAAAGCCTATGAGCGCTAGCGACGCAGCAGCCGAGAGTACCAAGAAACTGATAAGTTTCGCAGTACGGAGGATGCTATAGTACAGAAGTTGGGGTTAAGTAAGTAATTTAAAGACACGACTTGCACCTTTGTAGTAGAATACTAAGTTAGGATTAAAGAGGCACTTGATAAGGGGATCGGTGATCCGCATAAACCAACGTTTTCCTAAGAATAATTGGTTGCAGGTCACGGCTCCCCGTTATCCCCTCTTGGTCTACAAATTTAATGTCTAAAGATAAAAAAATAATTGAAAAAGAAATTAATTGGGGTGGACGAACACTTTCACTTCAGCACGGTAAACTTGCCAGACAAGCTGATAGCGCTATTTTAGCGAGATTGGGTGATACAATGGTTTTGGCGACGGTGGTGTCAGCGCCGCCACGAGAAGATTTAGATTATTTCCCTCTAACAGTGGATTATGAAGAAAGATTGTACGCTTCTGGTCGGATATCCACGTCCCGATTTATAAAAAGGGAAGGCCGTCCAACCGAAGAAGCAATTTTGAATGGTCGTCTTATTGATCGCTCTATCCGGCCCCTATTTCCAAAGGATTATTTTAATGAAGTTCAGGTCGTGATTACTGTCCTTTCTTACGATCAAGAAAACGATCCTGATGTCATCTCTCTTTTAGCCACTAGCGCGGCTATCATTACGTCACCTATCCCTTGGGCCGGGCCTGTCGTTGGAGTGCGTCTGGGTTACAGAGAAGGCGAATTTATCCTAAACCCAACCAAAAGCGACGAACCGTACTCGGACCTTTCCCTTACGGTTTCTTTCAATCGAGAAAAAGTGGTGATGATTGAGGGCGCTTTTAAGGAAATTCCGGAAGAAATCGTTACAAAAGCAGTCGACTACGCAAGAGAGGCGGCTAAACCGATCTTTGAACTGCTTGATTTACTGCAAAAAGAAGTAGGCGCGGAAAAAGAAAAAATAGTGGAAGAAAACGGGAAAGAAATAAAAAAGAAGGTAACTGATTTTATCAAGACCCATTTCAAAGACGATCTTTTTGATCCAGAAAAAAGCGCGCGCGAAAGTTTGAGTGAAGAATTAAAAGAAGTTCTCCACAAAGAATTTGAAGGAAAATTAGCAAAAACGGAGCTTAGTAAAATCTTTGACGCTACTGTTAAAGATTTTGTTCGGGAGCAGATAGTTGAGCATGAAAAACGGCCCGATAACCGAGGTTTAACGCAGGTACGTGATCTGGAAATTGAAGTTGGCGTTTTGCCTCGGACACACGGCTCAGCTATTTTTAGAAGAGGCGATACTCAAGTGTTGACAGTAGCTACTTTGGGATCAACTTCGCTTGAGCAGCTAATTGAAGGTATGGAAGGTGAGAAAACAAAAAGATTTATGCACCATTATGAATTCCCGCCGTTTTCTACTGGCGAAACCGGCCGAGCCGGGCCGCCGAGCCGGCGTGAAATTGGTCACGGCGCCCTGGCGGAAAAAGCCCTCTTTCCAATAGTTCCGCCCGAAGAAAAATTTCCTTACACTATCCGCCTTGTTTCTGAAGTACTATCTTCATCTGGTTCCACCTCGATGGCGGCAACCTGTGGCGCCACCCTCGCGTTGATGGATGCGGCCGCGCCCATCACCGCTCCAGTATCTGGTGTGGCTATGGGTTTGGTTACTGAAGGCGATAAATATAAAATATTAACCGACATCCAAGCGCTGGAAGATTTTTACGGCGATATGGATTTTAAAATCGCCGGGACAGAAAAGGGAATCACCGTAATACAGTTAGATGTCAAAATTGATGGGTTGAGCAAGCAAATAATTGCAGAGACTCTAAGGGAGTCCAGAGACGCTCGTCTATTTATCCTCGAAAAGATGTTGGCGGCTCTGCCAAAGTCCCGCAAGGAAATTTCCAAATACGCTCCCAAAGTTTCGCTGATTTCCATTCCAACCAAAAAAATCGGTGAAGTGATTGGCAGCGGGGGCAAAACAATTAATCGCATCATCGAGGAAACCGGCGCGGCGATCGATATAGAAGACGATGGGACTGTTACGGTCACCAGCAACGACGAAGAAGGGTTGAAAAAAGCAGTGGAATGGATACAAGGTCTTTCTCACGATGTAAAACCAGGGGAAGAATACGTCGGCACCGTAAAAAGAATTATGCCTTTTGGCGCCTTTGTTGAGATTTTACCAGGGAAGGAAGGTATGGTTCACATATCGCAACTAGCCCAGCATCGGGTGGAAGACATCAATAAAGAAGTAAAAATTGGCCAGAAACTAAAGGTAAAAGTCATCGAAGTGGATTATCAAAATAGAATAAATTTGACAAGTAAGATCGCCGAATAAGTTTGGATGGATAATAAGAAGCAGCTGCAGCTGTTGACCCAACAGATCAAAGACTGCACCCGGTGCGATCTTTATAGGTCTGCGAGTCATTCTGTCGCCGGTGAGGGAAATCCAAACGCAAAAATAGTTTTTATCGGAGAAGCGCCTGGCCGGCGGGAGGATCTTCTAGGCAGACCGTTTGTTGGTCACGCTGGTAAATATCTTGATTTACTACTTGAAAAGACGGGTTTGAGTAGGCAAGATATTTTTATCACTAATATGGTGAAACACCGACCGCCTGAAAACCGTGACCCCTTACCAAACGAAATTGCCGCTTGCAACGTGTGGTTGGAAAAACAGCTATCAGCAATTTCCCCAAAGATAATAGTGACCCTAGGTAAATGGAGTCTGAGCTATTATTTACCGACAAAGAAAATCTCCGAAATACACGGGCAGCCTTTTAAGCAAGGTAATGTGGTGGTAATGCCAATGTATCACCCCGCCGCTGCCTTACGTAATAGTAATCTGGCCCGGGAGCTTGAAAACGACTTTGTCAAAAATAAAGAGTTGCTTCAAAATCCAGATACAGCTACCCAAATATCTAGCTCGCTGGAGAGAGATGGTCAAGAAAGCCTTTTTTAGAAAATGAGCAGAAAATTTAAAGTTCCAAAAAATAATACAGCCAATAAACTTCGGTTTATCCCTCTGGGAGGTAACGGCCAAGTTACTAAAAATATGTTTGTTTACGAGACAAACACAGACGTTGTTTTGGTAGATTGTGGTATGGGATTTCCCAGCGAAATGTTATACGGTGTGGACATGGTGATCCCGGACACTTCTTACCTGGACGATAAGAGAAATAAAATCCGCGGCTTTTTTATTACCCATGGTCACGAGGACCATATTGGTGCTCTACCATATATTATCGATAAAATTACCGCCCCTATTTACGCGACCCCCCTTACTATTGGGCTTATTAAAGTCCGTCTCAAAGAGGCCGGCAAACTGCATCTAGCTAATTTCGTTCAGATCCAACCAGGAAAAAAGTATCAAGCGGGTGCTTTTTTAGTAGAACCTTTTCGAGTCAGTCATTCGATTCCAGATTCCGTTGGTTTTGCCATTCACTCCCCTTTTGGGACGATGATTCACACCGGAGATTATAAATTCGATCCACATCCGGTGAATGGTTGGACGACCGACGTGGACCGATTATCACAACTAGGGAGAAAAGGTGTCACGGCTCTAATGAGTGACTGTTTGCGCAGTGAGAAACCAGGGGCGACTCTTTCGGAAAATACCATACGAGTGCGTTTTGACGAATCGATGCGAGAAGCAGCTGGACGAGTCATCATCACTACTTTTGCGTCCAACGTTTCTAGGGTGCAGCAGGCAATCGATGCCAGTTTAAAACACGGACGAAAAGTAGCGATTATCGGTAGAAGTATGGATCAGAACATTCAAGTAGCGAGCCAACTAGGTTATTTGAAAGCGCCTAATGATGTTTTTGTTGATGTAGAGAGAATAGACAAAATTCCCGATAAAAACCTGACTCTTATTGTTGCTGGTAGCCAGGGCCAACCAGGCAGCGCTCTTTCACGGATCGCCTCTGGTGATCATAAATATATTTACATCAAGACGGGCGATTTAATAATTTTTTCCGCCGACCCCATACCAGGCAATCAAGACGCGGTGTACGAAATGATTGATAATCTTTCCCGACTCGGCGCCATAGTCAAATACTCGGATATAACGTCTGACTTTCATGTTTCCGGCCACGGAGCCCAAAGCGAACTACTGATGATGCTTTCCCTTACCCAACCAAAGTACGTAGTGCCAATTAGCGCGATGCATCGTCAGATGAGACAATTTGGGGAACTAGCCCAAGGCGTGGGTATACCATTAGCAAATATTTTGGTGGTGGATGAAGGTGGGATCATTGAATTTGATAGCGCTGGCGGTCGGGTAGATGGACAAGTGGAGACAACTAATGTGTTTGTTGACGGTATTGGAGTAGGTGACGTGGGGTCGATTGTTCTGCGGGACCGAAAAATGTTAGCCGAGGAAGGAATAGTGGTCGCGATCATTACGATCCACAAACGCACGAATAAACTACTTGACGATCCGGAAATTATTTCGCGAGGCTTTGTTTATATGAAAGAAAGCGAAAAATTGATCAGGCAAGCCCAAGAAGTAGTCAGGAACAGCGTAAAAAGTAATGGTAGGATAAAAAACTGGCTAAGTGTTAAAGAAAAAATTACTTCAGATCTGGGGAAATTCCTTTTCAAAAAAACCGCCCGCCGCCCCATGGTCCTTCCCGTGATCGTTGACGTTTAAGAATTTGCTGTAAGTGGCCATCAATGCCGAATTAGTTTAGCGTAGAAGCTTTGGTCAGCTTGAATCCTAGAGTAATTGAGCGTATAATAGGCTCAACCATGCCCAAAAGAAGGAAATATTTAAAGGGCCTTTTCAAAGTCAATCTCAAGAAAAAGACAGTCGTGTCGCTGCTTGGGCTTGGTTTTATATTGGCTGCCGGCCTCATCTTACTTTCTCTTATTGGAGTTTCCCAACCGGTTGGCTTTTTGGCCGATCAAATTTATAAATTCCTTGGCTTCATCACCCCGCTTTTGGTGGTCGCTTTTGCTTTGAGTGGGCTCTTTCTGTTGCGGTTGAGGCCAAATTTGATCACTGCCAATACCACGGTTGGCTTTTATCTTTTCTTACTTTCGGTTCTTGCCCTGGGAACGATTTTTTCGACCGCCAGCGGCGGAGTTGTCGGTAGATTTATCGCCGATTTATTGGTGAGCTTGCTCTCGGGAGCGGGTGCTTTTTTTGTCTTGCTAATACTATTATTAGTTTCGATCGTTATCTTTTTTAACACGTCTTTGGAAACAGCCTTTGATTTGTCTAGCCGCTTTTTAAGCGCAAGCTACGTCTTTTTCCGCGATCTTTGGTCCAAACAAAAAAAGGAAGAGGATAAACAAGAGCCTGTTTTTGCTACCAAAGGAATGGAAGACCAAAGAACAGCCGGTACCGACAAAGAGGGTATTTTTACGGCCGTGGCAAACGAACCGGTGACAAATCTTCAGGGTAATCGGGTGTGGGAATACCCGTCTCTTGATCTGTTGACCGAGAGTTTGGGAGTAAAAGCAGCCCGTGGGGACATAAAACAAAACGCTTCTATTATCGAAAGGACGCTGGACAATTTTGGTATCGGCGCAAAAATTGTTGAAGTAAACATGGGACCAGCCGTTACCCAATACGCTTTAGAAATTGCTCTTGGGACAAAGCTAACCAAAATTACCTCTCTATCCAATGATATTGCCCTCGCCCTGGCGGCGCCGACGGGAACAGTACGAATCGAAGCACCAATTCCCGGAAAATCATTGGTGGGGATTGAGGTTCCTAATATCACTCCTGAAATCGTTCCGTTGAAATCGATTCTGACGTCGCCTACGATGCAAAAGTCTAAATCTAAATTGACTCTTGCTCTTGGCCTGGATGTTTCCGGGCAACCAGTGGTAGATAATCTTGGACGAATGCCTCACATACTAGTAGCTGGTTCGACTGGTTCTGGAAAAAGCGTAGCAATAAACGCTTTTATTTCCACGTTTCTTTTTCGAGCCTCTCCAGAGGAAGTAAAACTTATTCTGATTGATCCAAAAATGGTCGAGCTTACCCAATGGAATAATATTCCCCATCTTCTTACTCCGGTGATCACCGAACCAGAGAAAGTAATTTCAGCGCTTAAGTGGGCAATCGTTGAGATGGGAAACCGCTACAAATTGTTTAAAGAAGCTGGGGTCAGAAATATTGATGGTTATAACGAAGCAGCCGGTTTCCAATCCTTACCAAATATAGTGTTGATTATTGATGAGTTTGCTCACATGATGCAATTTGCCCCAGTCGAAGTGGAAGATTCGATCACTAAGCTAGCTCAACTGTCTCGCGCGACTGGGATTCACATGATTTTGGCGACCCAAAGCCCGAGGGTAGATGTGATTACGGGACTAATAAAAGCAAATATTCCGTGTCGAGTTGCCTTCAATGTTGCCGGTAGAGTCGATTCCCAAGTTATTATTGATCAGCCCGGGGCCGAAAAATTGCTTGGCCGGGGAGATATGCTCTACGTTCCGCCGGATGCTTCTAAACCGCAACGGATACAAGGCGTTTTTGTTTCCGAACCTGAAATAAATAAGCTGATCGAATTCCTTAGGGGTTCTGGTGTAGAACCAGCTTACACCGAAGAAATTACCTCAATGCCGGTAGCAAAACTACCCGGTAAGTCTGGCGAGCAAGACGAGCTATTTGAAGAAGCAGTCCGAGTCATTACCCAGTACGATCGGGCCAGTGCTTCACTTCTCCAAAGGAGGCTAAAAGTAGGTTATGCTCGGGCAGCCCGACTTATCGACGAGCTTGAATCGTCTGGAGTCGTAGGTTCAGCCGAAGGGAGCAAGCCTAGAGACGTGCTGGTAAAAGACCCAAACCGAATTTTAAGTGGTGAAGGGCAAGAGGAATAGCTATTGCTCGCTTAGCTGATTCCCGTGCACTGCTCGCTAATAATTAATATGAGGACAGTAGGTGAGATTTTAACTGAAGCCAGGAATAAGAAAAACCTTTCTCTCGAACAGGTTGAAAAAGCAACCAATATTCGGAAAAGAGTTTTGAAGCTGCTTGAGGAAAGTGATTGGGACACTCTAGCGCCTACCTACACAAAAGGGCTGCTCAAAAATTACGCTTCTTTCTTGGATCTGGATGAGAAGAAGATCTTAGCCTTTTTTAGACGCGAATTTGATGAAAGAAAACAACCAGAGGCGGCCAAAAGGTTGGAAGTAAACCAATCAAAATTTCGTTTTACTCCGGCATTAGTAACAATTTTTCTAGTAGTCGGTCTGGTAGCAGCAGTTTTCCTATACTTGCTTTTTCAGTACCGCTCTTTTACGGCCGCTCCGAGCCTTGAAATACAAGAACCAAAAGATAACGCGAGAATTTATTCTCCGGAAGTAAACGTAGTGGGCCGCACCATGAGCGATGCGATATTAAAGATTAATGGCGAAAAAGTCCAAATTTCGCCTGGTGGTACTTTTTCGGTGGCAGTGAGTTTGAATGAAGGCATTAATAAACTAACGTTTACCGCCGAAAATCGTTTTGGCAAAATTAGTACAAAAACCAGAACAATAATCGTAGATTTGCCGAAAGATAAGGTAGCCGCCGCTACTAGCAGCAGCCTCCTCACCCTGCATTTAGAAATACCGAACCGGTCAACGTTTGTAAAGATAGATGTAGACGACAAAGAAGTGTTTCAAGGATTGATTATGGCAGGAAGCGTGAAGACCTTTACGGCCGAGAAAAAAATCAAAATTACTAGCGATAATGGCGGTACTACTTTGGTAAAAATAGGCGATAAGCAATTTTTCTTGGGTAAAACGGGTGAAAAAGTAGAGAGAGAATTTACTCAATAAATTAAAAGTACTTGTCAGCTGCCTTAAAACCTGCTATTGTGGGCCTTACTTTGGAGAGAAGAAAGGGTACTGCTTGTGGATACAACTACTTTTTTCTTAATAATCATAGTACTAGTCGCGATTATTCTGGTGGCAGTCGGCATTTACTTAATTCTTGTTTTGCACGAAGCCAGAAAATCAATTCTTCGCCTCAACAATATTCTTGATCACGTGGAATCCATTATCGATATCGTAGATACAAAAATTGCCCGTCCGGCTAGTTCCTTGGTTGGAGCACTGGCCGTCGTAAAAGAGGTAATGGAACTAGTTCGCGGATTTGTGCAAAGGAAAGGAGACTCTGGATCAAGGGATGGTGACGAATATGAACGACACGAATCAAAACAAGAGTGACGAAGGGCATTTTTATAAAGGGCTCTTTTTTGGCGTGCTAATCGGCGCGGGGTTGATCTGGTTTCTAAATAGTGAAAACGGAAAAGAATTGGTCCGCACGGCTAGAAAGAAAATTGATGAAGCGTTGTCTTTTGAGCCTGGTATGGAAGGTTATGAATACGAAGATACTTCTGCAGAAGGCTTAGACGAGCAGTCCAAGGAATCTGCATCTACTACTCCCCACCGCTTTTTTCAAAAGAAAGCTAAATAAATTGAAATATTTCATCTCCATGCGTATAATGTATTCTCTATGACCGCGAGGGAGTTGAAAAAGAAATATCTAGAATTCTTCAAGAAAAAGGGTCACACGGTTATCCCATCGGCCTCACTTGTTCCAGAACACGACCCCACCGTTCTTTTTACTACCGCCGGTATGCACCCGCTTGTCCCGTTCCTTCTTGGCGAGCCTCACCCGGCCGGTAAAAGGTTAGTCAACGTCCAAAAGTCCTTCCGCACCGACGATATTGATGATGTTGGAGACCCCTGGCACAACACTTTTTTCGAAATGCTTGGTAATTGGTCGCTGGGAGATTACTGGAAACGCGAGGCGATCGAGTGGTCACTTGAATTCCTTACTAGAGAACTTGGTTTAGATCCAAACAGAGTCCACGTGACAGTTTTTGGTGGTGATAAAGAGATTCCGGGGGTAAAGGAAGACACTGAGTCGATAGAAATCTGGAAAGGTCTGGGAATTCCTGAAAAGAAAATTTATAAACTGGGAAAGAAAGACAATTGGTGGGGTCCAGTTGGCGCCACTGGTCCGTGTGGACCAGATACCGAAATGTTTTATGATACCGGCGGCCCGGAGCACGGGGAGAATTGCCAGCCAGGCGAGACTTGCGGTAAATATGCGGAAATTTGGAATGATGTTTTCATGGAATTCAACAAAACCACCGGTGGAAAATACGAACCACTAAAACAAAAAAACGTTGATACCGGTATGGGTGTTGAGCGCACCGTAGCAATTCTCCAAGGAAAAGACAACGTCTATGACACCGAGATTTTTACTCCGATTATGGAAAAAATTAAGAGTTTGTCCAAAAGCTGGAATGATGTAGGGGGTCGAATAATCGCAGATCACCTACGGGCTTCGGTTTTCTTAATATCCGATGGAGTAAAAGCGTCAAATGTTGAGAGAGGTTATATCTTGAGAAGACTAGTTCGTCGGGCAATTCGTTACGGGAAACAACTGGAGATACCGGGAGTATTTACAAAAGAGGTTGCCCAAGTAGTCGTCGATAACTACAAAGACGACTATTCGGATTTAGAAAAGAACAGCGAGACCATTAATAATGAATTATTAAGTGAGGAGGAAAGGTTTGAAACAGTTTTGGATGAGGGACTCAAAAAGTCGCAAAAAGTTTTCGATAAGAAGGTTCCTGTAGAAGATCGAAAGTACAAGCGGGTCATGCAGACCCTTGGTAAGAGGGAGGTGTTTAGAGAGGTCTACAACAGCAAAACCGAGAAAGAAGGATCCGCGTACCTGAAAAAAATAAAAGCCCCGCTCACTTACGACGAATTAAAAAAAGCTACAGTGTCTGGTAAAGAGGCCTTTGATTTATACCAAACCTTTGGTTTTCCAATAGAAATGATTATTGAACTAGCCCAGGCTAAAAATTTATTTGTCGATGTCGCGTCGCTCCAGCAAGAGGTAAAGCGGCATCAAGAGGTTTCCCGAGCCGCCGGCAAAAAATTTGCTGGTGGGCTGGCCGATCACTCGGATATTACAATACGAGAGCACACAGCTACCCATCTGCTTCATCAAGCCCTTCGCGATGTTCTTGGGAATAGTGTGCACCAAATAGGAAGTAATATTACGCCGGAGAGAATTCGGTTTGACTTCTCGCATAGCGAAAAGCTTACAGAAAAACAAATTAAACAGGTTGAAGACATCGTTAATTCCATGATCAAAGAAGACCTGTCGGTCAAAAAGGAACTGATGACCCAACCGGAGGCCGATAAAGCTGGTGCCATTGGACTTTTCCGCGAAAAATACGCCGACAAAGTGAGCATATATAAAATTGGTGATTATTCAATTGAGTATTGCGGTGGACCACACGTGGGCCACACCGGGCAAGTTGGAAAGTTCAAAATTATTAAAGGGGAGGCTCTTGGCGCTGGCCAACGCCGTATTAGGGCCGTCTTAAATTCGGTATAATATAAATAAGGTAATATTAAAATCAAATAAATGCCCATTTTAAAAATTTTTAAATCAAAACCAAAACGCAAAGATTTTTTAGTTTTAGAAATCGGTTTAGAAAAAATCTCCGCCGCTATTTTTGAAAAAGAAGGCCCACAAATTAAACTTTCTGGGGTAGGTAAAAAAAGATATTCTTCCCAAGAAGAGGTTTTTGACACCGTCCTAGAATCTTTAGATAGTCTGGCGGCAATAGTACCAGATTTCCCGACCAGCGGTGTTTTGGGTATTTCTGGCGGTTCTATGCAAACCATTACTACTATTGCCCGGTACGATCGTCCTCACCCCAGCAAGCCGATTAGCCTGGATGAAACAAACGATGCCTTGCACCAAGTCGTGGATGGTCTGGATACCGGCGAAAAGAAAATATTTTTTTCGACGGTGGCCGGTGCCGATATTGACGGAGTGCGGGTTACAAATCCAATTGGACTGAAGGGAAAAGCAATCCAGCTTTCATGTTTTGTTGCTTTTAAAGATAAGATCGAGATGGAACAATTGGATCGATTGATGAACGAAATTGACATAAAAATAGAAAAAGTCGTCCCCACTTCATTTATCGTGGCCAAGGTTCTGGAGCAAAAAAATTTGAGAGACGTACTGGTATTTCGAGTGGGAGTGAATAAAAGCGAACTGACTGTGATGATTGATGGGCACGTCTCCGAAATTTTACCAGTGAGTCTAGGGAGTGCCGAACCGCAACTTTTACCCGTGGCTTGGGAAGTAGCCGTAAAAAAATTTGACAAGGGAAAGTTACCGGACCTGGTTTGGCTTTTTGCAGATAGCGACCAGGTGGATTTGGAAAAAATAAAGGAGCTACTCACGAGCTATCCTTGGAAAGAGACCTTTAATTTTCAACTTGACCCAAGAGTAGAAATTGCCAAGGGCGTCCAAAATTTTTCTACTTCCGATATTGGTATTCACCTACTTAGTCAGCAGGAGGCTGGGTAATGAAACGAATCGAATTTGATGAAAATAGTAAACTAGCCGACATTTTAAACTCTATCAAAGAAACTTCTGAAAAAGAACTTGAGATTTTTGTTTTTCCGGGAAGTGAGGCCCTCAAGCTTTCAGCCAACATAGATGCGATCAATCATTTTGCTGAAAAAGAAGATAAAAAGGTAGTTGTTAAAGGAGATTTTGGTAAAGAAATACCAAAAGAAGAAGTTCGCAAAGAAGTCAGCAGTGGAAAAGAAGAAAATCTCGGTTTTGTAGAAGGAGCCGACGTTGCGAGAGGTGCTGAAGCCGCAAAGTCGGAACAGCCCGCTCTCGAAAAGAAAAGCAAGTTTACCCTACCGAAAATACCAAGTCTTGGTTTTTTGAAGGGGAAAAAATGGGTCTACTTTGCCGCTGGATCTGGGGTAGTTTTGGTGATAGTGTTACTGGGAGTGTTTTGGTTTGTCCCCCAAGCAACGGTAAAATTAATCACCGAGCCACAATTTAAAGAAGCCGAGTTGACTCTGGTCGCTAGCACTTCTGCCGACGAAGTCGATCTGGAAAATGGAACAGTACCCTTGAAAATACTTGATACCACTCAAGAAGATGTGACCGAAGCAAAGTCAACCGGCACAAAAACAGTCGGCACCCAATCAAAAGGAAGAGTAAAAATAATTAACCGAGAAACAAAAGATAAAATTTTCTTTGCCGGAACAACCATTAAAACCTTATCGAACCCGATACTTACCTTTACGCTTGATGATACAGCCACAATTTCAGCTTCACCAGTAGCATGCACAAATGATTGCAAAGAAACAGCCGTCAATGTAACTGCGGCAGAAATCGGTGACGCGGGTAATTTGGCCGCTGGTACAAAATTCCAGGTGGGTTCGGTGATAGATACTACGAAAGTGGTCGCGGAAGGCCTAACAAATTTCACTGGTGGATCTAGTAAGAAACTTACTGTCGTTTCAAGCGACGATCAAAAAAAAGCCAAGGACGAACTAATGAAAAAATTAGAAACGAAAGCAAAAGAGGCGCTAGAAAAGGAAAATACTGGGATAGTCATTCCCGAAGATGGTTTGAGCGGAGAAATTATTAATGAAATTTACAGTAAAAAGGTGGGTGAAGAAGCAAACGATTTTCGGCTTAGTCTTCAAGTAAAATTTACCGCTAAAAGTTTTTCCGAAGACGATTTAAAAAACTTACTGATAAAATCAATTTCCCAGAGCGTGCCAAGTGGGTATGTGATTGATCGTGATAGCTCAACCGTGAAGGCGGAAATTTTGGAACAAACCGGGGAGAGCTTAAAAGTACTTGGAAAAATAAAAGCGAGCCTTGTGCCAGATGTGGATAAACAAAAAATAAAGAAAAACATTGCCGGTAAAGATTTCGGTGCGACCGATAAGTATCTTCGTTCCATCGAGAGTATTTCTGGATTTGAAATAAAAATCACGCCGTCGGTTTTCCGCGTCTTGGGTTTTATGCCGTTTTTGACCAGCAAGATCAAAGTCGAAATTATCCAAAAGGAATAAATGCAATCAACTTGGGAATTAAAAGCTCCGTTTGGGTCTTTATTTAAATTATTGATCACCCTGTTTTTGGTAGTGTCGATCCCCGTGGTTACCTTGACCGTGTGGGTAAATTGGGCCTTAGCTCCAGCCAGTGTAAAAAAACAAGAACAAACCTTTGTTATAAAAAAAGGGGAAAGTGTTGCCTCGATTGCCACGCGGCTTAAGAAAGAAAATTTATTAAGAAACGCGCTTATGTTCCGGATTTATCTAAAAATGACGGGACTAGACGAAAAGATCCAATCTGGTAGCTTCAAATTATCCACCGATCAACCCGTGAAAAATATTGCCCTCACCCTTACCCGTGGCAGGCTGGACAAATGGTTGACCTTTGTTGAAGGCTTGCGAAAGGAAGAAGTAGCCGAAATTGCGGCCAAAAACTTTGATATCAACAAAGATAAATTTTTGGCGAAAGCCCCTGAAGGGGAACTTTTCCCTGACACGTATCTTATACCGATAAACGCTAGTGAGGAGCAAATCTTGGCCATTTTTCAAAATAATTTTGGAAAAAAATATAACAGCGATCACCAGAAAATTGCCAGTGAAAAAGGTTTGACCAAACAGGATGTAATTACCATCGCTTCAATTGTCGAAAGGGAAACAAAGTCAAAAGAGGAAAGACCGATCATTGCCGGAATACTCCTCAAAAGATGGAAAGAAGGGATACCCTTAGCAACCGATGCTACTATTCAGTACGCTCTCGGGTTTAGCGACCAAGAAGAAACTTGGTGGCGAAAAAATTTGACAGAAGACGACTTAAAAATCGACAGTCCCTACAACACCCGAAGCCGAACCGGTCTACCTCCCGGGCCAATTTGTAGTCCTGGTCTGGCGTCGATTGACGCCGTCTTGACGCCAAAAGAAAGCCCCTATTATTTTTACTTACACGATAAAAAAGGGCAGATCCATTACGCCGCTACCTTTGAAGAACACCAACAAAATATCGCTAGATTTCTAAGTCCTTAAGCAACTTATTAGTCTGACTAATATCGATACTTTTCTGGGAAAAGCAAAGAACCTGCAGATTTTTCATTGAAGGGGGTTGACAAATAAAAGAAAAGAAGGTATTTTTAGGTTGTAACTAAATAAATTATTAGACGTACACAGTGCGTACGTCTATTTGTTTGTACCTAGAAATAAAACCTGCCTTATTTTTAATTTTTTAAAACCGAAGGAATCATCCTACAAAAA
>JAUYHE010000027.1 GCA_030690175.1 bacterium | reverse complement strand
CTTCCATCGCTTTATTTCCTAGAAAATGAAGCTAATAGATACTCATGCCCACTTGCAGTTTAAAGCTTACGACGAAGACCGCGATGAAGTGGTAAAAAGAAATTCGGAAGAGCTTGAAGCGGTTATCAATGTTGGAACGAGCGTTGATGCTAGTGAAAAAGGAATACAACTGGCCGAAAAAATCGATAATTTTTACGCATCGGTAGCTGTTCACCCACATCACGTCGATCAATGGGGCGGAAATACCTACAACCAATTAAAGTCGCTGTCGCAAAACCCAAAAGTCGTTGCTGTAGGCGAAATCGGTTTAGATAACCATCTTTATAAGCCGCTACGCGTCTTGCGTTCTAACGAACTACAAGGCTATCCGAAGCCAGATTTGAAAAAACAAGCAAAAATACTAGAAGAGCAGATTAATTTAGCGCGGGAACTGGGTAAACCAATTCTTTTCCACTGCCGAGACGCTTATGATGAACTATACGAACAAATCAAGGATTATAAAGGAAAGGTCCGTGGTTTGATGCATTGTTATATGGGCACTTGGGAACAAGCCAAAAAATTCTTAGAGCTTGGATTATACATTTCTTTTTCCGGTAACATCACTTATAGGGGCAACGACTATATTCGTGGTGTGGCCAAAAAGCTCCCCCCAGAAAAAATTCTTACCGAAACCGATTCGCCCTTTCTTTCGCCGGAGCCTCGTCGTGGCCAGCGTAACGAACCTATCTATGTTAAAATGGTAGCGGCAACAATTGCCACTTTAAGAAATTTAAGGACTGAAAAGGCAGTCCAAATTACTACCGAAAATGCCAAAAATCTATTTGATCTAACCATATGAGCACGCCAAAAAATAAACAAGAGAGATTGCTGCGCCGAACCTTTGAAATCATACCGCCGATAATTTCGATGTTGCTTCTTAGCTCGCCTTTTTGGGCTAGCTTTTTTATACCAGTGGTAGTTGCTTATTTTATTATTTTTTTTGACGTCTATTTTTTTTACCGAGCAGCTATGCTTGGTATTAATTCGACACGTGCCTATTTTAAAATTCGCCGCAACTCGCGCATCGACTGGTTGGAAAGGTTAAAACTTAGCTCTCTACCCTGGCAAAAGGTTCGCCACGTAGTGATTGTTCCCACTTACAAAGAGCCCATTGAAATATTACACCGTACTCTTACGTTTCTAGCCGAACAGGAATTCCCCCGACAACAAATTGACGTGTGTCTAGCAACCGAGAAAAGAGACCCGGCGGTTTTGGAAAAGGCCGAAAAATTGCGGCTGCAATTTGCTCCCTTCTTTGGTAACTTTTGGATTACTCATCACGAACTCTCAAAAAATGAGGTGGGGGGAAAAAGTTCCAACCTTGCTTTTGCGGCTAAAGAAATTAAACGGCTTATTCAAAAGGCCGACTACGATAAGAATTTTATTACGGTTACTAGTTGTGATGCTGATGTTTCACTACATCCAAAATACTTTGCCGTTCTTACCTATCAATTTTTAACAAGCAAAGACCCTTATAATAAATTTTGGCAGGCCGCTATTCTTTTTTACAACAACATCTGGCGTGTTCCGATATTTGTCCGGGTGGTGCACACTGTTTATTCGATAAATGGTATGGCGCAGCTTCTTGCGCCGGGTTCCAATTTTAATTACTCCACCTACTCAATTAGTTGGAATTTACTTGAAAAAAGCGGCTTTTGGGATGCCGACGTCGTTCCCGAAGATTGGCACTTATTTTTCAAGGCATTTTTCGCCAGCAAAGGCGCGGTGGAGCTAGAATCAGTATTTTTACCTCTCTACGCCGATGCGACCGAAGGCCAAAATTACTGGGCGACCTTGAAACAACAATACGTACAAAACCGACGTTGGGCTTGGGGCATCACCGATATTAGCTACGCTTTGACCCGGTTTATCCAAAAACGCGGGGAAATCCCCTTAAGCACTTTTGTCGTCAGGTTTATTCGGGCCACCGAACAGCATGTTCTTTGGCCGGTAAATTGGTGGATACTTACTTTAGGTGCTGCTATTCCGCCGCTTCTTAATCCCGTTTTTCGGCACACTGCTCTTGGTTTCAACTTACCAAAAATTTCAAGCCTTATTCTTACTTTTTGCGCTTTCTTTTTCATTTTTGTGATTATCGTTGATTATTTAATGAAACCACCCAGGCCTACGTATTTCAAAAAGAGATTTTTGCCAATTACAATAATTCAATACTTGCTTCTACCTGTAACAAGTTTCTTTTTCTCCGCCCTACCGGGAATGGACGCTCACACCCGACTGCTGTTAGGTAAACGGTTGGAGTATCGGCCGACTGAAAAATTTATCAAGTAACAATGGCCAACACCGTAAAGACAATTGAAAAATTCATTCTCACCCACCGATCTCTTGTTGCAATTCTTCTTTTCACCTTTGTGGTGCGCCTGCCGACTCTTTTTGAACCACTGTGGTATCGGGATGAAGCGATTTATTTAACTATTGGCCAAAGATTGCTGCGTGGCGCCACAATGTACGCCGATATTTTTGATCATAAAACTCCTGGAATTTACTACCTCACCGCTACTGCTCTCAAAATTTTTGGAGAGAGCGTCTGGTCAATAAAATTCCTTTTATTAATTTGGATCTTAGTAACTATCGTTGTATTTTATTTTCTAGGAAAACGACTGTTTAACAAACGGGTTGCCGTCATCTCAACCGTATTTTTTTCACTAATTACTAGTTTACCTTTTATTGAGGGTAATCTTTTCAACAGCGAGATTTTAATGATCTTGCCTGTATCTATTGCAGTTTTACTAGGACTAAACAAACGTTATTTTCTGGCTGGCGCCTTCTTTTCTTTTGCGGTTCTTTTAAAAGTCCCCGCCGTATTTGACTTTGCAGCCTATTTTTTCTTTGTTGGTCTGGCGGTAAAAAAAGATCGCGTGGCGGAAACAATAAGGAATTTAGCTGCTTTAACTTTTGGTCTCACCGTCCCCATCGCTATCAGCGGCGTTTATTTTTTCGTAAAAAACGCCCTTCCTGCTTATTACAAGTCGGCCGTATTGTATAACATCAGTTACACTGGTGTGGGTAATCAGTTTATTACCCCTAACGGTCTTCTTTTTATCAAAGCCCTTCCAATAATGTTACTAGCTGGTTACTTTTCGATTAAGGTTTACGAAAGATTGAGAGACAGACAAAGTAACAAACCAAATACCCGCGAATTCATAATCATTTGGCTCATTTTTGCTTTTTACGGCGCGGTTTTCGGCGGAAGAACTTATGAACATTACCTCATCCAGGCGGTTCCGGCAGTCTCTTTGGTGCTGGCAGCTAGTTTTGCGGAAAAGGATTTTGTGAAGATTGGGTCTTTCTTTCTAGCGGTAGTTTTTTTCCTTTCCTTAGCTATAGGTTTCCGACCCTGGTTTAATTTTTCTTACTATACCAATTTTTCCCGCTTCGCTGCTGGACAAATGCCCTTCGATCAATACGCAGCCAGTTTTGACGTGGAAACCCCAAAAAATTACGCTGTTGCTTCCTTCCTTAAGGGCTGCGAAACGTTTGACCAAAAGGGTACGTGCTTGCAAACCCGAACCGTGACGACGGATAAACTATATCTTTATTCCGATCAGACGGCAATTTATTTTCTTTCCGGCCTTGCTCCAGCATCTAGATACATTACTTTTTTCCACTTGATTGATAGTCCAGAGGCGAAAAAACCAACCTACGAACAGATTAAAGAGGCCAGACCCCGGTACATAATTGCTGATACGAGGTTTTCTGGGTCTTATGAATCTCTTGAGAAACTGCTCTCTTCACGCTATAATCTTTTTGCTTTTTATGACGACTTGGCCATTTACAAAACCCGCGTTCCTGTCACTAGAAACTAGCGTTAGCTTAGTTATTAGCTTTATCTTCGGTGCCTTATCAGCTTTCTTAATCTTAAACCACCGATCTAGCTTTCCACTTGCGGTTCCGCTGTGGTTTTCAAAACCTTGGGGTGAGACACGTCTAGCTGAACCCTCACTTCTATGGTTGTTGCCAACAACTAGTTTTTTACTCACGATTATCAATCTTCTACTGGCTTATTTTTTTTACCAAAGGTTAAAAATAATTTCCTCAATACTAATTTGGGCAAGCCCCCTAGTGACGGCATTACTTTTTTACACCTTATTAAAAATAGTTTTGGTGGCATCTTAATATAAATGAATCTTTACTCCTTACTAGTAACTTCCGCGGTAATTGCTTTTGCAATAACTCCTGTTATTATTTGGGCAGCGAAAAAATTCCTTATTTTGGATTTTCCCTGGCGGCCTCATCCAGGTATTTTGCACAAAAAGCCCGTGCCACGCGCCGGTGGCTTGGCCACTTACATTGCAATCGGTGTTACCTATTTAATCTATTTACTTTTTACCGATGGTAGCGTAACTGATAAACACATAATAGGGATTATTATCGCCGGAGCGCTTGTCGTGGTGGTTGGGATTTTGGATGATAAGTATGACCTAAACCCTTATATTCGATTGTTCACCAACTTTTTGGCTGCCGGAATAATTGTTGCCTTTGGTGTTGGTATAACTTGGTTCACCAATCCCTTTGGTGGTCATATTCGTTTAGATGAGATCGTGATCAACTTTAATTTTCCCGATATCTTGCCGTTTGGTTTTTTCGCGGGAGTTCACTCAATTGTTCTTTTGGCTGATATTTTTGCCTTTATTTGGATCGTCTGGGTAATGAACGCGCTTAACTGGTCAAGTGGTGTAGATGGTCAGCTTTCGGGAATTGCAGCCATCGGTTTATTAGCCCTGGGGGTAGCCGCAAATCGTTA
Organism: bacterium; assembly: GCA_030690175.1. Taxonomy (GTDB): domain Bacteria; phylum Patescibacteriota; class Microgenomatia; order Woykebacterales; family RBG-16-39-9b; genus JAUYHE01. The sequence goes on along the minus strand of JAUYHE010000027.1, from coordinate 12,310 downwards.
TTTAGCGGCTGACCCATCCCAATTAGCCGTTGGGGTACTCGCTTTTATTGCAGCCGGTGCCTATCTTGGCTTTTTACCTTGGAATTTTTACCCGCAAAAGATTATGCCTGGATACGGCGGGGCTACTTTAGCCGGAATGATTTTAGCCACAATCTCGATCTTGGCTGGTGCTAAACTAGCTACCACCAGCCTTTTGTTGATCGTCCCTTTGGTTGACGGGGTTTGGGCTATTCTGCGACGACTGATCCAGCACCGCTCACCGGTCTGGGGTGATAAAGAGCATCTCCATCATCAGCTGCTAGCCCTAGGCCTAAGCAAACCACAGGTCGTGATTTTTTATTATTTTCTAGTTTCTATCTCTGCTTACCTTGCCCTTACCTTGGATAACAAAGGCCGGTTTTTTGCAATTACAGTTGGTGGGGTGATACTATTGGCTTTACTTTTTAGCCTGGCTCGGGTTGTTAAAAAAATTGAAAAGACGGTTAAATAAGGTGTCTTTACCAAATATTATCCGGTCCTTACGACCAACTCAGTGGTTTAAAAACTTAGTTGTTTTTGCGGCAATAATTTTTGCCCGCGAGTTATTTTTAGCAACTAAGTTCATCCCGGTTTTTTACACGTTTTTAATTTTTTCGGCCGCTTCTTCGGCGATGTATCTGATAAACGACATTGCCGATGCGCAGCGTGATAAGTTGCATTTTTCGAAGCGGCTTCGCCCCATCGCCGCAGGGAAACTAACTAAACAGACAGCTCTGACCAGCGCCCTTTTCCTGGCTAGTTTATCCCTGGTAGGTTCCTATTATCTCTCCTCCTATTTATTCTTCATCGTCCTTTTGTATTTTTCGATTCAGCTTCTTTATACCTTCTGGCTCAAAGAAATTATCATCTTGGACGTTTTAGCAATCGCCTTCTCCTTCATGCTGCGTATTTTCGCTGGTTCCTTTGTTGTCCTCACACCGCTTTCGGCTTGGCTAATATTAACTACTATGATGCTGGCTCTCTTTTTGGGTATTGGTAAAAGGCGCAGCGAGCTTACTCTTTTAGCTGGAGCGGCTCTCCGGCACCGAAAGGCACTTCTTTCCTACCCAGTGGCGCTTTTGGATGGTCTTGTTTTTATGATGGCTACAGCGACTTTGATCACCTACAGTTTATTTACTTTTAACTCACCGGAAACCAGCCAAAAAGAATTCTTCTCTTCGTTTTTACCCCAAACGCTTTCTTCGCCAAAGATATTGATGGCCACTATTCCTATAGTAGTCTACGGTATTTTTCGTTACCTTTATCTGGTTTTTGAGAAAAGTGAGGGAGAATCTCCTGAAAAAATCTTAATTACTGATCGTCCTTTAGCTTTTTCCGTGATAGTCTGGTTGGCAGCGGTAATTTTTTTCTTATACTTTTTTTCTCTCTAGAGAAAGGTCGCCACCGATAGTGACTGCAAACAAAAGAAGTATGGTTGCCGAGATAGCGGCTACCACCCCAAAACTGATGGTTGATACATTTCCCAGGATAAAATCGGCAGTTGAGCTCGCCAAAGAAATTGCCGCTACCGCCGACCAAGATAAAGCTTGGTGAAAAGCTTCGCGGGAGTTAATAATAAAATGATCCATTTTTTTCTGGTGGAGCCGGACGGCTTCTTTTGGGTGGATATGATCTTCGTGAAGATGAAGAGTGCGGAAAGCAACAAAGCCAAAGGCAACCGCTAGAACCGCTCCAGTAAAAACCCAGGATACAGAGTTGGCCGTCTCTAAATCGTTCAACGAAGCAAAACTAAGAAAGGGAAGAGGAGCAAAGTGTAGTTTCAAGCCAAAGGTGAATTGAATCGGAAAAATAAATGTGCTCACAAAAACACCAAAGTACCTAGCCGCCACGAGCAGCACAAACGGAAAAATAATTTCATCTACTAATTTAGCTAGCGAAATTTCTCTCACTGACTATATTAAACATCAACCCAAACAAGTTCGCAAGGCCAAATTTGGCAACCAGAAACCGATTGCTAAAAAGAAGCAGCTGTGTTATTTTAGAAAGCTGCTATGGCGAACTGGCAGAAGATTTCACTCTTATTTATCGCGGCCGCTATCCTAGTGGTTTTAATAAAGTTTATCGCTCCCTTTTTTAAAAGTTCGAACTCATTCCTCAAAGTAGCTACCACCAATATTGAAAGCACGGTCTATCTAAATGACCGTCGACAGGGGACTACTCCTTATTTGGGTAAGCATTTGCCAGCCGGCGAATATAGCTTGCGCTTAAAAGGCCGTCTAGAGGCGCCCTTTGCCAAAAAGGTTGTGTTTTCTACCCCTATTACTCTCACCTCTCAAACACTTACAGCCGTAACCTACGAATTTGGTCCTAACGAACAGTTTTCCTCCGGGGATATCCGTACCTTCCGCTCCGGAACTGGGTTTTCGGTTGTCACTACTCCAAGTGGGGCTGACGTTTGGCTTGACGGAGAATTAGTGGGGAAATCGCCATTATCTCTGGATCCGAATCACGGAGTTCACAAATTGAAAATTACTGGACAGGGCTACATCGGCCGGGAACTAGAAATAAACATCGAGGATAATTTCCGGCTAATCGTCGAGGTCTTTCTATCTCTAAATCCTTACGATGAGGTAAAGGCGTTAACCGAAACGGGAATAAAACTTTATGATCTTTCCACGGCTAGAGAAGAATTACTTGGCAATACCGCCCTTTGGGCCGAAGGCGTCTTCTTTTTTGAAAAAAATATCAAACTTGAGTTCGATGCTTTGGTCGACAGGCAAGGCAAAGTTTATTATCAGAATAAAAAGATTTGGGATGAAAAAGTAAAAAAAGGATCTGTGCCGGTAGTAGGGTACTTGGGTGATAAAAATGACAAAGTTATAACCTCGCCGGCTAACAAAGCCTTGGCTAACCTGAAAAAACCAGTGGCCGTCGCGAAAGTACCGACCGTTGCAAAAGTCCAAGTCCTTTCCACTCCGACCGGTACTCTAAACGTCCGCGCTGGACCTGGCCTAAACTACAATATTGTCGCAACAGTAAAACCAGGCGAAGAGTACGAACTCATAGAGGAAAATGGTGGGTGGTATAAAATAAAATTGCCTTCCACCACCGGTTGGATCTCCAGCCAATATGCGGAGAAGCTATAAACCCCAGTCGTGGAGGCGCGGAGGGGAATAGAACGCTCTGCGTTCTGTGACCACTTCGTGGACTACGAACCCTTCGTTAGTTTGGAGGCGTCGAGCGGATTCGAACCGCCGTAAAAGGTTTTGCAGACCTCTACCTAGCCACTCGGTCACGACGCCAAGCTTGTCGCGGGATTGCAAACCTATGTTTGACCACTCGACCACCGCGCCAATTTGAGGCTAAATTATAACACACTCGATAAGAAACTTTAACCCTTATCACTATAACTTGACATGTTGGTTACTAGCTGCTAAAATTCGCCCTTGATCTCCCCAAATACGGGAGATTTTTCTTTTCTGTCCCCCGATTAAATCGGGGGGTTATGTTTAAAAAAAGAAACCGTGCGCCTCTGCGCGTATGGCGCGTTCTGCCTCAGCGAAACGAACAATCCTCTTTTAATTTTTCCAACACCTTAGCTTTGCCTTATCCAATTTGGTACAGCAGCGAGGTGATTATTTTTGATGCACTTAGTTTCGCAGCGGATCTTCTTTGGCTGTGGAAGGTTTTTACAAAAGTCATTCCGGTTTTTCTTTTCCGAACGTTCGCTTTGGCCCTACTTGCTTTTGTTGTCTTTGGGTTTAACAATCGGTCTCAAGCAATCGTGACCGATAACTACAAGGCTCCGCTCAAACCCGCCACGGATCTGCAAGTCACCATCGATATTACTGCTCGCAAGGCACCAGTTATTGTTTGGCCCGTTCCAAAAAGCTACATTTCAACCTATTTTTCCTTTTATCATCAGGGAATTGACATCCCTGCTTCTTATGGTGCAGGCGTCAAAGCATATAGCGAGGGTAAAATTATTTTTGCTGGCTGGAGTGGTGGGTTCGGAAAAATGGTGGTAATTGCCCATCCCAATGGGTATTTTTCGAAATACGCTCACCTTTCAGATATAACTGTAACAAAGGGGGCTGATATACAGGCCGGGAGCTTAATTGGTAAGGTTGGTATGACGGGTCATGCCACTGGTCCGCATCTTCATTTTGAGATTCACGGTAGCGGGCCGATCAACCCCCTAACGGTTCTTCCTTAATGGGTATCACCACGTAAAAGGTGGTTCCTTTCCCTTCCTCTGATTCAAACCAAATTTTGCCTTGATGGGCCTCAACAATAAGCTTCGTGAGATAAAGACCCAGACCAATACCGGTATAATTGTACGTTAGAACTTCAGTAGCGCGGTGGAATTTTTGAAAAACCCGGGCTCTTTCCTCTTTGGGAATACCAATTCCAGTATCGTAAATTGAGACCAAAGCCTGACTCTTTTTTTCTTCAAGTTTAATAATCACTTTACCACCTTCACGATTAAATTTAATCGCGTTATCAATTAAACCGGAGAGGGCTTGAATCATTCGTTGCTGATCCAACGTAACCAGCGGGAACTGACCTTTGGGAAACTCCAGGATAAAGCCTATTTTTTTATCGGCAGCCTTATCCGTAAATTTACCAGCGGCCTCCTCGAGCAATTTTTTTAAATCCACAGGACGTCTAAGTAGCTGATCTTTGCCTTTTTCCAAGGTAACAAGATTCAGAAGCGAGTTGGTCATAATTTCTAACTCATGAGTGCTCTCGCTGATTTTTCTTAAGCTTTTTTCGGCCTCATTGTCGATTGATTTATTTTTTTGCAGACTACCAACATAACCCTTAATAATCGTTATGGGTGTGCGTAGATTATGAGACGCTAGATAAACGAACTCGTCTTTCAACTTATCTAGTTGGCTAAGATCTTCGATATTCTTCCGTAGCGTAGCCGTCATCTGATTTAAGGACGTGGCTAGGTCTTCAAGTTCGTCATTGGTTTTTGATTCAATTTTTTTCTGCAGGTTACCTCGACTAATTTCCCTGGCGGCTCCGACAATTTTACCCAGAGGAGACAAAACCGATGCGTTCACCAACGCGATCATTGAAACTAAAGTCAAAATCAAAACCACCAAGGTCAGGAAACCAATTGTTATGATCGTGTCATTAATACTCTCGTAGATTGAGTCGTACGAAATAAAGTAGCGGGCAGAAAACGGTCGAGCTCCAAAATCGTCTGAATATGGTACGATTATTTCGCTCACATCCCCACTTTTTCCTGTCAGCTGTGTGGGGTGGTTTGCGGAAACTGCTTGAAGAACTTTTGGATCTTCAATCTTATTTACTATTCTAATCTGCCTGTCCAAATTAATGGTGTCAAACAAAATCTCACCCTCCACCGAAATTATTTGTAAGCGAATGACGTCCTCATTAAGGATAAGCGTGTCTATCAGCTGTTCCCTAAACCTCAAAAACCCAGATTCGAAGTAAAATTTGTAGGAATCTCCAATCGGTTTCGTTGCTAAATTTGAAAAGGTGTTGGCCCGGGAGAGAAGTGATTGTTTTTGGAAATTAACATTCTGCCGAATTAAAACAAAAGAGACTAGACCAAATATAACTAGGAAAATTGCGGTGGTGATTAGGGAAAATTTTGCCCTCAAACTGTGGCGGAAGGAAAATGGATTCCACCTAAATTTCATCTCTATTGGGCGTTATTGGATGCTTTTTGTCTCCCAGAAAGTTCAAACCCAAAGATGTAACCAAACGGTGCGGGCTTAAAGGAAACGTCCTCCCGCAAGATGAAGAAGGTAATCCGCTCAACTAGTGGCACTATCGGAAGTTGGTCCATTACTTCTTTGTGAGCTTGCTCGATTATCTTTGCTCTTTCATTAGTATTAAAAGTGATTGAGGCTTTATCCAGGAGTTCGTCTAGTTTCGGATTTGAATAACCAGAGAAATTAAGACTTCCTTTATCAGCGGTTGGTGAGTGGACAAACGAGTTCAGAAGATCAGTCGAGTCCAGCGTATCGGGTACGTAAGCTAGCCGGTAAAAGCTGACGCTCGGAAGCGCTGCAAAAAACTCTTCGAAAGCAAGCGGGTTTAGTTTGACATTTATGCCTATAGTGGCTAGCTCGGTTTTTATTTGTTCTCCCTCTTTTACCGCTATATCGGGCACATTTAACGTTACCGTAAAACCGTTGGCAAATCCTGCCTCGGAAAGCAACCGTTTAGCCGCTTCTTTATCAGTTTTTGGCCTTGTTAGCTCTTTGTTGAAACCAGTCAGGTCAGCCGTTGCAAATTGAGTTGCCGGTTGTCCGTCTCTATCAGACCCCTTCAAAATCTTGTTTACATCAAGTGCCAACAGGATTGCTTTCCTTACCCTTATATCGGTAAAGGGAGCCATTTTGGTATTAAAGCCGAGGAAAGAAATATCTCCAGACTTTGTCGGTATTACGCTAAAGCCTTTATTTTTTAGCTCCTCGTTATAAGCGTTCTCTAGAAACAAAGACACATCAACCTCGCCTTTTTCAAAACCGTCAGCGATGGCCCGCGCGTCTTTATAGGCTTTGTAAACTAGGTTCTTTACTTTAGGCGGGCCGCCCCAATAAGCATCATTAGCTTTTAAAACTGCTTCTTTTTTATCTATGGACACTAGCTTATACGGGCCGGTACCAACCGCCTTTTCTAGCCCGTCCTTTTTCACTTGATCTTCGGAAGAGATGAAGAGGTAAATCATCCAGTGTAGAAGTGTTGGGTCAGGTTTTTTTGTTTTTAGCTCTACAGTCTGATCGTCAATTACCTTTACTGAATCTACTTTTGAAGCTATAGAACTCGCAATCCCATCGAACCAGTCCGGATGTTTCTTTGCCTCTTCTATAGTGTATTTGACATCTGAAGCTTTTAGGGGGTTTCCAGAATGGAACTTGACTCCACTGCGGAGTTTTATCTTCCAAGTCAGATCGTCCGGGTTTGTCCAGCTCTCTGCTAACGCAGGCTGCAATCTGCCACCACGGATCATAGTCAATCCTTCAAACATATTACTGTTTATAGCAATTGAATCAACATCAAATGTGACATTGGGGTACAAACCAACTATAATTTCAAGAATGCCGACAGTCACCTTATCCCTTGGCAACCCTTCGATATAATCAGCGCCTTGAAGTTTTGTGGCTTGGGGATTTAAGCGGAGTATCACTAAAACGCCTAAGATTGTCGCCGCAATTAAAACAATAAGTAAGTAGATGAGTTCTCGGCGGAAAAAAGATTTCTTTTGAGCTGGCAGCTGGTCCATAAATTAAATTTTAAACTTTAGTTAAGAATACCAAGAGTCTCTCAACTTGTCAATTTTCACAGCCCGGATCGTTAGGACGAATGATACTTTCATTTAAAGCCGGCGTATCTATTATTTGCCCGCGCAATTTTAAGTGCCTGGCGTCCAAATATAAATTATAGGTAGGAAATAAAGCTAGGGTAAGGGGATTGTAGAAGATATTGGAGATTTAATCTCTAGACTGCTGTGACGGTGGAACGTGACCCTAAAAATTCAAGGGCGTTTTTACTTTTGATCTTCTGTCACTTTTTGTCTTCCGGAAAGTTCGTATCCGAAGATGAATCCGAATGGTGCAGGTTTGAAAGAAACGTCGTCTCTAACTATAAAAAATACAGTGGTTTTGTCAATTGGTACCAAAGGTAGTTCGTCCATCACTTCTGCGTGTACTTTGGAGATTATATTTGCCCTCTCTCTTGAATCAAACTCTGCAGACGCTCTGTCCAATAACTTATCTATCTTCTCGTTGGAATAGGCTGTCATGTTATTAGAACCCTTACCTGTTTTTTTATCTACAGTATGAATGAAAGAATTCAAGAGATCAGTGGAGTCTATTGTATCTGGGACATAATTTAGATAGTAAAAAGAAGTATCTCCACTAAATAGCTTATTGTAAAAGTCTTCTGATTCGGCAACAACATTCAATTTTACCATAATACCCACCTCAGCAAGTTGGAGTTTTATTTGTTCTGGGATTTTTTTAGCAAAATCGGCGGTATCTAAAGTTACCTCAAAACCATCTGGGAACCCGGCTTCACTAAGTAGTTTTTTGGCTTCTATTTGATTGGCAACCGGTCGCTTCAGCTGGGAATTAAAACCAACTAAATCCTCGGTGGCAAACTGGCTAAGCGCGGCATTTTCGCTACCAGCGTCTTTTAAGAGTTTTTCAGCGTCTAATGCTAGCAGTATTGCTTTGCGTACTTTTACATCGGCAAATGGATTTTTTTCAGTGTTTACATATTTAGCCTTTATACTGGTCGCATCAAACCCAATATAGCCCACCCCGCTATTACTTGCGGGAATTATTCGCAACCCCTTATTTTTTATACTCTCATCAAATACTTTCTCGATAACGAATGATATATCGATCTTCCCATCCTCCAATCCTTTTACAAGAGACTCCTCATCTTTGAAGGCCTTATAAATTAGCTTTTTAACTTTGGGTACCCCACCCCAATAGCCTGTGTTTGCTTCGAGAACTGCCTCTTCCTTGGAAAAAGATGCCACTTTATATGGGCCTGTACCCGTTGCTTTATCCAAACCGTCTTTTTTCACCTGCTCTTCAGAAAGAATGAAAAGGAAAACCATCCAATGCATTAGTGTTGGATCAGGGATAGCAGTTTTCAATTCGACGGTGCTGTCATCAATAACTTTGACAGAATCTACTCTAGCCGCAACAAAACCAGTTACCCAGATTGGGTTTTTTGAAAAATAATCTTCCTTTGCCTCCTCAATAGTATACCTCACATCAGAAGCCTTTAAAGTCTGGCCTGAATGGAACTTTACATTGCTTCGTAGTTTTATTCGCCAAGTAAGGTTGTCCGGATTGGTCCAGCTTTGAGCTAAAGCTGGTTGAACCCTACCTTGTCTAATCACTGTTAACCCTTCAAAAATACCGTTGTTTAGGGCCAGAATTTCGTTGGCGAATGGGATATTTGGGTATAGACCTGTTATCGAGTCTACTCCAATTCTCACCTGATCTTTTGGTAATCCTTCAATATAATCAGCGCCTTGAAGTTTGGTGGCTTGGGGATTTAGGCGCAGTATCACTAAAACACCTAAAATTACTGCGGCAATTAAAACTGCCAGTAGGTAGATAAGTTCTCGACGAACAAAAGATTTCTTTTCTTGGGGCAGTTCGTCCATAAATATTAACCTTAAATTAAGAGTACCAGGAGCCTCTCAACTTGTCAATTTTTGAATACTCTGGACACTGCTTGCTTCTTATGCTAATTTGAAAATATAGCTTATGGATAAATTGACTCAATTTCGAAAAGACAAAGATGTTCTTTTCAACAATGACCCGCAATCGCCACTCACCAGAGAGCAAAAACAAAATTTCAAGGGGCTCAACTATTTCTCCCCCAATTCAAATCTAATCTTTCACCGCCTTAAAATAGAACCCGCAGCAGCCGAACAAATCGTTCAGGTAAACACCAGCGCTGGCGATACTCAACCTTTCAAGAAACTGGGTAAAATTCACTTCGAGGTGGGTGATACACCTTGCGAACTTACAGTTTACGATAGTACTGACGCAGCCGGTATATTTTTACCATTTAAGGATCGGACAAACGGAGGGGACACCTATCATGACGGTCGTTATGTTGAAGTGGAAGTGGAAAACGGCACGATCAAGGAATTAGATTTTAACTACGCCTACAACCCGTATTGCGCTTACAACGGTAATTTCCGCTGTCCAATAACCCCCGAGGAGAATAATCTAACCGTAGAGATTCAGGCTGGTGAAAAGCGGTTCCGTTGAATTTTACTTGGACAAAACCAGCATAAAGTCCGCTACGTTTGTGCCCAAAATACCAGTTTGAATTGCGTCACCGACTTTTTCGAAAAAGTGAAACGAATCGCAGTTTTTTAAATATTTTTCTATCTGCAGTCGTTTTCGTTTGGCCTTAGCAATAGTTTCTCTGTCCCCGATAGCCCCCGCGTGGGTCGTAAAATCATAACCGTCACTATTAACCGAAACTATTACTTGGCCATCTTTCAAATACTTCAAGGCCGAGAGGACAAGATGTTGGTTTCTGCCTCCTTTGCCATTTCCTATCACTCTAACCGTGGATTCCCCAGCGGCTAGCAGGACCGTTCCAGTTTTTGCATTCATCACTAGCTCTTTCGCTACCTCCTGCGCTTCACCAGTTATTTCGCTGCTAAAGATTTCCACGTTGTATTTCAACCTTCTCCCCATCTCTTCCATAGCGTCCACGGCGACTTTATCGTTAACAACGACGACATTAACCACTCTCTGAAAAAGCATCGGGTCCTTTGGGGTTTCTTGCAATTCGCAATTTGGGAGATTGCACGCTTTTAGAACATCATATTTTGCTAATATAGCCGCTGCATCTTTTACAGTGGTTGGGTCAAGAACTGTTGGTCCGGAACCAATCGCCGATAAATCATCACCAGGTACATCAGAGAAGATCAGGGAAACAACTTTTGCCGGGTAAGCAAGGCTTGCAAAGTGGCCCCCTTTTATTCCTGAGAGGTGTTTCCGTACCACGTTCATCTCCTGTATCGTCGCGCCGGCCTTCCATAAGGATGTGACTATAGAATCTTTCAGATCACAACTTATTTTATAGGGTGAGCAAAGCAGGGCGCTTCCACCTCCAGTAATAACCGTCAGAACCAAATCTTCTTCTTGAGCTGCCTGCAGCAGGGCAACTATTTCTCTGGTGGCCGCAACGTTGGTTTCAGTTGAATGAGGGTGAGTACCAACTATACTTTTTACTTTTTTCAAAGGCGCGCCATAAATATCCAAAACAATACCGTCAGTGATATAATCTTTTAATAAGTCTTCAAGCACACTTACAGAAGCAAAAGCCGCTTTACCTATACCAATTAGATAAACCCGCCGGTACTTTTTTAGATCAACCCAATTATCCTTTATGTACAGAAGGCCGTTTTTATGGAGCCTCACGCTATTCTCAATTACTTTTTTGGTGTTGATGGAATTGTAGGCTGCTTCTATGATCCCCAGTGCGTCCCGACGAAGTTTTGAGGTAGCCAACTCGGCAAAGTTTTTGATAATCACAATTTAATCTTAGCAAAGTAACCGTTAGTCCGAAAGGTGGGTAGTCAATTGCTTAAATCTCCACGTGAACTAGTTTCTTTAGAAAGTCTGCTTTTTCTTCGGCGGTGTCCCCCTTAATCTCGGTACCTTGTTTGATAGCAGTTATCAAGCCGTCGATTAGGTCTCGGGCCAGAAAAGTTTCTTTGCGGCTAAGCCGCTCCATCAAAATATCGACATCGTGACGGGGAATTGAGATATGGAGATGGCCAAATAGAGGCCCGGCCGAGGCTTCGACCCTATTTATGTCGTTTGGCAAAAGGGTCAGCACTTCGCACATCTTTGGCCCAAACCGATGGATCCACACGATCCTTTTTTCTTCGACGATCAGCTCGTCCGGAAAAAGCTGGAAGGGGAAAATGGATTTTAGGTGAGCCAAAACTGGTGAATTTTTGACCGGTTCTACGTGGGGATGATCGCTCTCTTCGTGATCATATTTTTTTACGGCTTCGTTTCGCAGCCGCCTGACTTCTTCTGGACTTAAGGGCTCAAATTTTGCCATCGCAAGGGTATTTTAATCCCAGTCGCATCAAATTCGCAACAACCCCCCTTATCTACTTGGAAATCTCAAGAAGCTTTTCCAGAATGAGCGGAACCGAACTGACACCATCATCCCCGCTAAAATGCCTATAACCATTTACAACTATCGTTTTTGCGCCTAAATTTTCCTTGAAACGGGCGCTATTTTCTACCGGAACGTAAGGATCGTCTTGGGAATGAATTGTCGTAAATTTACTGCATTTCTTTTTTATTTCCTTCCAGGCTATTGCTTCTTGGAAGAAATTTTTCAGCTCCTTATATTTCAATGGGTTATCAAAACCGGCTACTAAAATAGTTCCGCCAATAGATTCCTCCTCTGGTAACCGCTCCAAAAATCTCAAAATCGTGATACAACCCAAAGAGTGACCAACCATAAACGTACTACGGTCGACTTTACCTACAACCGTCTGCAGATAAGGTAGCCATCGTGATTGTTCTGGTTGGTTGGTATTAGGCATAGCTGGCACCAACACTTCCCAACCCCGCTTTTCCATCTCCGCTTTTAACCACGGGTACCAACTCCCCTCCGGGTGGCCTTCCCAACAGTGCACTATTATTAACTTTTTCTTAGCTTCTTGTGGTTTTTTTGGCATTCACTAATTTCCGTAAGGTATCTTTGGCAAGTATATCTTTTCTCTTTATTGCGGCTTCTGGATCAACCCATTCGTAGTCTACCAACTCCCTTT
>JAUYHE010000023.1 GCA_030690175.1 bacterium | reverse complement strand
GAACTAGCTTGCAAAAATCCCAAAAAGACTTATCTAAATTAAAAATTATAAGCTGGGTACCATTTTTAAATAATTATTACCACGATGCTGATCACGCCGTAAAAGCGGGTATATTGGTAACTAAAGCCGGCGAAATAGTGGCTGATTCAATTTTACCCTTTGGCGACATCCTTGGGCTAAAAGGAGTAAAAAGCAACCAAAAAGCCGAAGAAAAGGTAGAAGTTTTGGTTACGAAAGTATTCCCGGCTTTATCTACCCAAACAGATGATTTAAGTAATTATGTAAAGCAAATAAGAGCAGAAATCGATCAGATAAAACCAGATAGATATCCGAAAGCATTAACGATGGGTGGAATTAACATTCATCAAGGGTTGATCGATGCCCAAGGATTTGCAAGAAAAGCCCAAGAGGGCCTACCTTTCTTGAAGGACGCCACTTCGGCCTTGCCGTCTATTCTTGGTTTCAAAAAGGAAAAAACCTATCTGATTTGGTTCCAGAACGACAAAGAACTCCGGCCCACTGGTGGTTTTATTTCCGCTTACGGTATTGCGAGAGTAAAAGATGGTAAGCTGGTCGACGTTATTAGTGACGATATTTACGGTTTGGATTTGCGATTTTCTCCATTTGAAACACCCCCAGCGCCGTTACAAAAATATCTGTTATTAAAGATCTTTCCCATTAGGGATACCAATCTTTCGCCAGATTTTAAAATTTCCGCGCAAAAGTTTGAAAGTTTTTACGATCGCATTCCGAATATGCCAAAAATAGACGGTATAATCGCTATCGATACCGAACTAGTTAGAAAATTTTTGGAAATCACCGGTCCAATCAAAATAGCAAAGTATAATGAAACCTTTTCCGCCGAACCTCACCCGATTTATAAAATTCCGGATGTGGTTTATAAACTGGAACTCTATGCCGAGATACTACTGGGCGGTAGACGAGAAAGAAAGGGATTGGTTGGAGATTTGATGGATGAAATGCTGAAAAAACTTTTTGCGGCGCCACCGGAAAAATTCCCAACGATATTTGAGACGTTTGTGAAATCGGCCGAAAACAAAAATATTTTGTTTTACTTTCACGACGAAAAATCGCAAAAGCTCGTAGAAGAACTAAATTATTCCGGTAGAATCAAAAATGTTGACGGAGATTATCTCCACGTTAATAATGCTAACTTTGCTGGATTAAAAGGTAATCTTTATATTAAAGCAGCTATCGACCAGGATATTGTGATCGCTGCTGATGGGTCGGTGACAAAAAAAATAAGAGTGACCTTGCGCAATACCGAAAAGGCAGATGGGTGGCTGAATTCCGTTTACCAAAATTGGATGAGGCTGTACGTGCCGAAGGGGTCAAAACTGATCAAAAAGGAGGTTTACGCTGATTTTGCCCAAAAAGAGGAGCTGGGAAAAACAGTGTGGGAAAGTTTTTCGCGAACGCTACCTCTGAATTTTAGTGAGGCCACCTTTACCTATACCCTTCCTTTTAAAGTAAAAAAAGGCCAGATTTATAAACTCCTAATTCAAAAACAAGGAGGCACCACCGATCCGCACGTGATAACGAAGATAAACGGTAGAAAACTGTTCGAATTTGACTTAAAAAAAGACACAATACTTGAGTTTAAAGTGTAACTTAGTTTTATGGCACGTACCTATGGTGCTGAAGCAGTTATATTAAAAACAGCTAATTTTGGCGAGGCCGATCGTCTAATAACATTTCTTTCCAAATATAAAGGTAAATTTACCGCAATTGCAAAAGGTGTGCGCAAAATTGCCTCACGCCGCGGTCCAAATCTAGCTCTTTTAAATCACGTAAAAGCCTATTTTGCGAAAGGGAAAAATCTTGATGTAGTTACCGAAGTAGAAACCCTGCACACTTTTAAAAATGCAAAGGAAGATTTAAAAAAGGTAAGTTCGGGATTTCATATTGCCGAAGTGACGAACGAATTTTTGGCTGATGGTCAGGGTGGTAGGGCGGTTTTTGATCTACTGCTTCTCCACCTCCAACTTTTAGATAGAGAAAAAAATTTAGAAAACGTGAGCAAAATATTGCGTACGTTCGAAGTCAAGTTTTTAGACCTGGTTGGTTTCAAACCACAACTTCGTCGGTGCGTAAGCTGCAATAGAATAATAGACGCTGAAAATAATTTCCTATCACCACAACTAGGCGGAGTTATTGATAAAAGTTGCGCAAGCAGTTCCCTTTTTGCTGAACCAATATCAATAAACGCCATCAAGGCTCTGCGTTTCCTTCAAGAGGAGGATTGGCCAAAAATTGATAAAATTTCGATAAGAGGGCTGCTAAGTCAAGAGATTGCAAGACAAACCAGATATTATATCGAGTATATACTTGAAAAAGAGCTGAAAAGCGTGAAATTTCTTGAAAAGGTCGCTCAATATTAAAATATCAAATTGTAAATATTGATCGGTGGATCTATACTGGAGATTTATGAATAGCGAGAGTAAACTAATGGACAAATTGTTTCCCTTGCCAAGCGGAGGGGGTTCTAGTTCGCAAAGCGACGCAAAACACCTTAACTAAGGAGATAAAGTGGATAATAAAAATGATACTAATATAATGGATAAAGTTGTTTCCCTCTCGAAGCGGAGGGGTTTTATATTTCCGGGCAGTGAAATTTATAGCGGTCTTGGAGGTATCTACGATCTCGGTCCGCTTGGAGTCGAATTAGCCAATAATATAAAAAAGGCGTGGTGGAAAAATATCGTTCGGGAAAGAGATAATGTAGTCGGTCTTGATAGCGCGATTTTAATGAATCGCCAAGTCTGGCATACCTCTGGCCACGTTGAGAGTTTCGCCGATCCTCTAGTTGAGTGTAAAAATTGCCATACCAGATTCCGAGATGATACTCTACCAAAGTCTAAGAATTGCCCGATTTGTGGCAAAAAGGATTGGACAGCTCCCCGACAATTCAATCTGATGTTTAAAACCCATATCGGTCCGTTGGAGGAGGAGGGGACTGAAACTTTTCTGCGGCCAGAAACGGCCCAAGGAATTTTCGTTAATTTCGGTAATGTGATAGATACTATGCGGGTAAAACTTCCTTTTGGGATTGCGCAGATTGGTAAGGGTTTTCGCAATGAAATCACGACCGGAAATTTTTTGTTTCGTGTTCGCGAGTTTGAAATGATGGAGCTGGAATATTTTACCTTTCCCGAGACGGCTGAAAAAGATTTTGAATATTGGCAAAAAGAAAGAATGGATTGGCACCTCTCACTAGGGTTGAAAAAAGAAAGCCTACGTTTCAGAGAGCATGAGGACAATGAAAGAGCCCACTACGCAACCCGCAGCGTTGATATAGAGTACAACTGGCCCTTCATGGGTTGGGGAGAGCTAGAGGGAATTGCTAATCGAACAGATTATGATCTCAAGCAACACGCAAAGATGAGCGGCAAAGATCTTTCTTATTTCGATGAAGAAACGAAGAAAAAAATAGTTCCGTATGTGATCGAACCTTCAATCGGTGTGGGCCGAATGATGCTCGCACTTATTATTGATGCGTATACGGAGGAAAAAGCACCAACAGCTGAGAAAGGGGAAGCTGAAACACGTACTGTTCTTAAACTTAACCCAACCCTCTCCCCTATTAAAGTCGCGATATTACCACTAGTAAAAGATGTAAAACTCACAAAAATTGCCAGAGAGATTCATAAAGATCTGAGAGAAAACTGGGAGACAATATATGATGAGGTTGGAACAATTGGCCGCCGTTACCGACGGCAAGACGAAATAGGTACTCCCTACTGCGTTACTGTTGATTTCGATTCACTGAATGATGATGCGGTTACGGTTCGTGATCGAGATTCAATGAAGCAGGAAAGAATAAAAGTTGACGAAATAAATAATTGGGTAATGAAAAAGTTAAGCCGGCCTTAAATTTTTAACAGGTTGACCTTTAGCATTCGAATCTACTCATTTCCTACCCGAAACCAATTCCATTATTAGTATCCTTATTCAATTTGTTCGATCCTATTTTTTCGGGTTTTTTTGGTTGACAAGCTACCTACTGTGTAATACTATTACTCTAGTGGTAAAAAAGGGTAAAAAGTGGTAAAAAGTGTAACAACTTTTACCACCTACCCTCCACAGCCTGCCCAAGTCTGGACAGCAGGGGACTTATCCCTGCCCGCAATGCTACGCATGCGTTGCAGGTGGGTCTGCCCTTGGACCCTGCACAATCAAGGGAATGTTTCTAGGTGAGTATAGACACAATTTAGATTACAAGGGTAGGATAGCTGTACCTAAAAAATTTAGGGAAAATCTTGCAAATGGCGCCATTCTAACCAAGGGTTTGGATGGCTGTTTGTTTCTTTACTCCAAAGAAAGTTGGGGTCATTTAACAGCCAGTTTGCAGGAATTGTCGGTAACTCAAGCAGACACTCGGGCGTTTGAACGATATCTTTTTGGAGGAGCAGCCGAAGTTGAGTTTGATCAACTTGGCAGAATTAAAATGCCCGAATACCTGCTTGTGTACGCCGGAATAACAAAAGAGGTTATTTTGGTAGGTATTTTAGGAAGAATTGAGATATGGAGCCCGTCTCGTTGGGACAAATTAGCGAAAAAACTTGAAAAACGAGGCGAAGAGATCGCCGAAAAGCTTTCGGAGAAAGGGGTTTGAAGTGAACACAGCCCACAGAAGCGTTTTGTACAAGGAAGTTTTGGAAGCGCTTGGGGTGAAACCTGGTAAGACCTATATCGATGCGACGTTAAATGGCGGCGGCCATACAAAAGGTATTTTAGAACTTGGCGGTGCTGTACTTGGCATTGATGTGGATCCACAGGCGATTGAAAACGCTGCGAGACTTTTTGGGTTGCATCCAGAAAAACGCAGCGGTTTACTGATCGCTCAAAAAGAAGGTTTCACCGCTGTTCAAGGCAATTTTGCGAATATCACCCAGATTGCTTCCAATTTTGGGGTTTGGGAAACATCCGGAGTTCTTTTTGATCTTGGTTTGTCTAGTTTGCAGCTAGAAGAAGGAAAAAGGGGATTTTCTTTTAAAAGAAATGAGCCGCTTGATATGAGAATGGACCCGGCTTTAGCGGTGACGGCGGCTGATTTGGTAAACAATTTTTCGGAAAGGGAACTTTATGAGCTTTTTTTTAAATTTGGTGAAGAGCACGCTAGCCGACGTATTGCTCGTGCTATCGTCCAGTCTAGAGTAAAGGAAAAGATAACCACAAGTACACAACTGGCGGGGATTATTGAGAGAGCGGTGGGGAGGCGCGGGAAAATACATCCGGCGACAAGAGTGTTTCAAGCCTTAAGAATAGCCGTGAACAACGAAATAGCTAATTTGGAGAAGGGTCTAGAAGGATCTGTAGGTTTATTAGAAAAAGGTGGGAGATTAGTGGTGATTAGCTTCCACTCTCTTGAGGATAGAGTCGTTAAGACGTTCTTTCGAGAAAGAAATGAGCTACAGGTTTTAACCAAAAAACCAATCGTTCCAGCTAGAGAAGAAATTGTAGAAAACCCGCGCTCCCGGAGCGCCAAGATGAGGATAGTCGAGAAACAGTGAGTAGAGAACAGTAAACAGAGAGCACAAGGTTGGCTAGCTGTTACCTGCTTTCTGATCACTGAAGGTGCCTGCCCAAATGTTAAAAAGAGATTCAAGTGAAAAACACAATAAAGTCACGTTCAAAAAAACGCTTATCCTTTTGGTCGTAGCTACAGCCGGGTTTACTATGGCGCGAGTAGTGGTGTCGAATGTTTTAGCGGTTTCGGGACAACGGTTAGCTGCGGCAAACCAAAAAGTAAAATTACTCCAAGAGGAAAATCAGTTTATAGAAAATGAGATAAGTAAATTGAACTCCTTAGCTAGAGTTGAAAGTTTAGCTAAAGAAAAGGGTTTTGTGGCATCGAAAAACGTCGAGATTTTGAGTCCTAGCGTTCCAATCGCGAACCGATGAGTCGGAGCAGAGTCGTAGTCTTAGAAATTTTATTGTTCTTGTTTTCGGCCGTAATAATCGGCCGATTATTTTATTGGCAGATTTTAAAACATTCGGATTTTACGGTTGCAGCTCAAAGCCAGATAGAAAATACTGTTCAGGTTGGTGCAAAGAGGGGTAAAATCTTTGCTGCGGACGGCTCAATTTTAGTTTCCAATCAAAGAGCTTTTTTAATGTACTCTATTTTGCCGGAAATAAGGAAGCTGCGGCAAAAGGATGAATCTTACGATGACTTTGTTAAAACAATTTCCGAAAAAATTGCACCTATTCTTCTAAAGGAAAAAATTGCTGTAAGAGAAAAGGTTTCGCAAAGCGAAAAAGATAATATTTGGGATGAAATCAGAACAAATATTTCCTTTCAACTTCACCAACCAAAGCTTATTTGGGTGCCGCTAGCCAAAAAAATAAATGAAGATACTAAAAAACAGATCGAAGCTTTCCATATTAAGGGAATTGGTTTCGAGGAAGACACAGAGCGTTTTTATCCTGAGGGTAATTTAGCGGCAAATCTACTTGGTTTTGTAGGCAAAGATAATAAAGGTGATGATAAAGGTTATTTTGGTTTGGAAGGGTACTATGATGATAAATTGCGAGGTCGGGTTGGTACTCTGATTCAGGAAGTAGATGCACTTGGTCGGCCTATTTTGGCAGCTGATCCAGAGGGGTTAGGGACGTTAAACGGTATGGATTTACATACCACGATTGACAGAACAGCGCAGTATGTTTTAGACAAAAAGATTAAAGAAGGCGTTGAACGTTACGGTGCGAAAAGCGGAGCGGCCCTAATTCTGAACCCTAGAACCGGAGCACTGATTGCAAGTAGCTCCTTTCCCACCTTTAATCTGGCTGATCCCAGCGGTGCAAAGAACGAGTATTTTAAGAACCTGGGGGTCGGTGAGGTTTATGAGCCTGGTTCAACTTTCAAATCAGTCACTTTTTCGGCGGCGCTAGACTCGGGATCAATACAAACTAGTACTATTTGTCCGTGTAAAGGGCCGATTAAGGCGGCCGGTTTTGAAGTCCAAACATTCGATAATAAATATCACCCAAATTCAACAATTACTCAGATACTGCAGCATTCAGACAATGTCGGGGCAGCCTTTGCTGCTCAAAAAATGGGAATTGATGTCTTTTTAAAATACATCAAAGATTTTGGGTTTGGCGCCTCTTCCGGAATAGATTTACAAGGTGAGGAAACTGGTATTATAAAGAATCGATCAGATTGGAACGAGATTGAGTTAGTGACGGCGGCTTTTGGTCAGGGTTTATCGGTGACACCTCTACAAATGGTAACTGCTTTGGCTGCGATTTCCAACGATGGCGTGTTGATGAAGCCGTATGTTGTCCAAAAAATAACTAGTCCTAAAGGGGAAGTAGACTTTTCGCCAAAAAAGGAGCGTCAAGTAATAAAATCATCAACAGCGGCGACAATGAGACAACTATTGTTGGCAGCAGTGGAAGGAGGCGAAGCTAAAAGATTGATTCCTCACGGCTACCGTGTAGCCGGAAAAACTGGAACAGCCCAGGTTCCTGTGGCCGGTAGGTATTCAACAAAGACGGTTGCTTCATTTGTGGGCTTTGGTCCGGCAGAAGATCCAAGATTTACGATGATTGTGGCGCTTTTTGAACCATCGGCTTCGATTTTTGCGGCCGATACCGCCGAGCCACTATTTTTTAAAATTATTGAGGAACTCTATCCTTATTGGGGAATTCCGGTAAGTAAATAAAAATATTTGGCTAAAATATTTTGTTTGCTAGGCTGTTTCCTATATGTTAAAATCCCAGTCTATGCTAGCTAGCCTTAAAAAGCTGGTTCCCGAACCGATTAAGAAAACCTATCATTTTATTCAAGCTCTCATCGGAGCTTTAATTTTTTTATTTCCGTCCAGACGCCTAAAAGTAATTGGCGTTACTGGCACGGATGGCAAGACGACCACCGTACATCTTATTTACCATATTTTAAACGAGGCCGGAAAAAACGCTTCAATGATTTCTACGGTTGAAGCAAAGATCGGTGATAAAAGTATCGAGACAGGTTTGCACGTGACTACGCCAAGTCCCTTTACGGTTCAACACCTTCTCAAAAAAATTGCCAAATTTGGTTGCGAATACGCAGTTCTTGAAGTAACTTCGCACGGTCTTGAGCAGGAGAGAGTGGCGTTTGTAAAATTTTTCGCTGGGATAATTACCAATATAACCCACGAGCACCTCGACTACCACAAGACTTACGAAAATTATCTGGCTGCAAAAGCAAAATTACTTAGCAACGTAAAAATTAGAGTTTTGAACGCGGACGACGAATCTTTTGAGGCACTGAAGGAAAAAGGATCTGGGCAACTGCTTACCTACGGAATAAAAAACTCGGCTGATTTTTCGGCCAAAAATATAAAATTGTCTAAAGGAGGTTTGGAGTTTGAAGTTTTTTCCAACCACAGGAAGGAGCCAATTAAAAAAGAAGCGCGAAAAATAATAAAATCAACAATTACTGGCGAGTATAATGTTTTCAATATTTTGGGAGCGTTTACATTGGCAAAAGCAATTGGTATTGACGAGGAAAAAATCCTGAAAGCACTGACTAATTTTAAAGGAGTTCCGGGTCGGATGCAGTTGGTGGATGAAGGTCAAAACTTTGATGTTTTCGTCGATTTTGCCCATACTCCAAACGCATTAAGGGAAGCTTTGAAAGCATTGAGAGCGTTTGCCAAAGGGAGAATAATTGTTGTCTTTGGCAGCGCAGGTGAACGGGATATCGATAAGCGACCAATGATGGGAAAAATTGCCACGGAGTTGGCTGACTTAAGTATTTTTACCGCGGAAGACCCAAGAAGTGAGGACGTAAATAAAATAAACGATCAGATCGCTTCTGGCGCGTTGAATGCCGGTGGGATACCAAACCGTACTTTTTGGAAAATAACCGACCGAGCCGCCGCAATAAATACAGCGATTGGGACACTAGCAAAAGAGGGTGATACCGTGGCAATATTTGGCAAGGGCCACGAAAAGAGTATGAATATTGCTGGTGTGGAATACCCTTGGAGTGATGAATTTGTGGCAAGAAACGCCCTAAAATCGAGGCTGAAAAAATGATTAAAGATTTCGCAGCGATTGTGCTTGCCGCGGGAAAAGGCACTAGACTAGCAGGTGGCGCACCTAGTCCAAAACCGAAAGTTTTATACGAGCTCGCCGATCGGCCTATGATTAGTTACACCTTGGATTTATTAAGAGAGTTGGGTGTGGAAGAAGTGGTTGTCGTGGTGGGTCATCAGGCGGAAAAAGTAAGGAAAACAGTCGGAAAAGATTTCAAGGTTGCCTATCAAGGTAAAAGGCTTGGTACCGGCCACGCTGTAAAAATCGGTTTGGTCCAGGTGGCCAAAGAGAAAAAAGAAATCCTGGTTTTAAATGGCGATGATTCCGCTTTTTATAAAGTAGAGACCGTCTGGAAAGTGCTAAAAAAACATATTGGTAAGGGTAATACCA
>JAUYHE010000006.1 GCA_030690175.1 bacterium | reverse complement strand
TGGTGAGCCGCACAGGATTCGAACCTGTAACCGGATGCTTAAGAGGCATCTGCTCTACCATTGAGCTAGCGGCCCTTATGGCGCCCCTGGAGGGACTCGAACCCCCAACCTAACGGATAGAAGCCGTTCGCTCTGTCCAGTTGAGCTACAGGGGCAAAATCAAACCAAATTATATCCCGCTAAAGCGTGATGTAATTCTCGTTGCACTCGATTATACCAAAAAAGAACGTAGCGGGAAATATTAATCGTCTTTTACGCAAAAGGCATTGGTGGGGGAGATATTGCTGGTTTGGTGTCTTCTTCCTGTCTTCTGGAGAAGGGGTCCGACAAAAGCGATCGAGCTAGCACATCGTCCATATTGTCCACGTAGGTAAATTTTAATTCTTTACGGGCTTTCGGTGGAATTTCTTCCAGATCCTTTTTATTTTTCTTAGGTAAGATCACCTCACGCAAACCAGCCCGGTGGGCGGCTAAAATCTTTTCCTTGGCGCCGCCTATTTCTAAAACTTTTCCTCGCAGGGTTACCTCCCCAGTCATACCAATACTTTTTCGCACCGGTATCTTTGTTACCAGACTTACCAGGGCAGAAGCCATAGTAATACCAGCACTAGGACCGTCCTTTGGAATAGCCCCAGCCGGAACGTGAATATGAATATCTTTATCTTTGAAATAGTTTTCTTTTATCCCCAGGTCCTTAGTTTTGCTTCGGGCGTATGATAGGGCTGCTTGAGCACTTTCCTTCATGACGTTGCCCAGGTGGCCAGTCAATATCAGGTTACCGCGTCCGGGCATGGCCGTAGCCTCTACGCTAAGTACTTGACCACCAGCTTCGGTCCAGGCAAGTCCGGTCGCAATTCCAATCTCGTCTTTTTTCTCAGTCGCCCACGGTTCAAATTTTTCGGGGCCAAGATATTTTCGCAAGTTTCTGGCTATTACTTCGGTTTTTTTTATTTTCTTCTCGGCAATTGCCCGGGCAACCTTTCGGCAAATAGCCGCCAGTTCTCTTTCTAGGTTACGTACTCCGGCTTCCCGAGTGTATTTTGAAATTATGGCTGATTTCGCGTCACTACTGATCGTAAGTTTATTTTTGTCTAAACCGTGGGCTTCCAGTTGCTTGGGTAAAAGGTAATCCGTAGCAATACGAGCCTTTTCCTCTTCAGTATAGCCAGGAAATTCAATGATTTCCATACGATCTAGAAGGGGGGCGGGAATAGTATCCAGGATATTAGCTGTAGTGATAAACATCACGGCGGATAAATCAAAAGGAACTTCTAGATAATGATCAGAAAACGAGTGATTTTGCTCTGGATCCAAGGCTTCAAGTAAAGCTGAAGAAGGATCGCCCCGAAAATCAAAGCCGACTTTATCGATCTCATCTAGCATAAAGACTGGGTTTCTAGTACCAGCGTCTTTCATAGCCTGAATTATTCGACCTGGAAGGGCGCCGACGTAGGTACGACGGTGGCCACGTATCTCCGCTTCATCACGTATCCCGCCTAGGGAAACTTTTACAAATTTGCGGCCAAGCGCTCGCGCAATTGATTTCCCAACCGAAGTCTTACCAGTTCCTGGTGGTCCAACGAAACAAAGAATCGGACCTTTTATTTTTCCGGTTAACTTGTGTACCGCCAGATATTCCAGTATTCTTTCTTTAATCTTTTTAAGACCGTAATGATCCTGATTCAAGATTTTTTCGGCGCCTTTGACATCAATTTTACTTTCCGATTTTTTATTCCAAGGAAGTTCAATCAACCAATCTAGGTAAGTTCGGATATAAGAAACTTCTGGGGAAAATTGGTGCATTTTTCGTAGTCTATCAAGTTCTTTTAGAGATTTTCCCTCGGTTTCCTTAGGCATTCCGGCCGCCTTTATTTTCTTTTCGAGATCACTAAACTCTTCTTTTTCTTCCTTGACACCAAGTTCCTTCTCAATCGTTTTTAACTGTTCCCGCAAAAATGCCTCTTTTGCACCTTTACCTATTTCCTCAACGGTTTGATCTTGGATGCGACGAGCGGTTTGGAGGATTGAGATCTCCTTAGACAAATATTCGGTAAGTATCTTTACCCTTGATTTAAAATTTGGCGCTTCCAAAAGGGTTTGTTTTTCCAAGGAATTTAGATCTAGGTTGAGAATTATCATATCGACCGTCTGGTAAGGGTTTGACAAGTCAAAAATACTAGGTATTAGGTCTAAAGGAACAGCTTTTCCAAGAGAAATTGATTGGCGAAACTGCTCGACTACCGGACGGATAATAGATTCAAGTTCTTCTTGAGAGTATTCTGGTTCTGATGTCTCCACTACTTCTGCTTCAAAAAAAGGATCCGTTTTCGTGTATTCTTTTGTTTTTGCTTTAGTAATTCCTTCCACAGAAACATTTATCACGCCATCGGGAAGCCTCTGAACCGAAGTAATTTTTGAGATGGTACCAACATCAAATAGATCGGTGCTGACGGGATTATCCACCTCTTGCCTTTTTTGCATGACCATAAAAAGAGTTTTGGTTTTGTTTAAGGAGGCCTCAAGAGCTTTAACTGATCTATCCCTTTTTATTGAAATAGATACAGTTGCGTGCGGAAACACGACGACATTGCGAACCGGTATCAAAGGTAGTTTGTGTTTTGTTTCTTTTTTCTCCATGTGCAACTATTTTAGCACCTTTGTAAAGAGAGTGCTAGGGATTATATTGTAGACGCTAGGATGGCGCGCCCAGAGGGACTTGAACCCCCAACCTTGTGGTCCGAAGCCACACGCTCTATCCAATTGAGCTATGGGCGCCCGTTTACACTGAACCTCGCTTGAACAAAGTGAAGTGGAGCGCGAGAAGGGACTCGAACCCTCAACCTTCTCCTTGGAAGGGAGACGCTCTGGCCAATTGAGCTACTCGCGCAAAACACATTGGAATTATACAAGATTACCACTGCTTGAACAAGATAAAGGGTTTTGACATGGTTTCGGCTATAAGTTATACTTTTTTTAATGAAGCTAAAATTTTTGACCCCAGTCTGTTTTTCACTTCTGATTTTGGTTTTCTCTGTAAGTACTCTATCAGCCAACACGCAAAAAGTTAGACGTGAAGGAAAGGTTCGTCTGCTTGCCCACAGCCGCGAGGAAGCCCAGAGAGCTGAGCAAAGCGGTTGCCGGCAGGTAAGAAAGGTTAAAGAAATAAAGGCTTTCGTATGCCCTTTGTCAGTTGCTAGAAGTCTAGGTTTGCCGGAGGATATTCGGGTAATGGCAACAGATACAAGGGCAAATAGCCAGATAAGGGCAAATCTAGTTCAAAATAGCGGCAACAGTGGGCAAGGAAGAAAAGTTGCTATTTTGGATACAGGTTACAACTATACTCACCCCGAACTTTCCTCAAGTTACTTGGGCGGAAGAGATTTTGTCAATGGTGATGAGGATCCCACTGATGATAATGGTCATGGGAGCCATGTGGCCGGAATTATTACTGCGGATGGAGTAAACTCCAGTGCAAAAGGAGCGGCTCCTAGTGTGGGGATTTTAGTTGGAAAGGTGTTAGATAAATATGGGTCGGGTTACTTTACGGATATAATCGCCGGTATTTATTGGGTTGTAGATGGTCCAGATGGGGTATCCGGAAACGCTGACGATCCAGGAGTAGATGCCGTAAATTTAAGTTTGGGTACAGGAGCTCCTTACCTTTACAAAAGTTTTTGCGACAGCGTTTATCCGGAGATGACAACTGCAATAAAGCACGCCAGAGATAGAGGCGTCTTGGTGGTGGTAGCTGCTGGAAATAGCGGTAGTTCTGGGGTTTCTCTGCCAGGTTGTATAAGCTATTCAACTACAGTTGGAGCAGTTAATTCACGTGATAGAATTGCTAGTTTTTCAGGGCGGGGTAAAGGCGTAGATATAACCGCTCCCGGGGTTGGAATTTTCTCTTCCTGGCTAGGTTCTGGGTATCTTACCGCTTCTGGTACTAGTATGGCGACTCCAATTGTTACAGCCACTGTTGGTCTGGTTAGAAGTGTTCACTCTGGGTATAACCCTGATCAAGTCGAAAACGCTTTATTTAAAACAGCGAAAGATCTTGGTACTTCTGGAAAAGACAATAAATTTGGTTGGGGTAGAGTTGATGCCCAGTCAGCAGTAAACTATTAAACTCACCTAAACTTTATTCTCTCCCAAAAATTTGATAAAATACTCCTGTTCTTTTTGAATTCCTATCTATTTTATCTTGGTGGCTGTAGCTCAATGGCAGAGCACGAGGTTGTGGACCTTGAGGTTGCGGGTTCGATCCCCGTCAGCCACCCCATAAATTACGAGGGCACGGTTGAAACATCAGACAGAAGCACGTTTTCAACGATGAGGCCTTTGGGAGCAAATTCAGCTTCAAGCATTTCTTTCATTTTCGCCTCTACCACGTGACGATGAGTATTTATTTGGTTGGAAGTTACCTGGGAAATTACCCCGCGTATACGACTTCGAGAAACAGGTCGTACTATTTTTGAAATAAAATCTTCGCCAATGTTTTCCCAAAGAGAGACTACGTTTTCTTTATTTATTCGCACTAGGATTGAGCCTTGAATTTTGACGTGGGTGTTGTCGGCAGTTACGGCGGTGATAGCGTCATCCGCTAAAGCTTCTTTATTTATATCAGGATTGAATCCATCTCGGATTGTGTATTCAAGAGTTTGAGCGTTAAAGATTTTCGCCTTTTGGATGAAAGGTAATTTAAAATGCAAGCCCGGTCCCCAAATTTGATTGCGGACACCTCTGATACGATCGTAAATGGTAGCCACGTGTCCAGGTGGCACGTCCGCGAAAAACCCTCCGGCCACCTCATCAACTAAAAATGAAATTACCAACTGATCAAAAGAAGCCATAATTATCTACTTAGCACCGGCTGGTTTTGGTTTGCTCACTTGAACAATACTTTTGATAACGAATGAAAACACCACTGATGTTATCAAAAAAACCGCCTTTGCACTTGGAAGTATTAATAAAATTATAAATGTACCGAGGGGCCAAATCAATGGGTCCCATTTTTGAGCAAACGTACCGCCAATTTCTTTTTTTTCATTATACTCCCAGATACGCTCCGTAAGTAGCACACCAGCTGCTATCAAAGCAAGTAAAATGCTTGGGTGGGCTAGATTAAAACCAAAAAATTGGGTGTTTATTTCGCCAGGATGACTAACGAATCGATACAAATTCCCAAACCCATTACTGTAAATCCCTACCTGTATTATTTGGTATAAGACACCTAAGAAAACTAGCTGCGCAAATAAAGGTAAAGATGACAGAAGAGGGTTTACACCGAGAGGTTTGGTGATAGCCGATATTTTGGCCAGCTTTTCTTTGTTACTCAAGGAGTTGTCCTTTTCGATCCGATTTATGGTGGGTTGAACCTGTACAAGTTGTTCCTCGTGCTTGTACCCAAGAAGGGTAAAATAAAGGAAAAGAAACCGAATGAGAATAGCCAGACCGATGATTGTTAAACCAAAGCTGGGTCCAGGCGAAATATTGTAGGTGAAAATAACTAAATTGTAGATTGGTTGGTAGAGGCCTTTCAGCCAAAGAGAATAAAATAGATCAAACATCGTAGTCTATGATAGCCTATTTCTAGCCGAAGATCTAGGGAATACGTATGGGCTTGTTGCTCGAACCGCCGCTAGAACCTCCAGAGCTACCGCCGGAAGAGCCGCCAGATGTTCCGCCGTCATTGTCATTATCGGTGTCTTTCGAATCGGCTGTTCGATCATTATCGTGGTCAAATCGGTATTTGTCGATATCGTTTGGAATGCTGTCACAGTCTTTATCTATATTTGAAACCAAGCTATTTTTTTTTGCTGCTCATCGATCTTCTTACTTTCAGAATCAGTTCGGCCGTCTTTAAATGGGCCAAAAACCAGAACCAGAAAAATAATTACCACGAATACTAACAGGGCGCCAGCGGGGATAAGAATCACTCTATAGAGAAACAAGCGCGGGATGTAATCTTGCGATTAGATCTTGCTAACCGCGAGATGTAATCTTGCGATTATAACAAAAAATATACCTAGCGCATTGTCCGGGTAACGTGAAACTGGTATAATCTGGTGGTTTCTGATCTCGTTAGTTAAACTTGCTGGGATGGCGGAATTGGTATACGCGACGGACTTAAAATCCGTTGGTTGCAACACCTTGTGGGTTCGAGTCCCACTCCCAGCACCATTGACCACCCCTACTTAATCTATCTTGATAGGAATCGGCTGTTAATTATATAATTTTTTCTTATGAAAGGTACAAGAACTATTATCCAGGTAGAAAATCTCACTAAAAATTACGAAGATTTGGTAGCGGTGGATAATATCTCTTTTGAAGTAAGGGAAGGGGAGGTATTTGGACTCTTAGGTCCCAACGGCGCCGGAAAAACCACTACCTTGGAAATAATCGAGACATTGCGCAAACCCACATCTGGAAAAGTAATCGTCGATGGACTGGATATCGAGCACGACTCTTGGAAAGTGAAAAGTAGCATCGGTGTCCAATTGCAAGACTCGGGTTTTTATCCTGATTTGACGCTAGTGGAGTTGCTGAAAATGTTTGCTGGCCTTTATCAAGTAGAGATTGGGGACCCGATTGAAATTCTAAAAAAATTCTCTCTTGAGGAAAAGAATAAGTCTTACTGGCAAAAACTTTCCGGAGGACAAAGGCAGCGTTTTTCCCTAGCGACTACTTTAATTCATAACCCAAAAATTATTTTCCTCGACGAGCCCACAACCGGTCTGGATCCTCAAGCGAGGGTGAATCTGTGGGAAGAAATTCGTAAAATTCACGCGGAGGGGAGAACGATTATTCTGACCACTCATTATATGCAAGAAGCTGAAGAGCTTTGCGATCGAGTTGCTATTATGGATCAGGGTAAAATTATAGAAATTGGCACGCCGCACGATCTCATTGAAGAGCTTTTGGCAACAGGTTTTAAGAGGAAACGGGAAGTAAAAAAGGCCACCCTTGAGGATGTATTTTTACAACTTACTGGCAAGCATTTGCGGGAGGAGTAGCACGCTCGTATTTTATGCCACTTCAGGGCCGAATACTTCGCGTGCTGCAACCACTTCGTGGACTAAGAAATTATGAAAAATAAATCACCAAACCAAATAAGGCCCTTTTTTTCAATCGCCTTGTACTCCCTTATCGCCCTGTTTCGAAATAGAGCAACTGTATTTTTTGGTTTTGCCTTCCCGCTCATATTCATCAGCGTATTTGGTCTGCTGGGAAGTAACGGAACTAGCATCACCATTGGTGTGCCAGACGGAAGGGGGTCGGGTCCAATTTACCAAGCACTGTCGCGTATTGAAGCGGTGAGTATAAAAAAGGGGAGCGAGAAAGATCTGAAAGAGCAGCTTTCTCAAGGTCGTCTGGCTGGTGTGTTAGTAATAGATAAAAATAATAGCCCGTCGCTTTTCATTTCCCAAGCCAACCCGCAACAAGCTGCGGCGGTAATAAGTATGACCTCTGGAGTAGTAGATAAACTTAATCTAAAATTAGCCAACGTAACAAATCCGGTTATAAAGCTAGATATCGAAGAAGTTTCTGGAAGGAAATTTAGCTTTATCGATTTCTTCCTACCTGGTATGATTGGTTTCGCCCTTCTGACAACATCAATAACTAGTACTTCCTTTGGATTAATATTTTTGAAAAAGACATTAGTTCTCAAGCGAATTTTTGCCACGCCCACGAAAGGTTTGACTATTTTGCTGGGTCAAGGCGCCTCGAGAATGGTGATGGTACTTCTGCAGACTTTAGTAATTGTTTTGGTCGGTGTCTTTGTCTTTAAATTTACCTTGGTTCATGGCCTCTTTACCCTGACCCAGGTTTTAATTCTTAGCGTGATTGGGTTGCTGTCTTTTTTGGGTTTTGGGCTTTTTGTCGCTGGGATTGCTAATGATGAAAATACCGCTGCGCCCGTAGCGAACCTTTTTGTTCTGCCTCAATTTTTGGTAGCTGGAACCTTCTTTCCAATTGACGCCTTACCGTCATGGATTCAGCCGGTAGTAAGCCTCCTACCTCTCTCATTTTTCAACACCGCCATACGTAAAATTACGGTCGAGGGTTTATCGATTGACCACCTCGTTCCTCAATTTATAGGCTTGGCTGTTTGGGCCGTAATTGCGTATATTCTTGCTTCGAGAACCTTTCGGTGGGAATAGCCCTCTTCGTAATAAAAATTACAAGTTTGCGTGATGTTTTACACCGTTAGAAGAACGGTATAAAATAGAAATGTGAACTGCCCAATCTGTGGATACGAAGCAACCCAAGCAAGTAATACTTACTGGTGTCCACACGACCGTATTTTTTTAGGCGATTTAGTACTTGCGGGACCAGGTTCCACACTAATTTCTAAAGAAGCCCCCAAACCTAGTCAAACGGAGAATCGAGCGTTTCCGAAGATTTTTAATAAAGTACTCTGGGTGGCAATGGGCGTTTTGTACTTAACAGTAATATTAGTAATTGTTGGGGCTTATTTGACTGGGGCTTTTGACACTACTTCGATTTTTAACTAAAGAAAAACGGCCCATTCGATTTATCTCTGGATCGCTTTTCTTTAAAATTGACTTGTCTTAATCCTTAGTCCAGCTGCTGGTGATTATATTTTTGGTAGCCAAGACTAACCAGTAACTAAAACGCTCTTGATCTCTTCAGGAGAGTTGTACGTTCCGTCTGGCAAATTGCTTTGGACGTCCGTCTTTACATCGGCTGGTACGTCAGAAGAGTCGTTGCAGGCAGCAATAATTTGCTCCTTAGTAGCTGGCCAGGTGATGTGTCCTTCCAAGTGATCTTTATTTTCTTGCCATTGTGCGTCTGTCATAAATTTATCACCTCCTTTTAAATTAAAGAACCGATTTTAGGCTTTGACTTGAGCTAGTTGGAAATAATTTCCGTCCAAGTCCTCAAATGTAGCAATATAACCATAACCTTCAACATGATAAGTATCCGCAATCTTCTTTATACCAGCCTCGTCCAGCCTTTTTACCTCATCTTCGATATTATCGACTTCTAGGTTAAATATGATCCGTTCCGGTTCTTTATTTTTACCTTTAACAACGGAATGGTCGACTACGTATAGGTTGGGACCGTCGCCAAGAACCAATTCGTACATCTCTTCGCCGGCCTCGCCCATTTCGGCTTCAATACCAGTTTTCAACCCCACCTTTTCGCGGTAAAAGGCGGCCAAATCCTTGGCGCTTTCACTAAAAAGAGTTACACTTTCCAAACCTCGAATCATGCGTTTTCACCTCCCTTGCTCATATAAGGATAAAGGGGAGTTTAAATGATTACTTTCAGAAAAACAACAGTCAAGTTACAGTTTGAGCCGTTAAAGGGTGGTGCCGGGAGACGGAATCGAACCGCCCACGCTCCGCTCTTCAAGCGGACGCTCTACCACTGAGCTATCCCGGCTGGTGGACGGTGCAGGACTTGAACCTGCGGCCTCCTCGGTGTAAACGAGGCGCTCTGGCCAACTGAGCTAACCGTCCTGGTGCGGACGAGAGGACTTGAACCTCCACAGGATTGCTCCCACAGCCTCCTCAAGGCTGCGCGTCTACCAGTTCCGCCACGTCCGCAAGAAAGTGTATTGTAGCAAAAGTAGGCTAATTTTGCTACTATATACCTTATATTCTAATGAATTCGCTAAACAACAATAAGTCGAGGATGGGAAGTTTCCGGACGGCGTTTTCTGGTCTTTCTCACGCTTTGAATACTCAAAAAAACTTCCAACTGCAAGTTTTTATTGGTTTGGTGACAGTACTGGCGGCTTGGTTTTTGGACTTCACCCGAATCGAGTGGCTCATTCTGATTATAACGATCTCCCTGGTTCTGGTTGCGGAACTTTTAAACACGGTGGTGGAAGTGGTCGTGGACTTGGCGGTGAAAGAAAAACTCCTTCCCGACGCTAGACTGGCCAAAGACGTTTCGGCGGCGGCAGTGCTTTTGCTGTCTATCTTTGCCGTCTTCGTAGGACTACTGCTTTTTATTCCCCACTTTCTTTAGGAAGAATAAATTTAAAATAAAATACGGCTAGAACTCCCAGCAAGAGAAGTCCCAATAAGTATCCGCCGATTACGTCAGTCGGGTAGTGGACTCCTAGGTAGATTCTAGAAAGGCCAACCAGACCAATTAGTAATCCCGAAATAATCAGTAAAACGCTTCTTCCGAGTTTGCTGACGTCAGGTAGGACAAGCGCGTAAAAAGCCACCAAGCCGAAAAATACCGTGTAGAAAACCACGTGGCCACTAGGGAAACTGAAATCAGACGGAAGAGTGGCTTCGGGAAGTAAGTAACCGTCTGGTCTAGGTCTGGCTATTATCAATTTTGCCAACCACGAAAGCAAAAGGGCGAGCCAAATGAGGAAGCTAAAATGAGACTGCCGGCGGTAGCCTTTGAGTAGCAGGGCAAAAGCGAAGGCGAAAAAAGTAAAGACGGTAAAGACTCCGTTTCCAAAAGCAGAAACAAAAACCATGATCCACGTCAGAAAGGGCGAGGAAAAGCTTTGGACTAGCTGGATCCCGGCCCGGTCAAAAGTATCTGTTTGATGGGTAGAAACCAGGAGAAGAGTCAGAAAAAACCCGACCAAGGAAGCGAGAAAAACTAAAATAAGTGTAACTCTCACAATTAAATTTTACAGGACAAAAGAAAAATCAACAATATAAGTTTGACACACGAGCCGAGATTAAAGATAATAGACAAAGAATTAGAACAACCCTTTATTTGGAAGGAGGTGTCATCTAGAATATGTCAACTGCATACTGCGTAAAATGTAAAGAAAAAAGAGAAGTTTCCAATCCAGAGCAAGTTACCATGAAAAACGGTAGAAAAGCCTTGAAAGGTACTTGTCCAGTTTGTGGAACTAAGGTGTTTAAAATCGGAGGCTAAACCTTTGATTTACCGTTAGATAAAACTACACAGAAATAGGCTGTATTTCTTATTGTATAAGGATATATACGTAGCTGACCTTTGTTGAAGACTTTCGAACCACCAACTGGATTGAAGCTGCAAGGAAAATCTGGTAAAATCTACGTGTTTGCCGCGGTGGCGGAACGGTAGACGCGCTACGTTCAGAGCGTAGTGGGAGCAATCCTGTGGAGGTTCAAATCCTCTCCGCGGCACCACATCTATTAGAAATCCCACGTTCACTTTGGTATAATTCACTAGTCTAACGGGGTGTAGCTCAGGGGTAGAGCGCGCGCTTTGGGAGCGTGAGGTCGCACGTTCAAATCGTGTCACCCCGACCATTGGGGAATTGTGTAACGGTAGCACAGCGGCCTTTGAAGCCGTGAGTCCAGGTTCGAATCCTGGTTCCCCAGCCAGGACGGTGCCGGGTCGTCTAACGGTAGGACGCGGGACTCTGGATCCCGCTATCTAGGTTCGAATCCTAGCCCGGCAGCCAGCTTCTGTTCATTACCTCGATTGTGATATCATAACTTTCAAATCCAACCAAAGCAAAATGGCCAAAATCAACGTAATCAAAACCATTGCAAAAAGCATTTTCAACGCTCGCGAAAACGAAGGCCTAGATCCAGTACTACAGCTACAAAAAAGGCTCGAAAGCTATTTTGGACTCCGTGTTTTCCCGGTAAATTCTGGAAGAAGCGCTATTTATTTAGTCCTTAAAGCGGCTGGGATCGGGCCTGCTGACGAAGTAATTATCCAAGCTTACACTTGCAACGCCGTGCCAAACCCCATCATTTGGTCTGGAGCAACCCCTATTTACGTAGATATAGACGCGGGAACGCTAAATATAGATCCGAAACTGGTTGAGGCAAAAATTACGCCAAAAACCAAGGCCATCGTAGTCCAGCATACTTTTGGCCGTCCAGGACCGCTTCAAGAGCTTACCGAAATCGCTAAAAGACACGATCTGTACTTGATTGAGGATTGCGCTCACGCTCTTGGCGCTACCTATAATGGTAAAAAGCTAGGCACGTTTGGCGACGCAGCCATTCTTTCCTTTGGACGAGAAAAAGTGATCTCTAGCCTGGCCGGTGGCGCGCTGATCATAAAAAACGAGAACCTGATAAAAAATACGATTAATGAGACCGCAGCGCTCAAAAGTTTACCCTTGCCGCGACTGACAGAAGAATTTGTAAATTTTTTCACTTGGCGAGCGCTACTGCGGCGTATTTACTTCAACAAAACCGG
This sequence comes from bacterium, assembly GCA_030690175.1. Lineage (GTDB taxonomy): Bacteria > Patescibacteriota > Microgenomatia > Woykebacterales > RBG-16-39-9b > JAUYHE01. Next base: position 30,460 of record JAUYHE010000006.1, on the reverse strand, counting down.
CTACAAATTTATTAAAAAGCTAAATGATTTTGATTTTTTTAACGTAGTAATAAGTGAAAAAGAAAAAAGGGGAGAGCAACCCACTTGGTATCCAGCCGCGATGCCGCCTGTACTAGCTCAAATAGCCTTGGGGGAATTCAATCATTTGGATGAGTACAACAAGAATCGGGAGAAAATCGCCAAGTTTTATTTTGAAAATATAAAAAACCCTGCGTTCCGGTTGCTACCAGAACACGAAGGAATTTATCTGCGTTTTGTGGTTCTCCACCGCGATGCGTCTAGAGTTTTCGCTGAAGCTAGAAAAAGACGCTTTTGGTTTAGTAATTGGTACAACGTGCCGGTGTACCCAAAAGGTGTTGACGAGGAAAAACTCGGCTACCAAAAAGGAACTTGTCCAAATGCCGAGAGGACAGCCGAACAAACACTTAATCTACCTAATTATTTAGGGATGACTATGGAAGAAGCGGGCAGGGTAGTCGAGTTTGTAAATAAGTTTGAATAATTTTAATTCCATGAGTATGTATGAGGTAAAAGAAATCGACGACAAAAAACCCTGGGAAGATTTTTCTCTTTCAAACTCACCAAACACCTTTTTGCAGTCCTGGAATTGGGGAAAATTCAATATTAGTGTTGGGCGTCGGATTTGGCGACTTGGCGTTTTCAAAAAAGGAAGTTTGGTTGGTATTTGCCTGGCGGTTAAATATTCGAGCAGGCTTAGCAATTATATTTATTGTCCGCGAGGGCCGCTTATTGATTGGACAGACCCCCAAACATTTGAAGTGCTTTTTGAATCGTTAAAAACCTTGGCCGAAAAGGAAAAATGCACGTTTATAAAAATCGATCCCTTGCTTGAAAACACAGAAGAGAACAGACAAATTTTTGCCAAAATCGGCTTTAAGGGAGCGGTAACTTTTGTCCAGGTAGAAGATGCTTGGCTTTTGCCTCTGGATAAAGCAGAAGAAGAGTTGCTTGCCGGTATGCGTAAAACTACGCGTTATCTTATTCGCCACGAGCCTAAGCAGGGTATAACTGTGGAGATCTCCAATGAGATGAGTGATGCTAAAAAATTTGTCGGCCTGCTTTACTCAACCGCCACCAGAAAAGGATTTGTGAACCACCCCAAAAACTACTATCTGAAACAGTTTGAAATTTTTTCAAAGGAGGACCAAGAGAAACTTTTTGTAGCCAAAAAAGGCGACGTTACTCTTTCGATGGCGATGATTATGTTCTATGGAGAAATGACTTACTACCTCCACGCCGCTTCAAATACAAAAGAAGCTCAGTCAGTAGGGTATTCTTTGCAATGGGAGGCCATGAAAGAAGCTAAGAAACGCGGCTGTAAGTATTATAATTTCTGGGGAGTGGTCAAGGATAAAAATTTCCATCCTGGGCACCCCTGGTATGGGTTCAGTCTTTTCAAGCGAGGATTTGGTGGTTTTAAGTATAGTTATATTCGAGCGCAGGATTTCCCTCTAAATTCAAAATACTACGTTTACAGAGCCGCTGAAAGGCTTAGAAGGTATTATAGAAGGCTCACATCTGGATATTGGGAAGACTAGTACAGAATGGCAAATAGATCGCTCCGCGTTCTGCTCCTTCGACTAAGATCGCTAAAGAGTTCTGCGTTCTGACAAACTAGCTAAATTTCAAATGTCAACTTTAGGGCGATTTGTGTTATAATTCGCCTCAACTAATGCGGGTGTAGCTCAGTGGTAGAGTGTCTCCTTGCCAAGGAGAAGGTCGCGGGTTCAAATCCCGTCGCCCGCTCCACTTTTGGGTTGAAGTTTTTTAGATTACCAATAAATATGGTTAAAAAAGCTGCCGTCCTTCCGATAATCATTTTTGGCTGGGTAGTTATCACGCTTATTTTTATTTTTGGTTCAATTAATATTTTCCAAAAAGTAAGTTCGCCGCTGAAAGTAAGCTTTTTTTTGGCTAATTCATCTAAAAATACGTTTGATCTACCGCAAAATATTAAAAATGAGTCAAACCAGTTCAGTTCTGTTTTGGCTGCGGTAAAAGGTGGTGATGTACGACCGGTTTTAGTCGATAAATTCCTAGCTAAGCACGCTTCACCGATGACTGGACTAGGAAAAGAATTTGTCGCGGCTGCTGATCAGTATGGTCTAGATTGGCGTTTGCTTCCAGCAATTGCTTTTCAGGAATCAAATCTAGGTAAGAAAATTCCCCGAGATTCGTATAACCCCTTCGGTTGGGCAATTTATAAAGGGGCAACAGCCGGTGTTTACTTTGATAATTGGAGCAAAGGTATAAATACTGTGGCTGCTAAAATTAAGGAAAATTACGTTAATAACGGTCTTAGCACCCCCGAAACAATTGCCACCAAGTATACCTCTAGTAGTAGTCCGACCTGGGTGTACGCAGTCAATACAGCCATGGAGGAAATCTCCAACTCTACCTATTAGCCTCTTATACTTGACATCCAAAGGAACATCTGGTAAAATCCTAGCGCTTTCGCAAACATTGGCGGAAGCTTTTTTGTGGTTTCATTAGCTCCGGCCTTAGGGTCGGAGCGATCATGTTAAAAACCTTCAGCCGGGCCGCTGCCATGGTCATTATGGTTACTGCCGCTATCTTGACTAGCCCCACAATTATCCAAAAACCCCAAAATCTAGCCGCGTATCAGGAAAGGGCTAGTGTTGCTATTGGAGAAAAATATAACGAGAGCCCAAACCAAATTGTTGTTCAAGTAATTGGCAAAAAGGACGATCGGGCCAGCAGGCTCTCCAAATTTCTGGCGTCCCAAGGCTCACCACTACAATCAGAAGCAGCCAACTTAGTTGTTATTGCCGATCGTTATGATCTTGATTGGCGGTTTCTTCCGGCGATTACCGGAGTTGAATCCACCTACGGCCAGGCTGTGCCGGCCGGCTCCTACAACCCATACGGTTGGGGTAACGGTAGTGCTTACTTCAAAGATTGGTCTAATGCCTCTGATTACGTAGCTGGCCAAATTAGAAGTCGTTGGGGAAATCTTGGTAAAATAACACCCTGGAAAGTTGGTCCTGGCTACGCGGCCAACCCGCATTGGGCAGCTAGGGTCAATTTTTACATGACCCTCATTGGCAATTACCAATAACTATATTAGAATTACTTTCATGAACGCTAGACTTATGACGGCCGTTTTAGCCGCTAAGACGCTGCGGTTGGTGATTAGGCTGTCTGGTGGGGGCGCGACTGCTGCTCCTGGTTTGGCAGCTGAATATATTGATCCTCACGCCCTAAAAAAGCTCGGTAAATATTACGATGGCGCGCTGCTGGTTACTGGTACCAACGGTAAGACCACTACGTCACGGTTACTAGGAAATATACTAAATGAGGCCAACATTAATTTTATCCACAACCGCTCCGGTTCAAATCTGTTAAGGGGCCTGATCGGCACATTAGCTGAAAATTTTAGCTTCACCAGTAGAAAGAAAAAATTGGCACTGCTAGAAGTGGATGAGGTCACGATTCCCATCGCTGTCCAAAGCGTTGAACCTAAAGTAATCGTATTTAACAATCTTTTCCGCGATCAACTCGATCGGTATGGGGAAGTGGATAAAATTCGGAAAATATGGCAAAAAGCGCTTTTGCAACTTGACTCCGAAACGACAATTGTGCTTAATAGTGATGACCACTCGGTATCACACCTGGCTGGCTCAACTAAGGCCAAGGTGATTTACTACGGTATTGAAGATGACGGCCTTTCTCTAGGCAAGCTACCCCACGCTGCTGATTTCACTAGTTGTATTTCTTGCCAAAGCGAACTGCGTTTTGATCAGGTTTATTTATCGCATCTAGGTAAATATAGGTGTCCTAGTTGTGGTTTAAAAAGACCCAAACCGGATGTGTACGCTAGTGATGTTTATTTAGACCAGGAAAATGGTTTCAAGGCAAGAATAGTTACTCCAAAAGGCACTTTCGAATTGGATGTGTCCTTACCTGGAGTTTATAATATTTATAACGTTCTTGCGTCTGTCTCGGCTGCCGTCGCCTGTGGAATTAATTTAAGTGTTATCAAAAGGGCGCTAAACGCGACTACCCCTGCCTTTGGACGAACAGAAAGAATAAATGTCAACGGAAAAAAATTATTTATTGCCTTAGTAAAAAACCCTTCTGGATTTAACGAGATTTTGCGCTTACTAGGTACAAACCGAAATGATAAATACGTGTTAATTGCAATCAACGATCTAATCGCTGACGGCCGGGATGTTTCGTGGCTCTGGGATGTTGATTTTGAAGATCTTGTTACTGATCCTAATCTAAAAAAAATTCGCGTGAGCGGTATCAGAGCCGCGGATATGGCTTTAAGACTAAAATACGCTGGTCTCGCAGCGGAATCAGAAATAGAAACTGATCTAGAAACCGCCCTTGAAGCATCAATTGAGGAGGTACCAAAGGGAGATACGCTCTATATTCTGCCAACTTACACACCGATGATTAAACTGAAAAAAATATTAGCGCGTAGAGGTTACAGTACCCAATTTTGGGAGGACTAGAAATTAGAGATGGCAAATGGAGAATCTAAACCAAAATTAACAATTGGTTGGCTTTACGCTCGTCAGATGAGCACTTATGGTGATAGAGGCAACATCTTGACTATTTGGAAAAGGGCTCGTTGGCGAGGTATCAGTGTGTCCGTTCGTGAAATCGATTTCAAAGAGAAGGTGGACCCCACCAGATTTGATTTGTATTTCTTTGGCGGTGGTCAAGATCAAGCTCAAAAGAAAGTATCAGACGATTTAATAAAATACAAAAAAGAAGATTTAAAGAAAGCAGCTCGTCTGGGTTCTGTGTTTTTTGCGATTTGTGGTGGCTACCAATTGTTGGGTCAATATTATCGTCCTTTTGCGCAGCCGGAACTTCCAGGCATTGGTTTGCTTGACGTAGTTACCGTTGCTAGCAATCAGCGTATGATTGGAAACATCGTCATTGAAACTAATAGCATGTTACCAAAGATCGGTGGAAATTTGATGGTGGGCTTTGAAAATCACAGCGGTAAAACTTATTTAGGGAAAAAGGCAAATCCTCTTGGTAAGGTCCTGGTGGGTTCTGGAAACAATGGGGAAGACCGGGCCGAGGGTGCCTTTCAAGGAAATGTTTTTGGTTGTTACTTACACGGGCCGGTCTTGCCGAAAAATCCCTTTTTTGCCGATTTTTTAATTAGAAAGGCTTTAGCGCGCCACTACGGTGAGGTGGGTCTTGACCATATCGATGATAATTTAGAACTGACGGCCCACGATGCGGCAATCGAAAGAGCAAAAACGTCTATTTAATTACTAAATGGCTAAATTTGGTATAATAGCTCGCGAAACAGGCCGAGGTGGCGGAACTGGCAGACGCGCATGGCTTAGGACCATGTGTCCTTTAACAAGACGTGGGAGTTCAAATCTCCCCCTCGGCACCAAAATAATGAATTTGAAATACTCCTTAAGACCTCGCCTAACCATCAAGACGTACCTATTTGTTTACCTTTTGGTTCTAATAGTAGTCTCCTTCGTTTATACTCCAATACAAGTTGTTTGGAAAAGCATCGTAGTTGCTTGGACAGTCGCTATTATCGGCGAACTTTTGTTAAACGCTCTTACGAAAAAAATAGTTCGTATTCCAGACTCGGCACTCATTACCGCGACGATTATTCCTGTTGTTTTAGCAACTTCGACCTCATTATTTTTAATAAGTTTAGCAGTTTTGATTGCCCTTTTTACTAAGCATTTTATTCGTTTTCGTGACAAGCACATTTTTAATCCAGCCAACATTGCGATTTTTTTAATGATTTATATATTCGGGCAAAATATCCAGTGGTGGGGAGCCTCAAACGTAATAATAATTGTCATATTGGGTCTTTTGGTAATGTATAAGCTGCGACGAGTTTGGCCACCAATTATTTTCCTAACCGTTTATTTTCTTTTATTAATTTTCTCTACCGACAATATCAGTCTTGAAGCAATTAAAACCACCACCACAAGTGACTACTCTCCATTTTTCTTTGCTTTTGTGATGCTACCAGAGCCTCAAACGGCGGCTGGGACAGCCAAGGGCAGAATTGTGAATTCAGTTTTGGTGGCAACTTTTGCGGTTGCTTTTACTTTATTTAATATGAAGGCTCCGCTAATCGCCTCATTAGCCCTGGTAAATTTAATTACACCAATTGTTAATATGTACTCAAAGAGGAAATAATGAAAATTAAATTTCTGGGAACTAGCGCTGGTTGGCCTTTGCCTAGACTTGGTTGCCAAGATAAAATCTGCTCGTCAACCGACCCAAAAGATACTCGTACCCGATCACAAGCGATTGTCAACGATAAATTATTACTCGACATCGGACCGGATACTTACCAACATTTGAAAACTCCTGGTCTTGATCCAACTAAAACTAAATACGCAGCAATAAGTCACGAACATCCAGATCACACTTTTGGTCTTTGGGACCTAGGCCATATATACAATTCAGAAAAAATAAAAGTAATTCTCAATGAAGAAACCTACCGAAAAATTAAAAAGCTGTTTTTCTACAAAGAATACGAGATTTTAATTCTAAAGGACGGCCAAAAAATAATTGTAGATGGGTTAGAACTGTCGTTGCTAAGGGTAAACCACACCACGTCTTCATTCGGAGTCTCTATCAAGGAGAAGACAAAACGTTTATTTTGGGCTCCGGATTTCAAAGCCCTTCCGTCCGCCACTCAAGAAGAGCTATCTGGAGCAGACTTAATCGCTATGGATGGTTCAGAGCTAAATATAAAATCTCGCAACCATCAAACTATTAAGGAGGGGATAAGTCTTGGCAAAACGCTCAAGGCAAAAAAGATTTACTTTACCCACATTGGACATCGCACCTTACCTCACCGCGAGCTGGAAGGATACGTTCAGAGGGAAGGAGCAAATTTCCAAGTGGCTTACGATGGTCAGGAGATTGAAATTTGATGGGAAGAATAATGGTATTTGGTACCTTTGATATTCTCCACGCCGGCCATTTAGATTTCTTCCGTCAAGCAAAAAAGTTGGCTAAGTACTTAATCGTTGTCGTCGCCCGAGATAAATTTGTAAAGGAGGCTAAAGGTAAATCGCCAAAGCACTCCGAAAAAACAAGAACAAGACGTGTCAGAAATTCACCGCTGGTAGATAAAGCAATTTTAGGAAGCCGTACCCATAATTTTTACCGTACGATTAGAACCCATAAACCCAGTATAATTGCTCTTGGTTATGATCAAAAACCAAATATAAATAAGTTGAAGAGGTGTTTGCGTAGGCATCGTCTAAAAAGCATTAAAATTGTCCGCCTAAAATCTTATCAACCAGGTAAATTTAAAAGCTCGAAGCTGCGGTGAGTAATTTTTTCATTTCGTTGACAGCCTTTGTTTTCCAGATTATCCTTAAATTAGATGCTAAAAAAATTTAGATTTGCGCCAATTATTTTAATTGTTTTGGGGGCTGTTTTCCTTCTAAACAATTTTGGTGTCTTGCCCTGGTCGATTTGGAATAACTTGTGGAAATTCTGGCCGGTAATTCTGATACTAATCGGAATTGAATATTTAATTGGTCAATCTATATCCCTAAAAACAACTATTATTTTACTGGTAATAATTTTCATTATTCCAATTATTTTTGCAGTCAACCCAATTACTAAAAACCCACTAGCGACTTCGCACTTACTACTTTCCGAACCACTTGGTAACTTAACTAAAGCAAAAATATTTATTGACATGCCGGCTACAAATTTAACTATCAAGGATGGCCCCGATCCAAGTAAATTAATCAGCGGTGATATCTCTTTTAGCAAGGCGGCTGTCAAGCCGGTAATTTCAACGGAAGAAATTTTCGGCCAAAAAATTATCCGAATAAGTCAAGGCTCGCCACCGGGATTGCCGTTTATTTCAAGCTTAAAAAACAATACGGATCTGTTCTTAACAAACCAAATTCCCTTGGAAATTCAAATAAACACTGTAGCTTCAAAAGAACAAATAAATTTAGCCTCTCTAAGAGTGGACTACTTAGAGGTAAATTCGCAAGCCTCTGATTTGAATATAAAATTTGGAAAACTTTATTCTACAAGAGCCCGGATAAAAACAAAGGCATCAAACTTAAAAATATCAATACCAGAGGAGGTCGAGGCCAGAATTAAAATAGACTCAAAAGTGAAGAACCTTGCGATTGCCCCTCGATTTAAAAAGGAAGATGGAGATTATAAGACAGGCGATTTTGATAAAGTCTTTACCCGCATAGACATTCAAATCGAATCCATTGCTGGTTCGATAACGATAAAGTAGCCCCTTGACAGCTGGAACTTATATTTTTAAAATAACATCAATGGGTAGATATCGTTTCCTTATTACCAATATGTCCTTTGCACTCCTTATTAAGGAGGCGGGAATAGTTGCGGGGGAAACGACCTAAGTATTTTTAAATAAAGTTTTCGAGAACCCCCGCCAGGGGGTTTTTTGATGCCTGGAGGTCCAAGCTGATTAGAAGATTTTATCTTATGGGGACTTCGCCTTCTGGCAAGGCAGGTGCAATTCCTACCACCTCCAATTTGGGTTGTTAGCTCAATGGTAGAGCGTCTTGTTTTGTGCAAGGGTGTTGTGGGTTCGAATCCCTCACAACCCATTAAAAATCTAATACCCACGGTCGGAGAGATGATCAGTAAGAAAGGAGCGGCAACCGTGCTTGATCCCGATGACCCGGAACTCACAGGCCAAGGCGAAAACCGAAATCGTTCTTCCAAGCCACCGACTGAGGGTGATCTAGCATCCGAAAGGATAACAACACCCCGCACTCCACCGGCAATGACCACTGACGTTTCTTCGAGGAGGGCCTGACGTGCAATTTCCAGATTCTCTGGACAAAACCGACCGTCTAATCAGGGCGAATCGAGAAGAGTTTGGCATTATCGAAGCGAAGCTTGAATCCGGGAAGATCCATCCCAGAAGTCCGAAGTGGCGTCGCCTGGAGCAGCGGAAAGCCAAGCTTTTTGACCATCTGCAAGGGTTGACTGGCCACCAAATGGATCTGGTGAGATTGGGGAGAGTTCCGTTCACTCCACCAGAATCTCGCCCGATGCCAGTCTCCGTCGCTCATTAGAGAAACCCGGAAGTCACTTGAGATCGATTTCAGCCCCAGTTACGCGGCTCTGGCTGGGGTTTTTCTTTTGGAAATTCAAAATCTAGAAAACTTAGCCTGCATCTGGTATAATTCCTCCTGTTATGGAATTGATACCAATGGTTATAAAACGCGACCCAAGAGGTGAGCGGGCCTATGATATTTACAGCCGGCTTCTTGAAGAAAGAATTATTTTTATTGGCGGTGCGATTACTGATGAAACGGCAAATATTATCATTGCCGAACTCCTGTACCTTGAAAATGAAAACAGCGAGAAGGATATTAGTATTTATATAAACTCGCCGGGTGGTTACGTGCACAGCACATTAGCAATTTATGACACTATGAAATACGTGCGACCGGATATACAAACTGTTTGCGCGGGAATGGCCGCTTCCGGAGCAGCAGTGATCTTGGCCGGTGGTAAACGCGGTAAACGCTTTGCCCTACCGAATTCAAAAATAATGATCCATCAGCCGATGACCGAAATCTCCGGCCAAGCTACTGATATTAAGATTCACGCTGACGAAATCCTAAAACTTAAAAGAAAATTAAACGAAATTTTGTCTCGGGAAGCAAAACAACCCATCAAACAGGTAGAGAAAGACACTGAACGTGATTTCTTTATGACTAGTAGTGAGGCCAAGAAGTACGGTATAATAGACGGCGTGGTGGAAGGGGGCAAAGGTCAAGTAACCAAAATTCAGAAGGACGCATTGCCACCAATTCCAATTAACATAGAACCGGTAAAAATTACAAAATAATTTTGGGCTGGTAGCTCAGCTGGTTAGAGCGTCGCGTTGACATCGCGGAGGTCAGAGGTTCGAGCCCTCTTCAGCCCACCAGTAGACTCTGAAATGGCCGAAAACGATAACGCGCAAAAAGAATATATCGAGCTAGGATCGCAGCGAGGACACACCCGGATTCATATTTCAACTTGGAAAGTGATTTTAAATAATTTTCTAGGTGGGCTGGCTTGGGGTTTGGGAACAGTACTGGGAGCTACAGTGATAGTCGCAGTCTTGATAATTTTGGTCAGCAAGCTTCACAGTATTCCATTTATCGGTGATTTCATCGGTAACATCTTACAATCAATTCCATCTCAAAACGTGCAATGAACGATTCTTTGGAAATAATACGGCATTCAGCGGCCCACCTTTTAGCCGCCGCTGTATATAAAATGTGGCCAAAAACCAAATTTGGTATCGGTCCGGTAACGAAAAGTGGTTTCTACTACGACTTCGATCTCCCCGTCAAAATAGGCGAAAAGGACCTCCTAAAGATAGAAACGGCAATGGGCGAGTTAAAGAAGCAAGATCTAGCCTTCGAAAAAAGTGAAATGGGTATCGACGAAGCGATAAAGATGGAGCGGGGAAGGAGTCAATTGTATAAGGCAGCGCTTTTAGAGCAGATAAAGGAGACCGGCTCCGCCGATGTCGATCACAAAACAAATGTCGGGGTTGAAGATGGAAAAAGCGCCAAAGGTAAGGTAAAGAAAGTGTCTTATTACAGAACAGGAGACTTCTTAGATTTATGCCGCGGCCCGCATGTAGCCTCAAGCGGTAAAATTGGGCACTTTAAGTTGCTGACTATAGCCGGGGCTTATTGGCGCGGCTCCGAGAAAAATAAGATGCTAACCAGAATTTACGGCGTCGTTTGGCAAACAAAACCGGAATTAGATCAGTACTTGCACAACCTGGAAGAGCAAAAGAAAAGAGATCATAAGCGTCTTGGTAGTGAGCTTGGCCTTTTTACTTTTCTTCCCCAGGCTCCAGGAATGCCTTTTTGGTACCCCAAAGGTCACCGGCTTTTACAGAAACTAAAAGATTTTATTCGCGCTTTTAATAAAAAGTACAGCTATCTAGAGATATCTACTCCGCTCTTAGCCAAAAGAGAGGTTTGGGAAACAAGTGGTCATTGGGAGCTTTTCCGAGAAGATATGTTTGTTTTTAATACTGATAAGCACACTTACTCTTTAAAGCCGATGAACTGTCCTGAGACTCTTCTTTTGTATAACACCACCCATCACAGCCACAATGAGTTACCGCTTAAATATTCCGATTTGGATATTTTACATCGATATGAGGAATCGGGAACCCTAAATGGTCTTTTCCGCGTCCGTGAGTTTTCGCAAGATGATGGTCACGTTCTCTGCACCCCAGACCAAGTAGGAGATGCAATTAGTGAAGCGATCGAGATGGCGAAAGAAGTTTTCAACTCATTTGGTTTTAAACCTACCTTTTATCTGGCAACAAAACCAGATAAAGCCTTAGGGGAAGTATCTGTCTGGGAAAAGGCGGAAAAAAGTCTGGAGCAGGCTTTGAAAAATAATAAGGTCGCTTACTTTCTGAAGCCAAAGGACGGTGCGTTTTACGGCCCAAAAATTGACCTGCATATTGATGATAGTTTGGGACGAAATTGGCAGCTTGCTACGATTCAACTAGATTTCCAGATGCCAAAACGATTTAACGCTGTTTATATCGACGAAGGGGGCCGGCGAGCGACTCCAATTATGATTCATCGAGCGATTCTTGGATCATTTGAACGTTTTCTAGCGATTATTTTAGAACACTACGCCGGAGCTTTGCCGTTTTGGCTTTCTCCAGTGCAGGCTGTCGTCATTCCAATTGCCGAAAGACACGCTGAATATGCAGAAAGTATTCAAAAAATGTTAACAAAGGCTAATTTCTATATTGAGGTTGACAATCGTTCGGAAACTATGCAAGCCAAAATCCGCGATGCCCAGTTACAAAAAATACCCTACATGCTAATCGTTGGCGATAAGGAAAAAGTGCAACGCCAGGTCGCTGTTCGTTCTTGGCAAAATGGCGATGAGGGGGTGGTGTCTTTAGCAGAGTTGTTGGCCCGCTTTGAAAAGGAAGCAAAATCTTTTGACCGAAGATGAAAATTCTAGGCATTGAAACGTCTTGTGACGAAACTGCAGCGGCAATCGTTGAGAATGGTTCCAAATTACTTTCTAATATTTATGCAAGTTCCGCCTCTATTCACACAAAGACTGGGGGCATCATCCCCGAAATAGCTGCTAGAGAGCAGACTAAATCAATCATACCAGTGATTCAAAGGGCAGTTTTTGATGCAGCGGGATATGATCGTCAAGCAGTTGAAGCAGACTTCGTGGCGACTAAATGGGCGCGAGAAAATCTCGACGCAATTGCAGTAACAGTTGGTCCGGGTTTAATTGGCAGTTTACTAGTTGGTGTGGAAGTAGCAAAGACTCTTGCCTGGGTTTGGGATAAACCCATTGTGCCAGTAGTTCACACCCTTGCCCATGTTTATGCCAATTGGCTTTCCGGTCAACCTTTCCCGGAGTTTCCGACAGTGGTACTGACGGTTTCAGGTGGCCATACCAACCTATTTTTAATGGAAGGACACCACTCCTTTAGACTAATAGGCGAAACAAGGGATGATACCGCGGGGGAAGCTTTTGATAAAATTGCCCGGTTTATTGGTCTTTCCTATCCAGGAGGACCAGCAATACAGCAATTAGCACAAAGCGGCGATCCAAAAAGAGTCGCTCTCCCCAGACCAATGATTGCCAGCAAAAATTTTGATTTTTCTTTCAGTGGGTTAAAAACAGCGGTAGTAAGACAAGCGGAAGCTGGGTCCTACAAAAAAGAGGATGTAGCTGCTTCAACCCAAGCAGCGATAATTGAGGTCCTAGTAACGAAAACCCTGCGGGCTTTGAAAATATATAAGGTAAAATCGCTTCTTCTGGCTGGTGGTGTAGCCGCCAACCAAACTCTGCGCTCGCAATTGAAAGAAAAATCCCCAGTTCCAACCTACATCCCACCAATAGAGCTGTGTACTGATAATGGCGCTTTTGTGGCCAGTTACGCCTTCTACAATTATTTTCCGACACCCAGAAATAAAATTTTTGCCCAAGCCGATACCTATACCGCTTTAGGAAAATATGCAAAAAATATCTATCGATCCAGCTAACCCAGACCTGAAAGTAGTAAGTACCGCAACCCGCATCTTAGAGAAAGGAGGATTAGTAATTTGTCCCACTGATACGGCCTATTTACTTGCTGCCGATGCAACAAATCCGTCTGCTATCAAAAAAATATTTGATATCAAGGGAAGAAGCAGGGGAAAACCTATCCACATCGTTGTTGCTGATATCGAAATGGCCAAAAAATACGCTTTTTTAAACCAACGGTCGCTAGCGTTGGCTGATAAATTTTTGCCTGGTCCTTTAACCATCGTCTTGAAAAAAAGAGATGGTCTGCTCCCCGAGATTCTAACTGGTGGAAAACCAACCGTCGGAATCAGAATACCCGCTCTGGCTGTGAACAAGTTGTTGGCTAGAGAGCTGGGACGACCCTACACCGCAACTTCAGCAAATAGATCAGGCCGTAAGGCGCCATATTCGGTCGAAGAGGTGTTAGTGGAACTAGACGACAAGAAAATAGAATTAGTTGACTTGATACTCGATGCTGGTAGGTTGAAAAGGGTTTCTCCATCCACCATCGTTGATTTTACGAAGAAAAAACCCCTTATTCTACGAGAGGGTCCAGTAAGCGTCCAACAAATCGAGAAAATATTTTCTAATGAAGAGGAGCCTAAACTAAATTGACAGCGAACTCCCATGTTTGGTAGACTATGCATTCTAATTCTTTTAAAATATGGATAGTTTCTTTTTACAAAGGTCCAAGGAGGAACCTAAAAAATAGGAAGATTCTACCGAATCAACCATAATATCCTTGCCAAAGAAGTACGCCTTATTGATCGAGAAGGGAAGCAGGTAGGTATAGTTTCTATTCAAGAAGCCCGGGAAAAAGCACGAGACGCGTCTTTAGACTTAGTTGAAATTGCTCCAAAGGCAAATCCACCAGTAGTGCGCGTAGTCGATTTTAAAAAATTTAAATACGAGGAAGCAAAGAAGGAACGAGTCGCCAAAAGAAAAACTAAAGAAGCAACCACAAAGGAGATTTGGCTAGGACCCCTCATGAGTGAACATGATTTGCAGGTCAGAACCGATCGAGCAAGACATTTCCTGTCCGGGGGAGACAGGGTAAAACTAACGGTAAAATTTGGCGGCCGGGAAATTATTCATCCCGAATTTGGATATAAAATCTTAAAAAGCCTGGAGGAAAAACTGGTTGATATAGCTGAAAAGGATGTGGGGGCAAAACTAGTTGGTAGAAATTTAAGTTTGAGTTTAAAGTATAAAAAAGGGTAACGATTTATGAAGCAAAAAGCCAAAAAAACAGCTGTGAAAAGGTTTAAGGTGACTTCTAAAGGAAAACTGCTACGAGGTCACGCTTATTCTTCGCATCTAAAAAGAAAGAAAAGTAAAAGCCGGATCCGACGCCAAAAAGAACCAACCGTTCTTGTTGGCAAAGCTAAAAAAAGAATGAAGCGGCTTATTGGACTCTAAGATGGCCAGAGTAAAAAAGGGTTTAACCAAAGGAAAACGTCATAAGAAAATTCTTAAAAGCGCTAAAGGCTATCGGGGCGCGAGGAGTCGGTTGGTGAGAACCGCTAAAGAGGCTGTTCTTCATGCCGGTGCGTACGCCTTTGCCGGTCGCAAACAAAAAAAGAGGCAAAAAAGAAGTCTTTGGATAACCAAAATCAGCGCCGCTCTTAATAAGGAAGAGATTTCTTATAATAAATTTATAGGTGGCTTAAAGAAAGCCGAAATTTCATTGGATAGAAAAATATTAGCTGATATTGCTCTATCTGATCCGGATACCTTTAAGCAAATCCTGGCCAAAATTAAATCCTAATTACTTTGTCTCCTAGGTTTATCACTAACTGATAGATATTAACTATACTCGAAGAATATTTGACACTCGCTAGATTTCTACGGCCAATATTGGCTCATATCAGACTTATAGTCTTGACATCACTGACATACCATGCTAAAATTTATGCACTGTTTTTTTGGCCCCAAGTTGGGGAGCTCATGTAGGGCAGGCGTGAGCTTCCCATTTTGGGGCTAATTTTTTTTTAGATTAATCCCTTCTAATCTCAACCAGCACTATGATAGAATCAGAGTGATATATGAAGATAGATCTGGATAAAATTCTTTCTAATTTTTACGAGGAAGCGCAGGGTGTCAAAATTCCCAGAGATATTGACCAACTACGTATAAAATACTTAGGTCGCCGGAACGGTTTTCTTGTAAGGGTCACTCAGGAGATTCCAAAACTTCCTGTATCTAAAAGACGGGGGATTGGATCAAAAGTCACCGAGGTCCGCTCAGCAATCGAAAGGGTTTTAGCCGATAAAACCAAAACCGAATCAGAAAAAATTAGACCAGATGTAGATGTTACTACTCCGGGTAAAAAAACCGACGTTGGTAGTTTGCACCCGCTCACTTTAGTAATTGAAGAGGTGAAGGCGATTTTTCACTATCTTGGTTTTAGTTGGGTAGATGGGCCCGAAGTTGATAGCGATCTTTATAATTTTCAGAAGTTAAATATGCCTCCGGATCACCCAGCTAGAGATGTCCAACAAACTTATTATATAAATACAGATACGCTTCTACGCACTCACACCAGTAATATGCAGGTTAGGTATTTGGAAACTCATCAGCCGCCAGTAAGGGTTCTTTTTCCCGGCCGAGCTTACCGACGCGATATGCCAGATGCTACCCACCTACCGTCCTTTTATCAACTGGAAGGTTTGCTAGTAGATGCGACAACGAGTATGACAGACCTATTAGGTAGTTTAGATTATTTTGCAAAAAAATTTTTCGGCGAGAAGTCTAAAATTAGAATTTACGGGCACAATTTTCCTTATACTGAACCTTCGATTGAGGTCGAAGTGTTTCATCCTGAAAAAGGGTGGATTGAGATCCTAGGTGCTGGCATGGTCCACCCAAATGTGTTAAAAAACGGCAAAATTGACCAAGATAAATTCCGCGGTTGGGCCTTTGGCATGGGGCTTGATCGATTGGCAATGATTAAGTACGGAATCCACGATATAAGAGTTCTCTACAAGAACGACCTGCGATTTCTCACCCAATTTTAAAAAATGAAGCTACCTATTTCTTGGCTAGAAGATTTCGTAAAAATAAATAATCCAGCGGAGCGTCTTGCTGAAGATTTACAACTTTCCGGGACAAAAGTTGAAAGTATTGAAAATATTTCTGGTGATACAGTTTTTGATTTTGAAATCACTCCCAACCGCGCGGACTGCTTGTCGGTCATTGGAGTCGCCAGGGAAATAGCGGCTATTTATAAAGAAAAACTAACTGTTCCAGACGTATTTACTGATACCAGTATTGGTAAAGATGGTAAAAAGGTAGAGCTGACAGTAACTGAAAATAAACTTTGTCCCTTTTACAGCCTCGGTGTAATTGATAACATCCGAGTCGGTAGCTCGCCCTCTTGGCTTGTTTCTCGACTCGAAAAATCCGGGGTCAGGAGTATCAATAACATCGTTGACGTCACGAATTACGTTATGATCGAAACTGGCCAACCCATGCACGCTTTTGATTACGATAAGATCAAGGGGAAAATGCGACTTCGTTCTTCGCTTGAAGGAGAGAAAATTGTTACCTTGGATGGTATCGGACGTGATTTACCTGCTGGGGCAATCATTATTGAGGACGAGGAAAAAATAATCGACCTGGCTGGGCTAATGGGAAGCGAAAGTAGCGAGGTCAGTACGGGTACAGAAACCGTCGTCCTTCACGTACCCTTATATGACCCTCTTTCAATTCGACGCACTTCGGCGTCTCTAGGGCTGCGGTCAGAAGCTTCAAACCGTTTTGAAAAGAAATTAGATCCAATTGGTCACCGCTACGCCTTTGAGAGAAGCGTACATCTTATTCAAACGATAGTCTCTGGCCGGTTGACGTCCTCTATAAAAAGCGTTAACTATCCGGTTAGGGAAAGATCCTTACTAGTACCCGAATCTTTAATTAGAAACGTTCTTGGCCTCAAAATAAGCGGACCGGTGATTATTGATATTTTGAAGCGCCTTGGATTTGCAGTAAATCAGCAAACTTCAACGAAAGAAAAAATATTAAAAGTAATAATACCTACTTTTAGAACGGACATTGAGGATCCAATTGATATCACCGAAGAAGTTGGCCGGATTTATGGTTATAATAATTTTCCAAGGGTTTTACCTGTCGGTAGCCCACCAATTGAAACTAGCCAGCAAATAAATTTTGAGAAGCAGGTAAAAGAGGCGCTCTCAAGTGTAGGCCTTAAAGAAATCTACTCCAGCTCACTTACCAGTGGACAAGTGCTGGATAACTTTGGTCTCTCCACGCAAGAAACGCTAAAGATATCTAACCGTCTGGTAATAGATTTTGAATATCTCCGACCAACATTACTTATCGGACTTGTTGAGGCGGCTGCTTTAAACGTTGCAAATTTTGATCGTTTTTCTTTGTTTGAAACTGGCAAAGTCTTTTCCAAGGAAAAAAAGGCTGCAGATCTTTATTATCAACCAAACAAAATTGGTGCTGTTTTTGTCGGCCGAGATTTTGCAGAGGCTAAAGGGATTTTAGAAACTGCTTTAAAAAAACTAAGTATTTCTGACCTTCGGTTTGAAAAAACTGAAAGTAAAGGACCTTTGGGTGTGAATTCGGCTAATGTTTTTTCTGGCTCTAAACTATTGGGCTTTTTTGGTGATGTAGAAGGCACCATTTTAAACAAAATAGGTATTACCGCACCTGTATTTGCCTTTGAATTAGATCAAGACTCTCTGGAAAGTATGTCTACTCAACCTTTTTATCACCCTATCCACAAATTCCCTACCCTCAAGGAAAATATTTCTCTGTTTTTACCCGACAGCCTTCCTTTTGCGCGTGTTTATGAGGCCGTCAAATCCGCAGCTGGTAAAAATTTTTACAGCTTAGAACTTCTGGAGGATACTAGACTTGGCAACAAGCGAGCCGTACTCCTTGGTGTCGAGTACTTTGCCCAACGTCGTACTTTAGATAAGGCTGACATTGCAAAAATAAGAAAACAAGTATTGGATGAGCTCGTCAAAATCGGAGTGATAATACGGGAAGGTAAGGCAAATTAGCCTGTTAAGGAGGCGGCTTGGTTAGAAGCGGGACTCCACCACCTACAGTTACGTCAATTGATTTTTCGACCGAATCTCCAGCATCATCAAAAGCAATTACTTTTATTTTGTGATCCCCAGGCGATAACCCTGAAAAAGTAACCGAGTATGGAGCGGACGTCTTCTCAAATTTAAGGGTATCATCTAGGTAAAACTGAACGGCTAGTATTTTATTTGGTCCAGAAACTTGGGCAACTACCGAAAAGGCGCTACCAACATGATCATTATCTTCTGGGGTAGTAATTACGACAGTTAGGTTATCTGCTTTTGGAGTATATACATTTGGATCTGTCTGGGTCGGTGGGCAGGGCTGGCAATACTTGAAGGACGGTCTAAATATTTTGGTGTAAGGGTCGTACATTACCAAATAAACCTGCGTGGTCGCTTTTCCGGCCGCCTCACAAGAATCATTTGCCAGAAGTCCAGTTGGTTTGCAGATCCGTACTTCTTTGTGCATATCATCCTCTTGGCTAGGAACCTGCCATTTCGTGAATACCTCTGTTTTTAACTGACCGCTGTGCTTTCCAGGCTTCATACCTGACACGGCATCTACTTGGGCATTTACGACACCAGGGGGTCTATCCCAATTCTCAACTTTTTTATCGGCAAAAAGTTGGGCTGAAATTGTGCGATAAATCGGCGCTGCACCAGTAATTCCGGACGAGAGAGAAGGGTGCATGGGCGAGTTGTCATTGTTTCCCACCCATGTACCAATTACGTAGGTAGGAGAGTAGCCAAACGTCCAGTTATCTATTTTTTGCTCGCTTGTTCCGGTTTTTACAGCAATATCTTTCCTAAAATTAAGTAGCCCCGCCCAGTAAGTACCATAACCAGCGTATTTTGCGCTCGGATCAGATAATATATTATTAATAAGATATGCATGTTCTGGCTTGACAACTTGCTTTTGGCTCTTTGGTGGTTTGTATTCTTCGATAACACTACCATCGTTGTCGGTGACCTTTAAAATAACTGTTGGAGAAACTAGTTTTCCACCATTACCCAGGACAGCATAGGCATTGGTAAGCTCTTTTAATTTAATGGCGCCTCCGCCCAAAGTAAGTGAAAGCCCGTATTGAGACGGGTCATTTAGAGTCGTAATACCAACTCTTTTTAGAGTGTCTAGCATCCCCTCCAGGCTGTTCACAGCTAACATTTTAACCGCGGGTATATTATATGAATTACCTAGCGCGTACCTGACGGCGAGAGCGCCGTGTTCTCGGTCGTCATAGTTACCAGGGTGATAACCGCCACCAAAATCGGTACGAATATCCAAATACATGGTTGCCGGGTTGTAGCCCTTTTCAAATCCAGTTAGGTAATTAAATGGTTTTAGGGCACTACCAGGCTGTCTTATGGCTTGGGATACAATGTCAAATTGGCCCGGAATATCTTTCGCGAAATAGTCTTTCGAACCAACCCAAGCTAGGATCTCGCCAGTTCTCACATTTTCAATCACCGCCGCACCATTACCCACCCGCAAACTTGCTTCGGCGGCAACTTGATCACGAACTGCCTTTTGGGCCATGTCTTGAAGTTTTAGATCAAGCGTCGTCGTTACGTTTAGCCCCCCTTCCTGGACTACTTGTGTGCCGTATTTTTGCTCAAGAAGATTTTTTACGTAGATTGAAAAATGCGGGGCCTTGATACCTTGACCAAAAGCAGCAAATTTTACCTTTGGCAATTGCTCAATAGATTTTTTTTCTTGTTCCTTAGTAATATATTTATCCTCCCTCATTCTTCGTAATACATCTTTTGTTCTGTTTATATACGCTTCTGGATCTGAACCAAAAGGGGAATACACCGTGGGTAATTGCGGCAAACCAGCCAAAATCGCGCTTTCAACCAGATTTAATTCCCAAACATGTTTACCAAAATATTGGTCTGAAGCTGCTTCCGCCCCCCAAGCGGTACCCCCGTAAGGAATCTCGTTTAGGTAAATTTGTAATATTTCGTCTTTGTTATACCGTCTCTCTATTTGAACCGCCAAAATAAATTCCTTTGCCTTCCGAGTAATGGTTCTTTCCGGTGTAAGCAGGGCGTTTTTAACCAACTGTTGGGTAAGAGTAGACCCCCCGGTGATTTTTTTCTTAAAGACAGCGTCTTTCAGGACACGAGCAAGACCAAAGAAATCAAATCCCTTGTGTTTGTAAAAATTTCTGTCCTCAATAGCCACGGTTGCGTGTTGTAGATCCTTTGGTATTTTATCTAGTTTCACCAAAGTGCGGTTTTGATCACCAAAAACGTTATAAAGTAGTACTCCATTGCGGTCATAAATCTTGGTGGATTGTTCAAAATTGCGCTCGGAAAGCTTATTTGGTGATGGCAGGTTTCTAGCAAAAAAACCAAAGGCAACTATGCCTATGACAACAAAAAGAACCAAAAAAACGAATCCCGCGGTAATTAAACCGCTAATTATCCGAAGACGCCAGCGTCTTGACTTACGACGCGAAAGAATTTTTTTAATGCGAGGGGGAACCGGTGTAAAAGAAGGATTCATAGTTTATCAAAGGTTGTATTATACCACAAAAATCGATAATATGTGAAGATATGACAGATTTAACACAAATTTTTCGGTTGACAGAACACATTTATCCATCAAAAGAAAGCCTCGAAGAAGTGCTTAAAAGTGGGCGTAAACTGCGGATTTATTTTGGTATTGATCCCACTGGCGCCAAAATTCATATTGGACACGCGGTGCCGCTGCGGCTACTAAAAAGCTTTCAAAATCTTGGCCATAAAGTAACTCTGGTAGTTGGAGATTTTACTGGAGCGATTGGCGACCCCTCTGGCAGAGATACCCGACGACCGGTGTTAACCAGCGAACAGATAGTCAAAAACAGCAATACTTACAAAAACCAAGTTCAAAAAATTCTTAGCTTTTCAAGCAATCCGCCCAAAATAACTTATAATTCAACCTGGTGGGACAAAATAAATTCGAGAGAATTCCTCGAAATTGTGAGTCACGTTACCCTAGCCCAGTTATTGGAAAGGGATTTGTTTCAGGAAAGGTTAAAAAAGGGGAACCCTATTTCAGTTTCGGAATTTCTCTACCCATTATTACAAGGTTACGATAGTGTGGCCTTGGACGCAGATGTAGAAATTGGGGCAACTGATCAAACCTTTAATATGCTCATTGGCCGAGAACTAGTAAAGATATACAAAACCAAAGAAAAACTGGTAATCACGACTCCACTTTTGGAGGGTACTGACGGCCGAAAAATGAGTAAGTCCTTCAATAACACGGTGGACATCGATAACGACCCAAATGATATGTACGGTAAAATAATGTCAATAAATGATAATTTGATAATAAAATATCTGAAATTAGCGACCGATATTTCCGATGCAGAAATTAGCAAAATTGAATCAAGTATTAAAAAGGTCGAGCTAAATCCAATGGAGGCTAAGAAAAAATTAGCCTACGAGATCGTGCGCATTTATAACGGTAACAAAATCGCAAAAACCGCCGCGATCGAATTCGAAAGAGTTTTTCAAAAAGGGAAGCGTACCAGTACAGTTCAAACGTCCGTGCAATCACGCTCTATTTTACCTATTTCATACGCGTCTTTAGCTACTATTTCTGGCGCAACTTCCAGCGTGTCAGAAACAGTAAGACTAGCAAGCAGCAGCGGTTTAAAAGTTGACGGCCGGCTCGTTGCCAATCCACGAGAATTAATTAAAAAAATTAGTGGTAACGAAACTATTATCGACGTGGGTAAGAGGAAGTCAGTAAAAATTATTTGGAAATAATATGAATTTTATTAGAAAAAATAAGTGGATCTGGGTAGTAATCACCATCATCATAATCGCTGGATTAATCGTGTTGCCATTTTTGTACATCCCCCTGGGCGCGAGCTAATGAGTAATGAATCTAAACACTCCAATTGGACAAATCCCAAAAGTAGGTAGTTTTCACACTAGCCGACTAAAGAAATTAAAAATAGAGACTGTCGAAGATTTGGTTCATCACTATCCTTTTCGTTACGAGAATTTAGGCACTCCCGTAAAAATAAACGCGTTAAAAGTAGGGGAGAGAGTATCTACAGCCGGAAAAGTAGAGCAGATCCAAAATATTCGGACTAGGTATGGTAAAAACCTCACCTTCGCGACAATAAATGATGGAACAGCAAGTATTGAAGCTGTTTGGTTTAACCAGCCATTTTTAGTAAAAACAGTTACTCCTGGTGCTAAAATTGGCTTAGCTGGAAAGATTGATTATTTCTCTCACAAGCCCACGTTAATTAATCCCGATTATGAATTACTCAACAAGCCCGGTACAAAAGGTGGTTTTCACACTAAAGGCCTGGTGCCTATTTATCCAGAAACAAGCCGGCTTTCATCAAAATGGTTAAGAAATAAGATAAAGGAAATGTTACCCATGGTAGTAGGTAAAATTGATGAAACCCTTTCAAGTGAGTCGAGATCTAGAAATAGCCTTATTACAAAGAGGCAAGCTTTGTGGCAAATTCATTTTCCAAACAGTGAAGAACAAGTCAAACAAGCTCGAAGACGCCTGGCATTTGAGGAAATCTTCATAACTAGTTTGCAGGCCATAGAGAGAAAGGCGTCCTGGGAGAAACTAGTGAAAGCGAGGCCGTTAAATATCCATCAGGAAAAGATTCTCACCCTTATTTCGAACCTTCCGTTCAACCTTACCTCTTCTCAAAACAAAGTTATAAAGGAAATTTTAGCCGATTTATCGGCTGGGAAATCTATGAACCGTCTTCTACAGGGCGATGTTGGCAGTGGTAAAACAGTGGTTGCCGCTATTGCTGCCTACGTTGCTTACCTCAACGGTTATCAGACTGCTTTTATGGCGCCGACAGAAATCCTTGCTGCGCAGCATCTCAAAACCCTAACTAGTATCCTTTCTCCTTTGGGTGTAAAACTTTCTATTCGAACATCAAGTAGTAAGAAGAGGGGGCCGTTTGATATAATCGTCGGCACCCACGCGATTTTATCCAAAAATGTGACTTTCGATAATCTGGCGCTGGTCATTATCGATGAACAACACCGTTTTGGAGTTGAGCAAAGAGCCCTGCTCCGTACCAAAGCAAAAAGGGCCCACGTGCTTACAATGACAGCAACACCAATACCACGTAGTCTCGCTTTAGTAATATTTGGAGATCTGGATATCTCAACCCTAGACGAACTACCGCAAGGAAGAAAAAAGATAAAAACTTTTGTTGTTCCACCAGAGAAAAGAAATAGAGCATATCAATTTTTGAGAAATAAAATTTTAGAAAAAAGGCAAGCCTTTATTATCTGCCCAATTATTGAACCTTCGGAAACGCTAAGTACAGCCAAAGCAGCCAAGGAAGAATATAGTCACCTTAAAACAGAGGTGTTTCCAGATCTAAAACTTGGCTTGCTGCACGGTAAAATGAAACATTCCGAAAAGGAGATCGTCCTGGAAAATTTTAGAGACAACAACCTGAATATTTTAGTAGCCACGCCAGTTGTCGAAGTGGGAATTGACGTTCCAAACGCCACCGTAATGATGATCGAGGCGGCAGAACGCTTTGGCTTAGCGTCTCTACATCAACTACGCGGTCGCGTCGGTCGAAGTGACCAGCAGGCGTATTGTTTGCTTTTTACTGAAAGCAGTACCGAAAACGTGATCGAAAGGCTTTCTTCATTGGAGAAACACCACCTAGGTCTGAAACTAGCGAAGATAGACTTAAAAATGCGCGGTCCCGGACATATATTTGGCACCGCCCAATCAGGAATACCTAGCTTTAAAATTGCCGAGTTAACCGACCTTCCTTTAATCAACGCCGCCAGAAATGAAGCTAATTTAGTTTTTAACCAACAAAAAGTTAATTTCACTAAAAGTCTGAGAAAGGGATTGGAAAAGCAGCCTCTTGTAACGCCTGATTAAAAATTGACACTGCGAGGCAGCGCCCTTATAATAATCCAATCGTATGGCAGCATTACCTAAAAGAAAAATATCAAGAGCTAGAAGTGGTAAAAGACGAGCAAGTAAACGATATTCTCCCATCAGGTTATCAACTTGCCCAAAATGCGGTAATCCTCGGATGGGTCACCGTGCCTGTCTAAATTGTGGTTATTATAAAGAAAACTTGGTAATCGCTCCAAAACAAAAGGCAAAGGTAACTAAAGTAAAAAAGGAAGAGCAATGAAAGAGAAATTAGACCCTCGCCATCTTGCCCGGGTGGCATCTCTTCAATCTCTTTTTGAATGGAGTTTTAACTCGGTAGATATTGAGGAGATTGTAAAGAGAGACACAAAAGAGCACGTACATCTTGATGATACGTACCAAGAGGGCTTTCAAGTTGATGGCGAATTGGCTCTTTTTATCTCTCGTGGGGTTACCGATAATTTAGACCCAATCGATAAAATTATCGAGACGTGCGCTCCGGAGTGGCCTATTTCACAAATTGCGAAGGTAGATTTGGAGATATTAAGAATCGCTATTTTCGAACTTTATATTGCCAAAAATGTCCCAACCAAAGTAGCGATTGATGAGGCTGTAGAACTAGCCAAGGAATATGGTGGTGAAAACTCTTCAAAATTTGTCAACGGGGTACTGGGTACGGTTGTAAAGGAAATGCTTCCACACAGTAAGAAAGGAGAAAAATGACGGCTGAAGAAATTTTTAAAAAATTAAAAAAATTGATTTCAGCGGAACTAGGTGTTGTTGAAGCAGAAATAAGTGAAGAATCACACTTGCAAGAGGACCTAAACGCCGATCCTCTAAGCATCGCTGATTTAATCATCAAACTCGAAAAGGAGTTTGGAATTACTATCAACCAAGAACAATCCCCCAAATTACAGACTGTCGGTGATATATTAAACCTCATTGAAGATCAAATTGGTTAGCCGAAGACTTTTAGGAACGAAGTGACACAGAGCGCGAAGCGATCTATGGATAATACTTTAAATAAGTTAGAGCAAAAACTGAATTTAAATTTTACAGACAAAAAGTTACTACGCATGGCATTTATCCATCGATCTTACCTAAATGAGCATTCTGATGAAAAATCTCCCCACAACGAAAGGCTGGAATTTCTCGGTGATGCGGTGCTAGGATTAATCGTATCAGAGCATCTCTACAAAAAATACCCCCGACATCCCGAGGGTGATTTGACCAATTTTCGATCATCTTTAGTAAACGCCCGAATGCTTTCAAAGGCAGCTTCGGTTCTGGAACTAGGCGCTTATTTGTATCTTTCCAGGGGCGAAGAAGCTACCGGCGGCCGTCAAAGACAATATATCCTAGCCAACACATTTGAGGCTCTAATCGGAGCTATTTATCTAGATCTGGGCTCCCAAAAAGTAACCGATTTTGTAAAAAAAAACCTTCTTATTTATCTTCCCGAAATAATTGAAAAAAAGCTTTACAAAGACTACAAAAGTCTTCTTCAGGAAAAGTCGCAAGAGGTTCTTAATGTAACGCCCCTCTACAGGGTCCTAGAGGAAACCGGCCCCGACCACGCTAAGATGTTTAAAACCGCTGTTTTCCTGGGTAAAAAAAGGGCAGCCGTCGGAGCGGGTAATAGTAAACAGTTGGCAGAACAAGAAGCAGCAAAGATCGCGCTTGAAAATTGGTCGTAAACAAATTAGAATACACACTCAATTATGGTAAAAGTAAGATTAATGAGAACCGGAGCAAAAAAGCAACCAAAGTACCGTATCGTGGTCACTAGCAAGCAAGCAAAAAGAGACGGTCGCTATATCGAGATCATCGGTCAATACAACCCTAATGTTGATCCGGCTAAAGTAGTTGTAAATACAGAGCGCTATCGTTACTGGCTGGGGGTAGGTGCTCAACCTACCAAGACGGTCTTTGATTTAGTCAAAAGGTATGAAAGAGCTGGTTGAATTTATAGTCAAAAACATCGTTTCTGACCCCAAGAAGGTGAAAGTCAAAAAAGAGGCTGACGGGCCTCAACAAACAATTTCACTGTCTGTTGCCAGTGAGGATATGGGAAGGATAATTGGTAAATCCGGACGAATAATAAAGGCAATCCGCACTTTATTGAAGATAAAGGCAATCAAGGAAGGCAAAAGGGTCTATTTGAACTTACTAGAAGAAAATAAAACTGATGAGCCGACCTAAATTATATTTTGATATCCTGACCTTATTTCCTAATTTTTTCCACAGCCCACTACGTACCAGTCTAGTTTCCAAGGCAATTAAAAACAAATTAATCCACGTGACCGTCCACGACATAAGACAATTTGGGATTGGCACTCACAAGCAAGTGGATGATCGCCCCTTTGGCGGTGGACCGGGTATGGTTTTAAAGCCCGACGTATTGGAGCTTGCTTTAAAGAATGTTCTGGCGCAGGGGCGGACCAGGGGACTGCGGGTTAAACCCAAAGTAATTTTATTAGACCCAACGGGCGCGAGCTTCAATCAAGAAAAAGCAGAGGTATTTAGTAAAAAAAGGTGGTTTATTTTAATTTGCGGTCATTACGAGGGGGTAGATGAGCGTTTCAAAGACCTCTTTGTTGATGAGCAGATCTCTATCGGCGATTATGTTTTAAGTGGTGGGGAAACGGCTGCCCTGGTAGTAATCGAAGGTGTTTCGCGCCTTTTGCCAGGTTTTGTGGGAGAAGCAGAGTCTACTTTATCTGAATCTTTCACCGAGGTTAAATTAAACGGAAAGGTGAGCCGATTGCTGGACTACCCAGTCTACACCAGACCAGAAGGCTTTAAGGGGCGCCAGGCGCCTAAAATACTCTTGTCTGGAAACCACGGGGCAATTGAAAATTGGAGAATGGAAAAGAGGGTGGAAAAAACCCGCAAAATCCGACCTGACCTCCTTCAGCGATCAAAAAGCAGAGATCGGTGAACAGATGATTTAGCCCACGAAGTCCAGCTCAGCTGGACGAAGTGGTCACAGCACGCGAGAATACTGACCCAGCTTAGCGGGGGAGGTATGAAGCGAACTTAGTGTTAACGCAGCATCCGAAGGATGCTATTTAAACGGGTCGGTTACCCCTTTTGGCACCAAAGGAATTGAAACGTTTGTATAATTTTCCAATTTGACAACGAAATTGTATATACCCAAGTGTTCGGTTGTTAAAGAGGGTAGGGAGGCGGCTACCACATCGCCCTGGCTTTTTACTCCCTTGAAAGGAGTAAATACCTCAAAATCAAAAAGATAGGTACCACTTGTTTCTCTTTTAGTTGTTATTACGTTTATACCCAGTAGTCTTTTTACTTTTTCGATCTGGTCTAAAAATTTATTTATATTTGCGAGTTCGCCATTAAGGGATAAGGTGAAGGTAGTTTTATCCTTTTCTTCCTGCTTTTTCGCTGTGGGTGTGGTTGTTTTAGATTTTTTAGTGGCTGCACCTGTTGCAGACGAAGTGGCGACCTTTCCCGGTTTCAGTTTGAACTCGATTACTTTAAGATCAGATTGGGCAGCCAGATTCCTTACGCCTACTATTAGTTGATCAAGATTTTTTTCAGAGGGTACCACATTTTCCATTTCAATTAATTTTAGGCTTTCTTCGTTTTCATCTATTGCTCCTAAGGCGCGTATCTTATTGTTCAAAGCAGTTAGTCGATCATTGCCGCGTTTTACGGTCAAATTTTTGTCCTTTATTCTTGCTAGTTGAGGCATGAAAACCAACGGTACCAATAGCACCGTGGTAACAAGTACCAAAACTGGGACGATGTAGATTTTTATTGGTGATAGGTTTGTATTTTTCATGATTCTTACTTATTACTACTGATCTGGGGCTTTATCCCTTTTTTTAAAAATTTTACGTCGATCGTAAATTTATAAAAGTTATTTTTATTATCCCAAACCAAATCAACAAGTCTCGCATTATCAAATATTTTCGCAGCCTCCTTGCCCGTCAACTGATTAATTAGTGTCTCAAGATTACTTGAGGTCTTAGCTTCACCAATGATAGTTAACGCTCCATCACTTTTAAACGTAGATTCGGTCAGGACACAACCGCTCTTTTTAATAATCTCGATCAGCTGGCTGTACCCCTCGGAATAGGGTAGCTCGCTTGCTAAAAACTGGCTTGCTGCTTCAATTTTTCCTACTAGCAGGCGGTGCGTAATTTCCTTACGGCTTTGAGAAACGATATTTTCTTCCGCCGCTTTTGTTTGCGACTCGATCCGTTTGGCACTACTTGATAAAAATAACTCGTAACCAAATAAAGAAAGCAGTATGGCCGCTACAATTAACAACGAAGAGATGGCGGCTACGTTCACGTTGCGTCGTCCGCCCGCTTTTTTGACTTGTTCTTCGGTAACTTCTGGCAATAAATTAATGTCTTCAGCCATATTAACCTCCGCCTTGTTTCAAAGCTAAACCAACCGCTACCGCGTAAGAAGTAGCTTCTTCAATCAATTTATTTTGGGCGTGGCTTGGTAAAGAAATTCCTTCCCAGGGATTACCAATTTGGACTTCGATTCCCAAACTTTCCGCTAAATATACTACTAAACCCGGCAATTTGGCCGCACCGCCGGTCATCACCACTCTTTTTACCGGTATATTGGGGTGTTTGGACGCGTAATAAGCCAGAACACGACGTATCTCATTAACAATAACGTCAAATATCGGCTTGATCGCCTGCATTACCTTACCTTCTAGAGAATTTGGATCCAAACCGTAAGTTTTCATGTATTCGGTGGCTTGATCAAGTTCAAAACCTAGCTCCTGAGCCACCCCTCGAGCCAGGGCGTGGCCGCCAGTCGCAATCGATCGGGTAAAACTAATCCGGCCGGTACTGACAATACTTAGATCGGTAGTTGAGGCTCCGATACTAACCACCATCGTGGTGGGCGCGCCTTCAATTCTTTGGACAAGGGAGCGGACCACCGAAATTATTTCCGTTTCGAGACTAAGGGGAGTGAGATTAGCCGCTTTTAAAATCTTTAAGTAGCGCGAAATCAAGTTAATGGGAGCGGCTACCAATAATACCTCTACTTTACCACTGGTAGTAGAATTTCCCAACACCTGCCAATCAAGTTTTACCTCAGTCATCGGTACCGGAACGTATTGTTCGGCTTCCCAACTGATAGCGTTTTTTATCTCTGATTGTTTTAGAGAAGGTAGTTCTACTACACGCGTGAATATTTGTGATTCTGGCAGAGAAGTTACCACTTTATCAGTGCTAAAATGTGCTTCTTTATGAAGTAGCTTGATTGCGCCCGCGACAGCTTCAATAGATTCGTCACTATCTACGTCTCCTGGTTGGGTAAAAGCTTGAGGTGGAGTATCAATCTGACCGGCGGCGACAAACGTAGGCGCCTCAAACGCGCCGGTAAGTTGGACTGCTTTTATACTGTGGCTACCAATATCCAATCCAATATGGTTTAGGGCAGGCATAATAAACCCTCTTTAATTATAGTAACAAAGGCCAGGGTCACTGACAAGACCCTAGGATACTTATTTTTAATGTCATTTGCTAAGGAAAGTCTAGCCTTAATTATTTACTCAAAGCACTGCTACCACCGTTGAATAGGACGTAGTCAAAAAGACTCGATAAGGCGGGAAAGGTACGTATAGCTTGCAGTTTCCTAGTTACACCAGAAACCGTTTTTCCAGTTGATTCCACGATCTGGGTTTGGCCGGGAAGGTCAGGATCGCCCGCGTTAGCTTTTTCAATTCCTATTGCACTGTCTGCATACAAAGTCCTCACCCGAAGAAGCAGTGGAGTACTTGATACAATAGCAAAAGTCTCGTAACGATTAAAGGTAAAAGTGCCAATAGTTTTTGAGCTTGCCGTTGAAGGACTAAAACCAGGTGTTGGTGGTGATTTTGTTGAGTCGTAGGCGGATTTATCTATTTCGTAGGCAGCACCGTTTTGGTAAACAAGCGAGACTTCGACAGAAGCATCTTCCTGCCACCAGATATTAATGGCGCTTCCAGTCCAGCCGCTCAACAAAAATTGGGCTACGTCGTCTTTATCTACTACACTAGGGAAAGCGTATTCGGATACTGGAGTCGAAGAGGATGTAACTGTTGCCGTGGTGTTGTTTAAACTAGTGAAGTCCAACTCTACAGGACTAGCAAAACTACCAGAAAGTTGTAATTGTTTCAAAGCTTCTTCTATTCCGGCTTCAGCCGCAAAATAGGCCCGATTGCTCTCGTCACTGGTCGTCGTGATCCGAATATCAGTCACGGTCCTCGAGGCGACCGAAACCACGATTGCCAATCCCAATACTAGGACGAGGAGAAACAAAATGAGCACTTGCCCACGGGCACTTTTCAGAGGTTTTTTACTATTTTCAGGCAGGATCATAGAGTTTCCTTATATTTAGTGTACAGAGATACCTAGCCAGGTGTCAAGATAAACTAATTTAAGATATT
>JAUYHE010000063.1 GCA_030690175.1 bacterium | reverse complement strand
GGACAATTTAAGAACTGGTTTTACTCTCTGCTGGCTATGTCGGTGGCTTTAGAAAATAAAGCCCCTTTTAAAAAACTTTTAGGTTACGGTTCAGTGAGAGACGAAAAAGGTGAGGAGATGCACAAAAGTAAAGGTAATGCGATTGAGTTTAACGAAGCCGCCGAAAAAATTGGGGTTGACGTGATGCGGTGGTTGTACTTGAGAACCAAACCAGAACATAATGTGAATTTTGGTTACCACGTGGCAGACGATATTCGTCGTTTTTTCCATCTACGTTTGTGGAACGTCTACTCCTTCTTTGTAACTTACGCAAATATTGATAAATGGAAACCTGGCAACAAGCAATTCAAACCAAGCAATGTATTGGACAAATGGGTACTTTCCAGGCTTCACGGAAGTGTAAAAAATATAACCGATGCGTTAGAGAGGTTTGACGCGGCTGATGCAGCAAGCACTCTGGAAATATTTGTTGTTAATGATCTTTCAAACTGGTACGTGAGAAGAATTAGAGAGAGGGTAAGCCCGGCAGTTATAAACAGTCAGGACAAAGCAGATGCCTACCAAACACTGTGGTTGGTACTTACCACAATCTCAAAAATATTAGCGCCGATGCTACCATTTATAGCTGAAGAAATTTTTACCAATTTAACAAGGGTCGAGTCAGTTCATCTAGCTGATTGGCCTAGTAGTGACCGTAATTTCGTGGATGATAATTTGGAAAAACAGATGGTGGAAGCGAGACAAATTGTGGAAGCAGGTCACGGTATTAGAAAAGATAAAGGTATAAAGGTGCGACAGCCATTGAGCAGCCTTTCATATAAGTTGGCTAAGAAGCTGGATCAAAGTATAGAAAAAATTATTGGCGAAGAGTTGAACGTGAAAGAGGTGAGATTTGATTCAAAGCAAAAGGAAAAGGTAGTTTTCGATACCAAATTAACTAGCGTTCTTGAAAAAGAAGGAGAGGCCAGAGACCTAATTCGTAGAGTTCAAGAAAAAAGAAAAGAAGCCGGTGTTACCTTTAGTGACGAGGTATTAGTTTACTTACCATCTTGGCCAAGGGAGTTTGGAGAATTGATAAAACGGGAGACATTGGCGAAAAAACTGCTGCGTGGCGATA
>JAUYHE010000055.1 GCA_030690175.1 bacterium | reverse complement strand
TTATCAAAAATATAAAGCAAAAGTATGAAGCTGGTTATAAACATCGCCAAAAAATACATTTCTCATGTCAAAAAAAGCGGCATCCCCGTCACCGCCGCTTATCTTTTTGGCTCGTTTGCCAAAAATACCGCCCGCAAATGGAGCGATATTGACATTTGTGTGGTTTCTCCGGTTTTTGGCAAGGATTACTTTGATGAAGCGGTTAAATTAAGTCATCTTACCCACAAGGTGGATGATCGGATTGAACCGATTCCTTACCGACCGGAAGATCTTGAAGACCGCTACAGTACTTTGGCCCACGAAATCAAAACTTACGGTGTCCTCTTGACATAATGACACTGTCTTATAATTATCACAAATAATGCAAATTATGCCTAAAGAACTAGTACAACAATACGGCCAAGAGGGCGTAAGAACAATAACCGAGGAAATGCGAAGCCAAATTCGCCATGTCCAAGCCAAGACAATCGGCCTTGACGCTCTGGATTCCAAAGAGATAGGTAAAACTCTTAAGCACAGCTCGTTGATCCTATTTGGACAAGATTATTTTAATGATGAACCGCGGGTATTTGTCATTGGCCCGCAATTATCCTCACATGATCAGGGTAAGACATCCAAAGCTCAAAGAGCTCTTACATCAATGGGCATAAGAGGAATCGACCAGGCCGAAAAAGAGGGAAAGATATCTCCGGGCCAATCGGAAAAGCTGAAATTTGAAATGTCACTTGGCAAAGTTGGTATTTTGGCCCCTGAACAGGGAAAAAATTCTTTCAGTTTTGGTCGCGCTTTTCAGCCAAAATCAACCGAAACTTCAACAAAAGGAACATCTGCGTCAACATCTGCGCCTGAGAATAGAGCTGTTAAAAACATAACCCCAAAACAGGCAGTAAAAATGGGCGCAATTTTAGTGGGAGGAATGGCTCTTGTTGGCTGTTCCTTTATCACTCCGGCCCCGGTGGAAACCAAAGTGGAAACTAAAGTGGAAACCAAAAGTGAAATAAGTGTTTCTTTATTACCGATTGCGGACAAAGAGATTTTGAGCACCTTGGTACAGGACTTTTCCGAAAGCAAGGTCCAGTATTATTTAAGTTCAGAGCCTGGAAAAATTCAAACCGAAGAAAAATTAGGATCTGAATCAGGTTTTACCATGGTTGGGGCAGTCGATATTAAAAGCGGTGAAACAAGTTTTGGGAAATTAGGATATGTGACAGGCAAGGGAGGGACTGAACATATTGCGCAAGAACTGGAGTTTGAAGACGGATCTTCCCAATGGGTAATTCTAACTTTCAGTAAAGAGTGGGCAGAGAGAGGGTTGGGGGGGGCATTTGGCTACTACGCCCGCCAACCCGACGGAACGGATCTATTTATTCCGGTAACGTCGGCGGAAGTTGACGCAAACGGAAACTTCACAGGTAAAAAATGGTTCTATGATCAAGACACCGCTCAGTTTTATCAAATTTTAACAGGGACAAGCGGAAATGTGCTTGCAAGCCTAAAAATCGGTAATAGACCAGTTATAGAAGGTCTAAAACTAATGGAGGGAAATACAGATACAAATTGGAATTTCCAATGGTCGGAGGATGGAACTCTTCAAGTAGTCAACAGTAAAGGAGAAGTCGTCTACCACTCTTTTGATGAAGCTACCGGCAAGTGGTTTGCAGAATCCCAACTTCCCCCGGATGTAAAAGTGAGATTTGAAACAGCCGGGGTTGACCTAAAAGACATGACCAATGCCGTATATAGCAAAGATGGTTTGAGTATTACTTTGGAAAGTGGAGAAGTGGTTCTTCTGACAAATGAAGAATTGGAAAAAAATATTTTTATTACCCAAGATAACCTTTTGCAATATAGAGATGAAGCAAACAGAAGTGTTATCTATGCCTTTGACAAAGAAACAGGCAAGTGGGCGGTGGAGGCGATAAAAGAATATCCGATTTGCGCGCCTGAAAATTTCCGTGATTGTGAAATACCAGTGGAAGAATTGTTTGACGGGACTTATTTCCATTGGCTGGAAACGTTGTCAAAACCATTTGATCAATCGAAGATAAAAGATGTCCCATTCTCCATGCTTGCGAATATGATTGTA
>JAUYHE010000054.1 GCA_030690175.1 bacterium | reverse complement strand
CATCGGATATAGTTGGTCGCACCGAAAGCTCAATTATTGATCTGGCGCTGACCCAAGTAGTTGACGGTGATTTGGTAAAAGTTTTTGCTTGGTACGACAACGAAATGGGCTATTCGCACCGGTTGGTTGAACAGGTTATTCGTGCCGGCAAACAGATCAAAAAATGAAAATTAATAAAACGTCCTCACTCTTTTTGATTCCTCTTTCGGTTGTAATTTTAACGATTTCAATTCTGAGATTAAACAACTGGAACAATATAAAAAAAGACTTGTTTGTAAGCGGTGTAAATATTATCGATTTTTATTACTTTATTTTATCCATCTTATCAATTATCGCTGCAATTTTAAGTATTTATTTATTTGCTAAACTTAAATCTGCGATTGGTGCGGCTAATTCTAACAGTGAAAAGTGGAGTTATTATATAATTATTGTATTGAATCTTATTGCAATTTTGGGTTTAATTGCTAGTTCTTTTATTGAAGCCAGTTTTATACAATCAGGCTTAAAACAAGCATTTTAAAATGATTTATTTAGCTTCCGATCACGGCGGATTTAAATTGAAAGAGAGAATAGAAAAATACCTTAAAGAAAAAGATTACGACGTGGTGGATGTAGGTCCAGAAAAGCTCGACCCAACCGACGATTTTCCAGATTTTGTGATTCCTTTGGCTAAAAAAGTAACTGAAAAACCCGAAAATCTTGGGATTGCTTTGTGCCGAAACGGGGTTGGAGTAGAAATAGCTGCCAATAAAATAGATGGAGTGCGGGCGGCTCTTTCTTGGGATCCCAGACACGCCGCCAGCAGCCGGCGGGATGATAATTCCAACGTTTTAGCCCTGCCAGCCGACTATTTGGACGAGAAAAAAGCAATCGAAGTGTTGGAAGCATGGCTTTCTACGCCTTATGCAAAGGAGCCAAGGTTTGAAAGAAGATTAAAAAAAATAGAAAAAGAAGAGAATGAAAATTGAAATAGTTCCAGCAATTCTCAGTAAAACACCCTCTGATTATCACAAAAAATTTAAAGCCGTCGAACCTTACACAGATTGGATTCAAATAGATATAGTTGACAATAAATTCGCCAGAAACCTCACGGTAGGACCGAAGGTAATTGCTTCTTTCCGGACTCTGAAAAAACTGGAAATTCAACTAATGGTTGATTACATTGAGGATTGGGTTGATCCTTTTGTAAAAATTGGCAGGAAAGCAAATATAAGAAGAATAGTGGTGCCTTGTGAATCATCCCGTGATCCACTGGGGACGATTTATCATATTCGTCGGCACGGCATCGAAGTTGGTTTTTCCCTGAATCCAGATACACCTACTTCTCGTCTTCAGCACATCATCGACAAGCTAGATACAGTCCTTCTTCTTTCGGTCTACCCTGGTTTTTCTGGACAACACTTTGTCTACGGTGTTTTGAAGAAGATTGAGGAGTTAAGAATAATGAAGCCAGATGTAGTAATTGAAGTAGATGGTGGTATTGAGCCTGGAACCGCGCGTAAATGTGCCGAAATGGGAGCTAATATACTAGTATCTGGAAGTTTTATCTTCGAAAATGCTACTATAGAAGGTGAAACATATCACGAAAAAGTAAAAAAAGCCCTAGATACTCTTAAACAAGATGTACAAGGACCTGCCCCTTTAAACTGATTATAAAATTAAGGGGGTGAAAAATTTATGCGTAATTTGATTATTCCCGTAGTAATACTAATCGCAATTGTTGGCGGATATTTCTTGTTGCGAGGTACTTCTCAAAATAAAACATCAACGCCAACAGTTACAAACGAACCGGCGACTACTTCAGCCACCCCTTCGGCAAATGCAAGTGATAATAACCAATCAGAAACTACAATTAAGTACACCTCTGCTGGTTTTTCGCCGGAAAACGTAACTATAAAATCTGGTGGAAAAATCACTTGGGTAAATGACAGTAGCGAAGAAGTTCAAATCGGAGCTAATCCTCACCCAATTCACACCGGTAACAAAGAGGTTTCTGGTGGAGATTTTACCCTGAATCTGGCGCCGGGTGAAAGTAAAAGCGTGACGATTACAAAAACAGGAAGCTTTGGCTATCACAACCACCGAAATTCTAGTCAAGGCGGAACAATTAACGTTAAGTAAGCTGTATCTAAACTGCCTATGATCGAAATCGGTAAACCGCACGAACATATAGAACACGCTCACATCGACGTCTTGGAGAAAATTGCGGACGATGTTCGCCAAGATATTATTAAAATGCTAGTCGAAGCTGGTAGTGGTCACAGCGCTGGTCCGCTTGGAATGGCCGATGTCTTTACCGCCCTTTATTTTTCTGTTCTAAACCACAACCCGAAAAACCCAAAGTGGGAAGAACGAGACCGAGTAACTCTTTCCAACGGCCATATCGCTCCTGTTTGGTACGTAACCTTAGCCCACGCTGGCTATTTTCCTCGCGAAGAAATATACACTTTAAGGAAAATAAATTCCCGTCTCCAGGGGCATCCTCACGTTGGTACTACTCCTGGGGTCGAAAATACCGGCGGTCCCCTTGGGCAAGGTTTGTCCCAGGCAATTGGAATGGCCCTTGCTGCTCGGATGGATAAAAAACGCTACTGGACCTATTGCTTAATGAGCGATGGTGAGCACGACGAAGGGCAGATATGGGAAGCAGTTCTTTTTGCTGGCAAAGAGAAACTCGGCAATCTGACTGGGATAATTGATCGAAACAATATCCAGATAGACGGCTTCACCGAAGATATCATGCCGCTTGAGCCGTTGAAGGAAAAATATGAAGCCTTTGGCTGGCACGTCCAAGAGGTAGATGGCCACAATATTCAGGCCATAATTGATGCTTGCAGTGAGGCAAAGGCGATTTTTAACAAACCAAGCTTAATAATTGCGCATACTATTCCTGGAAAAGGCGTTGACTTTATGGAATTTGACTTCACCTGGCACGGCAAACCGCCAAAACCCGATGAAGCCAAAATCGCACTTAAAGAATTGAGAACTTTGAAAGGAAAGATAATTAGTGAGCATGAATGAAGCTGCCAAACTGAACCCAAAACTTTTTGATCCAGAAGTGGAGCAAGTACCTACTCGCAATGGTTATGGAGAAGGAGTAGTTGTTTTGGGTGAGAAAAACCCAGATGTTGTGGTGTTGACCGGAGATTTGTCGGAGTCGACGCGGGCGAATATGTTTGAAGAAAAATTTCCGGAGCGGTTTATTGAATGCGGTGTGGCGGAACAAAACATGATGGGGATAGCCGCCGGACTAGCCTTGAGCGGCAAAATTCCTTTTGTTTCTTCTTACGCCGTATTTGTTCCGGGCAGGTGCTGGGATCAGTTGCGGGTGAGCGTTTGTTACTCAAAGGCAAACGTAAAAGTAGCTGGGGCACACGCTGGGATTAGTGTGGGACCAGACGGCGCGACCCACCAAGCCTTAGAAGACGTGGCGACGGTGAGAGTACTTCCAAATATTGTTGTCGTTGTTCCTTGTGATTCTATTGAAACCCGAAAAGTGACTATTGCTGCAGGAGAACACGTAGGCCCGTTTTACTTCCGCTATACTCGGGAAAAGACCCCAGTCATCACGACAGAAGAGACTCCATTTAAGATAGGAAAAGCTGAAATTTTCAGAGAAGGTGAGGATGTTACGATAGTTGCTTGTGGACCGCTGGTCTATCAAGCACTTGTTGCCGCGGAAGAACTGGAAAAAGAAGGTGTTAAAGCCGAAGTTATCAACAACCATACGATTAAACCGATCGATAAATTAACCCTAGCTTCTAGCGCCAAAAAAACCGGTGCAGTGGTTACCGTCGAAGAACACCAGATAAATGGTGGTTTGGGCGGAGCAGTCGCCGAAGTTCTCGCCGAAAACTATCCAGTGCCAATGGAGCGAATCGGTATGCCCGATACCTTCGGCGAATCCGGCGAACCCAATCAATTGCTAGAAAAGTACGGTATGTCTGTTAAGAAAATCAAGGAGGCCGTGAAGACGGTGATGAAAAGAAAAATGTAATGGAAAGCACCGACAAAAATACAAAAAAGGATTCTACCTCTAAAATAGGTTGGATATTGCTAGTCGCAGCCCTAGTACTATTTGCAGCGGGTGTTGTTTTGGCAAGAGTAACTAAAGATCCAGCTATTCCAACCGATCCCTGTATTGGTTGCGGGGTATTGGTACTATTTTCTTTAATAGTTGGACTAATAGCTTTAGTTCTAATACTTCTCAGTTTTAAAAAATAATAAAAGTAAACAAGAGAAAACGTAGTTAATAAAATAATGTTAGTTTCCCCAGAGAGACTTAAGGAATATATTTTGGAATACCTAGAAAATAATCGGTTGATGACTCTTGCAACCAGCGAAAAAGACATTCCTTGGGCGGCCACGGTGTTCTTTGCATACGATCCGGATCTAAATATCTATTTTATTTCCCGTTCCGGAACTAGAAAGACCAAACATTTGCAAGTTAATCCCAACGTTTCGGTGGTAGTGAATCACCACCAACCAAAAAGCGGACTTGTAAAGGGGGTTCAGCTAGAAGGAACAGCCCAAATGCTTGATAAAAATAAAGATGTGAAAGAACTAGAAATTTTCAAAAAGCGTCACGACTGGGCAGATGAATATTTGCACGATCACGAGCTGTACAAGATAATTCCTAAAAGGATATACTATCTAGACGACGAACTTTTCGGTCCCGGCGGCCGAAAAGAGTTAGAACTATAAGATTGACAGGGCCTGGCCTTGTCCAAGATGGTTAGGTTTATATGAATGCGAAAGAGTGGTTGACAAAAGCTAAAAAAGAAGGGTTTGCTATCGGAGCTTTTAACGTGGGTAATCTGGAAACATTAGAGGCGATTGTCGCCGCAGCAAAAGCCAAAAAAGCGCCGGTAATTATCGAGGCCTCCCCTGGAGAAAGCAGCTTCATGGGTTACAACAATTTGGTCGATCTTGCTCAAAATTATAAGGACGAGGGTGTGGCGATAATCTTAAATCTGGACCACGCCACCGAATTTGAAAAAGTAAAACAAGCTTTCGATGCCGGCTTTGATTATCTCCACTTTGATGGAGGACAGCTGCCTTTTGAAGAAAATGTAGCTATTGCCAAGCAAGTGGTAGAAATGGCTCATCCAAAGGCGGTTATGGTGGAAGGGGAAGTGGACCATATCACTGGTTCCTCTGACTTGCATACCGGTGAAAAGGTGGCCAGCGAGCAGGTAAAAGGCAACTATTCTGATCCCCAGAAAGCCCGCGAATTTGTGGAAAGAACCGGTGTGGATACGTACGCTTCTTTTATCGGTAATGCCCATGGTCTTTATGCAGACGAAAAAAGACTAGATCTAAACCGCCTGAAGGAAATAAGACAGGTTATTCCAGATACTTTTCTATCTCTTCACGGGGGGAGTGGTGTCAATCAGGAAGATATAAAAGCCGCTATAGAAATCGGAGTAAACAAAATAAATGTGAATACAGAGATGAGAAATGCCTACCGAAAAGAACTAGAAGAGCTGCTGCGAACAAGTGACGAAGTGGCGATGTATAAACTCTACCCTGAAATTATAGAGGAAGTGCAGAAAGTAGTGGGAGAAAAAATAGATTTATTTGGTTCGGCCGGAAAAGTGTAAAGGTAAATGGACAAACTGCTCGTTGTAAAAATATTAAGATGGATTTATCTTGGAATTTTTCTAATCGGATTTTTTGCCATAATTCTATTACACGCAGTACCGAAGCCATTCCTTGATATCATCAGGATGCCTACCTTTATACGCGCAGCCGAGCCTTATCTAGGTTTTCCTTACGATCCTTCACTCCTTATTTATCAGATTACGTTGCTTTTATTTTTGTTCATTAGTTTGGTGGGCGCGGCAAGTTTGTTTTTGTTCTCGTCTAATTTAATGAGAAGAGTATCTGCGTACGCCTCGTTTTTTGGAGTGGTTATGATCAGTCTCATCGGAGTATATTTTCTTTATTCGCTATTTATCATAGGTTTCAGCTCTAGTCTCACCAATACGATTTTGATTTATCTTACGGCAAGTTTTTTGTTGTTTATACTTGATGTCTTTACGTTTCGAGTAGATGAATATCTGACACATCATTTACCAAAACACCTTCTAATATCGGGTAGACATTAATCTGATACCTACACTTCACAAATTCTATCTTTATTCGTATACTAGAGATGAAGGAACAAACTGCCCATGTACGATATCATAACCATTGGCGCGGCGACGCGTGACTTATTCATAACCTCAAGAAAGTTCAAAACGAAACGGGATGATACTTCTCCTACCGATGTCGATTTGGTTCTGCCATTGGGATCAAAAATCAACTTGGATAGTATAATTTTTGAAACTGGTGGTGGAGCTACCAACGCTGCCGTTACCTTTGCTCGCCAGGGACTAAAAACGGCCTGTATTACTAGAGTTGGTGACGATCCCGGAGGAAAAGCAACGGTAGAGTCATTGGCTGCAGAAGGAGTTGATACGGGCCTAGTTATAAAAGATAAACAAAATTACACTGCTTACTCGATAATTTTGGTTACTGCAACCGGCGAGCGAACTATTTTGGTTTACCGCGGCGCCAGTAGCCATTTTAACGATGAGATGTTACCCAAAAGTAAGCTGGATACCAAATGGGTTTTTATTTCAAGCTTGGCTGGAAATGTAAGCTTGCTTTCTGGGCTGGTAAATTGGGCTGATAAACACGGGTTAAAAACCGCCCTCGTTCCTGGCAGTAGCGAACTCGCTAGAGGTAAGAAAGTATTAGCGCCAATTTTTTCAAAGTCCGATGTAGTGATTATGAATAGAGAAGAAGCAGCACTTCTCACAGCAATTCCTTTTGACAAAAAAGAAAAAATCGTCCACAAGATGTGTTTAATAAGTCGCGGCATCAGTGTGATTACCGATGCGAGAAATGGGGCTACGGTTTGCGATAGAGAATTCGTGTATCATGTTGGAACCCACGGTAACCCTGCCGTAGATCGTACTGGGTCAGGCGATGCTTTTGCATCTGGATTTGTGGCGGGGCTAATTAGGTTTCAAAATGTTGAGGGAGCCCTGGAACTAGCAGCCGATAATGCCTCAAACGTAGTAAACTTTTTTGGTGCAAAACAGGGGATTTTACACGCAGGCCAAAAACCTTTCAAAGAAAAATTAAAAGTAACAAAATCGCCCATTAAAAGAAAAACACTAGTTTATACATGAGAAACACGGTTATCGAATTTTTTGCTCACCAACTCAATACCGACCCAGATATTTTTAACGAAACGATCGAAGCGCTTGAGCATATCACGGGTAAAAAGAAGGTTTTAGAACACTTTTACACTGAAAACCAAGAAAAGGTCAGGAAAACACTTGGTCACCTAAAACTTACCTATCCAACTGCGGAAGAAACGTATAAAACTATTGGGAAAGAAGTTAAAAAGCTAGATGAGCAAATATTTGAGCTTCTCGATAGACCTCATTGTACGACCAATGAGGGTTGTGTCAACCTTATTTCTTCTGTGCTAGTCCTGCACAGGGATAAAAGCGGTTTTTTTCTAAAGAGAAAGGTAGCCGAAAGACTTCTGCGTGAAAATCCTCCAAAAAACATTATGGCCGAACTTGGGTACTCTTCGGTCGAAAAACTGATTGAAGAAGAAGATCTGTTCGAAATATACGCTGCCCTTCGTTTTATCGAAGAGCGTGATTGGCTAAATTCGACCTATATTGCCGAGTACCGCAAGCTTACTAAAGAAGATTTTGAAGTGAGAGCGATGGAGATCAGAGTACTAGAGATGACAAAATGGAGAAAAGTAACAGAAGCTTTCGTCGGAAAAAAATTGCACCCAATGAGTCATCTGAAAGAGCTGGGACTAATTTTTGTGGTTCCGAGCGAAGAATTGAAAGAAGCGTCAACCACCTACCTTTTTGCCATGACGAGTCACTATATCGATGAGGTAAACCTTTACTCAAGCTATTTCAAACACCATAGTCAAGAAAGCAATTTCGGCGAAAAAGTAGTCAGTGCTATCCGCGGCGACGTACCAGAGGCAAAAATAGCCAAAGGGGATGCAAATAAATGGTTAATTGTCCAACGCTATCTTTTCAAGGAAAATCCAGGAGATATTCGGCTTGGATCAGCCCACATTAATCCAGAGGCACTTTATCACCGGGGAGCCTCTCACACGCTTTTGAAAATGGGAAAATTTGTCCCCGCACTTGATTTTCAAATCTGGGAGCACACGAATTACGTGGCGGTTTGGTTTCCAACCGTATCAGGCAAGCAAGAACTGGTCAATTTTAATTTTATGGACAACGTGATGAGCGTGATGAACGACCGTAAGTTTAGCGAAAGATACTCATATCATTTCCACGAAGCGCTCTGGAACAAAATATTTATCAATTACTTTGGCGTCGAAAAGCTGGAAGATGTAGTGATTAGGCATCTTTTGCAAGGCTGGTTCGATATTCGAAAGATTTAAGTAACAAGCGACCAATTACCAGTAACAAGTTTAGAAAAACAGCTTGCAACTTGTTACCTGTTACGTGTAGTCCACGAAGTGGCCGCAGCAACCGAGAATACTGAAAAACTTCAGTTTTGAAGTATGGAGGATGCTATACTATTAAAAAGGAGGATTTAGATTATGGCAAAAGTCTACGTTACTCGTTCTATTTCAGAGGATGGAATTGAACTATTAAAGAAAAAGGGTTTTCAGGTTGACATCAATCCAGAGAATAAGGTTTTGTCCAAAGACGAGCTTAAGAAATCTATAGCTGGTTATGACGGCCTTCTTTGTTTGTTGACCGACAAAATCGATGGTGAAGTCCTGGATGCAGCGGGGAAACAGCTGAAAATTGTGGCCAACTATGCCGTTGGTTATGACAATATCGATGTCAGAGCCGCTAACGAGAGAAAAATTTTTGTTTCAAATACTCCCGGTGTTCTGACAGAGGCAGTGGCCGAGCATACCTTCGCTCTCCTTATGGCCGTGGCCAAGCGTATCGCGGAGGCCGACAAATTTGTTCGTAATGGGAAATATACTCAATGGGAACCAAAGGGTTTTCTCGGACCGCAGATTTGGGGTAAGACTATCGGTATCGTGGGTTTGGGAAGGATTGGCTCTTTTGTCACGCAGATTGCCCACGGCGGATTTAATATGGAAGTTTTGTATTACGATGTGAAGAAAAACGAAGAGTTTGAAATGAGATTTTCGGCAAAGTACAAGAATTTGCCTGGATTATTGGGACAAAGTGATTTTGTTACGATTCACGTACCACTTCTTCCTGAAACTCATCATCTGATCGGGGCAAAAGAGCTGGGAACTATGAAACAAACTGCAATTTTGATTAATACTTCACGCGGTCCCGTGATAGATGAAGTAGCTCTGGTAGAAGCTCTAAAGTCCAAAAAAATCGCCGGTGCTGGACTCGACGTCTATGAACACGAACCAGATCTTACACCTGGACTGTCTGAACTACCCAACGTGGTACTGACTCCGCATACAGCCAGTGCTACCAACGAGGCAAGAAGCGCAATGAGCCGTATAGCTGCTGAAAATATTATAGCCGCTCTAGAAGGTAAACAACCACCAAACTTAGTTAAATAATTTTCATTGAAAATTTTAAATTTCAAATTAAAAATTCCAAGTCGTATTGTAATCTAGCGAGTAGTCTGCATATAATAGCTATATTAAAAATACTGTAAGAGGGTTTTTATGAGAGTAACCATCTACACCACAACTACCTGCCCCTACTGCAGAATGGAAAAGGATTATTTGGATTCCAAAGGGGTAAAGTACGAAAATATTTTTGTCGACAATGATCCCGACGCAGCCACGGAAATGTTGGAAAAAAGTGGACAAATGGGTGTGCCATTCACAGTGATCCAAAATGAAGACGACGCCGAGGTAAAGATACTAGGGTTCGACAAAGAAAAGTTAAACGAATCTTTGGGTTTAACAAGCTAGTATTTAATACAAAATTTCCAGCTCATGACCAATTTAGACGATCTTGGGCAGATAAAAAAATTTGATAAAAAAAATATGGCCGGATCAATCTTTTTCCTGAAAGATCAGGTGAAATCGGCTTGGCAGGCGTCTAAAAACCTAGAAATTCCAAGTAGTTACAAAGGTGTCAAAAATATTGTTCTAGCGGGAATGGGTGGTAGCGCGCTTGGTCCCCACATCATCAGAAGCGCGTATGATATTAATGTTCCCTTTCAAATTGTCCACGAGTACGGCCTGCCTTCTTTTGTAAACGAAGAGTCACTGGTAATTGTTTCCAGTTATTCGGGAAATACCGAGGAGACAATCGCTGCTCTTCAGGATGGGATAAAGAAAAAAGCGAAAATAATTGGTATTAGCTCGGGTGGGGTCCTAATCGAAGAATTAGAAAAAAACGGCCTTCCCTACTACCAAATCGACACTAAATACAACCCTTCCCAAAATCCGCGAATGGGTCTTGGGTTCTCAATTGCAGGTATCTTGGGAATGCTGGTGAAACTTGGTTTTGTTGAAGTTGCCAACGAAAGAATTGACAGAGTCATAAAAACGATTGACGAATCAAATAATATTTTTGGACTCGATTCAAAAATTCCCGATAATGAAGCAAAAAATACGGCTCTCGAATTGATGGAAAAAATTTTTATCGTTTTGGCTGGACCTTTTTTAGCCGGTAACGCGCACGCGTTTGCCAATCAAATAAACGAGAGTGCCAAGGCGTTCGGCGCTTATTTTCTTCTTCCAGAGATGAACCATCACTTGCTTGAGGGGATTTACTATCCTGCATCTCTTCGAAACGCCATTAAATTTTTTACTTTTGATTCAGATCTTTATGAAGAAAAGATTAAAATCCGAATGGATTTGAGCAAGGAGTTATTAAATAAAAATAAGATACGTCTTTTTTCTTATAAAATAAAAGCG
The DNA here is from genome assembly GCA_030690175.1 of bacterium. Classification (GTDB taxonomy): domain Bacteria; phylum Patescibacteriota; class Microgenomatia; order Woykebacterales; family RBG-16-39-9b; genus JAUYHE01. The sequence goes on along the minus strand of JAUYHE010000054.1, from coordinate 11,743 downwards.
CTTGAAAAAGATCTGGCTGCTTTTGAAGCACTTACCTTTTCTTCATGGGCCTCTTTTTACATGGCAATTGCTTATGAAGAGAATCCCGGTCTCATACCAAACGTGGACTACTTCAAAGAGCAACTTGCAAAAAGATCCGGTTAATTTAGCTTGAGTAAATATTTCTATGGGAAATATGTACGACACGATTATTATCGGTAGCGGTCCAGCTGGACTGACGGCGGCTATTTACGCGTCCCGTGGTAAGTTGAAAACATTGGTGATTGCTGGTTCTATTCCTGGAGGGCAGCTTACTCTTACTACTGATGTCGAAGACTTTCCTGGTTTCCCAGAGGTGATTCAAGGGCCCGAATTAATGATGCAAATGAGAAAACAAGCCGAACGTCTCGGCGCCGAATTTATGGATGGTGACGTGGTAAAAGCTGATTTTTCGTCCAAACCATTTAAAGTGACTTCTGGCTCGGTTCTGTTTTTAGCCAAGACAATAATAATTGCCACTGGCGCCTCGGCGAAATGGCTAGGCCTTCCTAGCGAGCAGCGGCTTATCGGAAAAGGAGTCTCTGCTTGCGCTGTCTGCGACGCAGCCTTCTTCAAAGAAAAGACTGTAGCGGTGGTTGGTGGAGGAGACAGCGCGCTGCGGGAGGCGCTCTTCCTTACTAAATTTGCCGGAGAGGTAAATGTTATCCACAGAAGAGACGCGTTGCGGGCCTTTCCAGCGCTGCAAGATCGAGCTACCGCAAGTCCAAAGATAAAATTTATTTGGAATAAAACAGTTGAGGAAGTTCTAGGTAAAGACAAAGTGGAGGGAGTGAAAATAAAAGACGTAAAAAACGCTCAAGTAGATGAAATGAAGCTAGACGGTCTATTTATTGCAATTGGGCACAAACCAAACACAGATTTTTTGAAGGGCCAGTTGGACCTTGATGAAAAAGGTTACATAAAATTAATTCAAAATTCAAAATTCAAAGTTCAAAATGATAAAGATAGGGGAGTTTATAGTCAGTTTAAAACTATGACATCAGTTGAGGGGGTTTTTGCCGCTGGTGATGTTCACGATTGGCGCTACCAACAAGCTGTAACCGCGGCAGGAGTCGGTTGCATGGCGGCGATGGATGTAGAGGAGCTGCTTGAAGAAGAAAAAGCTAAAGAAGGGAAAATAAAGTTAGCTTCCAAGGTTGGATCTTAAAGTACAATTTTTCACGGTGACTTTGTTTCTGATTGCGTAGTCCTCGCTTTATTTCTCTTGTACCAGTAATAGACACCAGCGACGATCGTTGCTCCAATTAATCCTATGCCAGCCGCACTCAAAACCCAGACTAACCGGTTATCAGGTGTGTAGGTACCACTGATTGTTGCCGAGAGAGTTGCCCCAAACAAACTATTTGCCATGATGACAATCGTGTTGTTACCTTCAGTTAAGGTCAATCGTTTACTAAATTGCCCACTTTGAGTAGCTACTTTTAGAGCTCCCAAATCTTCGTTATTTAAACTAGCACTGACTGTTGCTTGTGGATCACCCACTATTCCGCGAAGGGTAACCAACGGTTCATTTGTCTCAAAACCGTTTTGGGGTTCAATAATTGTTAGGGTTGGAACCGCTTCAAACTTAGTAAAATGAGTGGTGTTGAAGGTCAAATTACCGTCTGCATAATTTATGTCTGAAACTGTTTCTGGATCTTCTTTACCATCCACCAAGACCTTTGGTGTTGAAATAAATGGTAAGTTAAACATGGTTACGCTTGCTTTTTTATTTAAAACGTTTAGAGTTTTTGAATCTAGTTCTAAGACTCCGAGTTGTTCGGCCTTGATATATTTATCTAATGATTTAAACTTGTTGGCGGTGTCTTGGGAAGATAAATCTACGGTTTCGTTCCAAACAATTTTATTTTTATCCTTTACCTCAATCGTGAGGTTCTGTACCTTTTTGGCATCAGAAATCTTGGCTAAATTGGTGGTGGATCCACCAAATATCTTTGGTAAACTGACGTCTTCTATAGTTAAAGTTGTGGTTATGGTGATTGTGTTGGAAGCGCTCGAGAAATTGCCGGCTGCATCATAGGCTTTAACAAAATAAGAATATTTTTTGTCCGCTTTCAAAGAAGAGTCAGTAAAAGATGTTGCTGTAGTTGTATAAATCAGTACATTATCTCTGAAGATTTTGTACCCGGCTACAGCTTTGTTGTCGGTGGAGGCAGTCCAGCTAAGCGTAGCTGAGGTTGGTTTCACACTTGTTGTTTTTAGATTTGTAGGTGTGCTAGGTGCTTCGGTGTCAGCAGGATCAATTTTTATTACCGGTTTAGTTGGGAGGGGCTGAATAGAAGTAGTCTTAGTTTCATACCCAGATTTACTAATAGTAACATTAGCGACGGGTGCCGCACTTACACCACTAGCTAGGGGGCAAACCCCTCCCCACCACTGATAGGATTTGTCCAATGGTATATTATAGGCAAACTTCCAACTATTCCCATCATTTTGATAAGGGCCTAGGTTGAATGAACTTCTTGGGCTATTAAGTATTACAGAAGCATCAGCAACATTATTGTTATTACTAATGTCTTTAATGAATATCTGATAACAAGGTGACCCACCCGCAAGGACTTTACCATGTTCGTTTGACGGTGTTTGAGCAATAGTGCTGGGTTTTTCCTCTTTTCTGGTTTGAGAAAATAGAAGACCGAAAAAGGCAAAGACTAAAATTATGAAGTAAATTCCGGCCCTCGTTTGATTCATTTAGTTATATTATATCAAAGTGGGGGGGGGACGTAGTCAACAAGCTGTAACCGCAGCGGGAGTCGGTTGCATGGCGGCGATGGACGCAGAGCAATTCCTTGAGGAAGAGAAAACAATAAAAAAAGCAGAAGAAAAACCAGCGCTTAAAATCGCTCCCACTAGTAAAAAAGATTAGATTTTTCAGTACTGCAACATATAAAAATATTACAAAGCGTATAAAAAAACCTCAAAAGGTTAACTAATAAGTCCTATAAGAAAAAGTCGTGGCTGTTAAAACTCTTGACAAACCCTAGATGTTGGTATTACTATCTAAATTAGACCCAATATATTGTGCTTTGCAGTTTCCACGCATGGGGTAGTAATTATCTAAAATTAGGGTAGGTCTAGGGCAAAACCACTTTTTTACCACTAAAGAAAACTTCTACGGAAGGTTAAGAACATGAAATGTCCTTATTGTGCTTATGAGGAAAATCAGGTGCTAGACTCGCGTGATAATGAGGATCTTTCCTCGGTCCGTCGTCGTCGTGAATGCCTAAAATGCGGCAAGCGCTTTACAACCTACGAGAGAGTTGAAATGGTGGATCTTTTTATCATCAAAAAAGACGGACGCAGAGAGCAATTTGAACGCAATAAACTGCTCGTAGGCATCCAAAGGGCTTGTGAGAAACGGCCTATTTCTATTGATACAATTGAAGATACGGTTGATGAGATAGAGCAAAACCTACGTAAGCGTAAAACCACCGAAATCCCTAGTAAAGTAATTGGCGAGATAGTAACCCGCAGGTTAAAGGCGCTAGATAAAGTGGCTTACATTCGCTTTGCCAGCGTGTACCGGGCTTTTGAAGACGTGGAGTCTTTTGAAAAAGAAGTCCAAAATTTGCTGAAGGGTTCCGAGAAACCAACTGGGAGCGCTTAGTTTATTAAGGAAGAATAATTTATGCCAAGAAAAAAATCTGCCCAAAAAGAAGTCGCGCCACTAGTTTCATTTAATCCAAAACTCCAATCAGAGCTTGAGAATTTAATTAATGATCCATCAAAAACGGTTCTTGAAGGGGTACGCGCCAAAGTATTTAACGATCGCTACTCCCTCAAAGACCCTGCTGGTAGTCAAATAGAAGAATACCCGGAACAAATGTGGTCTCGGGTTGCCGCTGGAATTGCTCAGGTGGAAAAAACACAAGTAAAAAGACGTGAATGGGCGACTAAATTTTACGAGACTCTAAAAGATTTTAAATTTGTTCCTGGTGGCAGAGTGCTTTCCGGTGCCGGTACAGCCTACGATGTTACTTATTACAATTGTTTTGTTATTCCCTCACCCCATGATTCGCGTAATGGTATCATCGACAATTTGAAAGTAATGGTCGACATTATGAGCCGCTCTGGTGGTGTGGGTATCAATCTTTCGTCGCTGCGACCAAGAGGGGCTAGGGTGAAAAAAGTGAACGGTTGGAGCTCGGGGCCGGTGGTTTGGGCCGAGCTTTACAGTACGGCTACTCATGACGTGATTCAACAAGGAGGTACTCGTCGCGGCGCTCTCATGCTCATGCTTTACGACTGGCATCCGGACATGATCGAGTTTATTGAAGTAAAGAGGGACCTGTCCAAAATAAACGGCGCCAATCTTTCGGTGAATATTTCCGATGCCTTTATGAAAGCCGTAAAAGAGGACAAAGATTGGGAACTAATATTCCCAAATATTGATGATCCCGACTATGACGAACTTTGGAATGGGGATATTGAAAAATGGAAAGCCGCGGGTAAAAAAGTAAATGTGTACACAACCGTAAAGGCGCGTGAGATGTGGGACAAGATCTGCCAAGCGGCCTGGGCGTCTGCTGAGCCCGGCACCCACTTTATTGAAAGGAGTAATAAACGCAGCAATACTTGGTATTTTGAAAAGCTAATTTCTACTAATCCTTGCGGCGAGCAACCCCTCGGGGCCTGGGCGGTTTGCAATCTGGGAGCAATGAATTTGACCGCTTTCGTGGAAGGTGAAGTAGGAGAGGGAAAATTCAATTTTGAATCTCTGGCCAAGAACGTAAAGGTCGCTATTCGGTTTATGGATAACGTGGTCGATGCCACCGGTTACTATTTCCCTGAAAATCGTAAGCAGCAAATGGGGATTCGTCGTACCGGTTTAGGTACCATGGGGTTGGGAGACGCTCTTATTATGATGGGGTTGCGATACGGTAGCAACGACGCTATGCCGACTGTTGAAAAAATCTACAAAACTATTCGCGACGCGGCTTACGAGGTAAGTGCCGATCTTGCAGTCGAAAAAGGGTCTTTTCCAAGGTTTGATAAAGAAAAATATCTTCAGGGTTGGTTTATCAAAAGATTGCCAAAGGAAATTCAAGAAAAAATCGCTAAAGACGGTATTCGTAACGCTGTCCTTCTCACGCAAGCACCAACCGGAACAACTAGTTTGGTCTCAGGCGTCTCTAGCGGTATCGAGCCAGTTTACGATTTTGCTATGGTTCGCCGCGACCGCATGGGAGAACATGTGATTTATCACCCGTGGTACAAGCAATGGCAAGAGGAACATCCAGGGGAAGCCCACCCAGACTATTTTGTTAGCGCCAACGATCTTACCCCCGAAGAACACGTGCGGATGCAGGCGCTTATTCAAGATTACACTGATTCCTCGATTAGCAAGACTGTCAACGCGCCAAACGCTCACAGCGTGGAGGACGTTAAAAAGCTTTATACTTTAGCCTACGAACTTGGCTGTAAAGGGGTTACTTACATGAGAGACGGGTCTCGGGCCGGAGTTCTTTCCCATGGGGATGAAAAGAAAGAGGAAAAGAAGGAAGAAGCAGTAAACGGCGAAGTAAAATCAAATGGCAACGGAGCACCGGTCTACCTACGCAAGCGGGCAGAACATCTCCAAGGATTGACTCGTGAAATAGCCACACCGGTGGGCCACGCCTTTATCACAATTAATACCGATCCCGTGGGCAATCCCTTTGAGGTGTTTATCAACGTGGGTAAGGCTGGTAGTGATATAAAAGCCGATGCAGAAGCGCTTGGTCGAATGATTTCCTTGGCGCTGCGGATACCATCCGATTTTCCACCAAAACAAGTATTAAAAAAGATAGTCGATCAGCTAGTTGGTATTGGTGGAGCTAGTCAGATGGGTTTTGGTAGCTCTCGTGTTTACTCAATGGCCGATGCCATCGCCAAGGTACTTTCAGAATTTTTAAAGAAGCAAGAGGCAAGCGAGACCGAGCCGAAATTAAATGGTAATGGAGTGGCAGTCACAAACGGAAATGGTTACCGTGAACCTATCGCGGAACCAGAGGAAGAACAAGAAGAAGTGAAAGAGCCGGTTCAAGAAGAGCCACAACAGGCAATGCCTATGGCGGCCGAAGTACGCCGGGACATTTGTCCAAAATGTGGTTCAGCCAGCTTCGTCTACGAAGAAGGCTGCAAGAAATGTTACTCATGCGGAAACAGCGAGTGTTAATTAGCTTTGGGTCTGTTGTATTGCTTTTAGCAGTAATTGCGATTATATTTATTTCTTTAGTTGAAGATCACGATCATTTGGCAGAACTACCGATCAATGGGCAGATTAAGCTAATTGATCCGGGATATATTAGTCTTGGTACAGTTTCTGCAGGTACAATTAGCTGACTGTTCGCACACTTTAAAAATTAATTTCAAAGGATATCGGGTGAATGGCCGTGGAATTCGGCCGGAGTGCCGCTACTGTAAACCCAGAACCCCGCCTTTGAATCTTTGAATAGGCCGCTCGCAGTTGGTTTCTCGTTTAAACTAGCGTTAAATCACTCGAACCCAACTACTTCGCGTCCTGTTTTGGAGTACTTCGAGCAAAGGATACGTAAGTGGTCTCACTCAACAACACCTTCTCAGCTCGAGAAGGTTTTTTGGTGGAAAGTAGCCTCCTTTGCTCGGGTCTAGGAGGTTTTTTAGTGCGCGGAAAGCTTAAAAACATGGACATCAAACGATTTATTATACCGGCGTTGCTTGTTACAATTGCAGCAATATTTTTCGTTGCCCCGATTAACTTTCGAGCCAATACCGCAGATCTAGAAAAAAATCAAAATAAAGTTGAGTCTGTGGTAGATATTTCCGAAGCTACCACTTCGTCCAAAAAGGCAGCTTCTACTAAGACCCCAACACCTAACTACAAACCACCCGTAAAGTCCGAATCCATCGAAACGACCGCTGGCAAAGTACTCCAAGAAGCGATCTCCCAATCAACAGGACAGGGAAATCAGAAAAAAGAAACCGTAGATCTAAAAATTAATATCGGTACTTCGAGCTACTCGTACCAGATTTATTGGAGCGAGAGGATGACAGTTTATGAAGTTCTAGATAAGGCTAGTAACGAAAATAAATTTTCACTTACCGCCAAATGGTATGGCCCACCATTGAACAGTTATTACATCACCGAAATCCATGGTCATAGTTGTGAATGTTGGATCTATGTAGTCAAAGATAAAAATGGTGAAAAGGTACCCGGTTCAGGCGAGGGTGCTTCTTTAGATACTGTCGAGCCTGGAAATATTATTATTTGGAAAGTAACCTAAAGGAGGTAATATGAAAAAGTTCAAAATTATTATTACTGCACTGTCATTCACATTCATCACTTGCCTTTTTAGTTCCACTGTTTTCGCTGCCGATTATTCAACAAATATTAACTCTTTGGTCGATTATTTGAAAGCAAATCAAGATGCTAGTGGTAAAATAGTCGGGTTTGGAGGAGAGACCAGCTGGACCATTATGGGTCTGTCTGCGGTTGGGATTGATCCGTCCGCCGTAGAAAATAGCGGCAATTCCTTTGTGGATTTTTTGGCGGCCAATCCTCCAGCTGAGACAGCGACTACTGGTTGGGAACGGGATTTATTGGCAGTTGCTGCGGCGGGTGAGAACCCATTTACCTTTGGTGGTCGCAACTATACCAGCAAAGTTGAAAGTTTTTACGATGGGGCTCAAATTGGCTCAACCACCACGTTGAATGATGATATCTTTGGAATTTTGTCGCTTATTTCTGCGGGTCCAAGTGCCAACCAGGAAATAATTTCTGATAGTATTGATTTTCTGATTGCTAATCAAAATAGTGATGGCGGATGGAGTTGGCAAGTTGGTGGGAGCAGCGATAGTAATGACACCGCGGTAGCAATTCAGGCCCTGAAAGCTGCAAATAATAAGGGCTTTACGAACGCCGGATTATCTAATGCGAGCGACACTGGCGTAAGTTATCTTCTAAGTCTGCAACAGCCCGATGGTGGTTGGGAGTACCAGAGCGGTTTTGGTACAGATGCTGCTTCAACCGCTTGGGTAGTTCAAGCTCTTATCAGTGAAGATAGCGCAGTTACCGCCGGTTTGAATTTCCTTGCTAGTTTGCAAGACGCCAGTGGTGGGGTGGCCTACCAGGCTGGTTTTGGGGCTGATACTTTTACCTCTAGCTACGCCCTAGCGGCGTTTGCTCAGGTTGCTTACCCAGTTGGCATTTTTCAAGGAGAATTTGAGGAAGACCCCGGTCAACCAACCAGTGAGGAAACAAATCAAGATGGTGATGAGCAAGCTAGTGACGATGAGGGTAGAGTACTTTCTGCCAGTGATAGTAGCGAGGACGGCAAGGTACTAGCAGCTAGCTTACCAGATACAGGGGTAAGCTCTGCCCTACCGGTTGAAGCGCTTGAACAAGATCTAAGTGACAACGAAAAAGGCAATCAAATCAACATATTTTTAATAATAGGGATTGGCCTGATAATCGTTGGGGCGATTGCAAGTTTGATCGCTAGACGATACAAAGGAAATAATGTAGATTAAAAAGAGATGAAAAAATACTTACCCAGCTTAATTAATCCTGCTTTAATAATTGGACTTGCTGTAGCGGCAAGGTTGCTGCCACACCCACCAAATTTTGCACCGATCGCCGCGATGGCTCTTTTTGGTGGGGCGTATCTGTCTCCCCGTTACGCTCCTCTTTTACCAATTGTAGCTCTGTTTTTAGGTGATATCTTCATTGGGTTTTACTCCCCGCTGGTAATGGTTTCTGTATATGGATCATTCGTGCTGGTTGGTTTGCTTGGAATGTGGCTGCGAAAAAGAAAAAGCCCTAGAAACGTAATTGCAGCAGCAATTGGTTCATCCCTACTTTTCTTTCTCATCACGAACTTCGCTGTTTGGGCCGCTGGTGCCTACGCTAGAGATCCAAGCGGACTTCTACAAAGTTACGTAATGGGCTTACCATTTCTGAAAAACACTTTAGCTGGAGACTTATTTTACACAGCTAGCTTCTTTGGCGCTTATGAACTTGCTTTGAAACTAGTAAAAAAACCAGCCTTGGCGAAGTCTGAGATTTGAGCATTTTTGCCCATCCCCTAACCATCAGGTATAATTAAATAGATTTTTATGAACTATGTTTTAAAAATCGTTGAAAACAAACTTTCCCCCGAGGCTTATCAGAACTTCAAACTTTGGTTCACAAATTCAGGATTGCAATCTTTTAAAGATGAATTGGAAAGTTTGGTGAGAGATGAAAATTGGACCGAGTTAGAAGACGCTTTTTATACTCATATAAGAATTGGGACCGGTGGGATCCGTGGTAGACTTGGGATTGGCCCAAATAGAATTAATTCTCGTACTATCGGTGAAGCAGCTCAAGGGTTATCCGGATTCATAGAAGATTTTGGAGAAGAGGCCAGGAAAAAGGGTATTGTGGTGAGTCGGGAGGTAAGAAAATATTCAGAAGACTTTGCAACTCTATGCTGTGAAGTATTTGCCGCTAATGGAATAAAATCCTATCTGTTTGATGGGATTCGCTCAACGCCGGAAGTTTCATTTGCAGTAAGATACCTGAAAGCAATCGCTGGCGTTCAAATCACTGCCTCACACAACCCGAGAACCGACAATGGTTTCAAATTCTTTTGGTCCGACGGTGGGCAGGTTGTCCCGCCACTTGATGAAAAAGTTATGCAGTTGGTTTTAAATGTTAAGGAGATCAAGAGGTTGAAGTTTGAGGAGGCTCAAAGTAGGGATTTAGTTGAAATTATCGATGAGAAAATCGATGACGCTTATTTTGAAAAACTTCGAGAGTTGTCACTAGTCAAAACTAGATCGGCAAGAATCGCTTTCAGCCCAATTCACAGTGTTGGTACTACAAATGCGTTACCAATTCTACAAAAAGAGGGTTTTGACACCTCTGTTGTTCAAGAACAAGCCCTGCCGGATGAAGATTTTCCGACTGCGTATGGCGATTTTATTAACCCTGAGTTTGAACAAGTATTGGATATGACAATTAACCTAGGAGAAAAAACCGATTCTGATATTGCGATTTGTACCGATCCAGACGCTTGTAGAATAGGCGCCGCCTTTAAAACCAACCTAGATTCCAATAAACTAGTTCCATTGACGGGGAATGAGATAGGCGCCGCTATGATCTACTTTATTTTATCTCTTTTGAAAAAACAAGGGAAGTTACATAAGAATAATTTGGTGATAGAAACATATGTAACTACATCTTTAATTTCCGATATTACTAAGGACTTTGAAATTAAAATAGTTGATGATACTTTAGTTGGGTTCAAATGGATTGGTCAGATCGTTGAGCATCTACAAAATCAGGAGGATTTTATCTTTGCTTTTGAGGAAAGTTTAGGTTATTTACGAGGTAATTTTATACGCGACAAAGACGCAGCAATTGCCGCCCTCACTTTAGGAGAGATGGTGTCTTGGTTAAAGGACCAGAGTAAAACAATAACTGATTATCTGAATGAGATTTATGAAAAATACGGTTACTATCGAAATGTTTTATTTCAGAACGAGGCGCAAGGCAAAGAAGGGTTTGAAAACATTGTTAAATTGTTCAAGGCGTTAAGAGCCGATCCACCGAAAGAAATAGGCGGTTTCAAGGTTCTGCGGATAATTGATAAATTAGATGAAAAGCTAAGACCGCCGGATAAATATATAGCTGGTATTACCGGCGATCAAATTACTTTTATCCTTTCAGAGGACGAAAGAACAAAGTTTACTGCCAGGCCTTCTGGGACACAACCGCAATTCAAATATTATATACAGCATTACGGGGAGGTTGAGAATAATTTAAGCGGTATAAAAAAAGAAATAGATAAAGAGGAGAAAGAAATAGAAAAGTCGTTTTTTGAATATCAGGATAAGATTTTAGGAAAGGAAATTATTGGGCACAGATTTGCCAGCAGCTGGTGATTTTATGAGTAAACAACTTGAAGTTGCAATAAAGGTAGCAAAGTTGGCTGGAGAAAAACTCGAATATTATTTCGAAACTGTTCTTGAACATGAAGAAAAAGAAGATAAGTCGCTTGTTACTAAAGCAGATCTAGAAGCGGAAGAAATAATTGTAAAAAAACTAAAAGACGCTTTTCCCGACCACAATATATTTAGTGAAGAAAGCGGCGATCACGGAGTAAAATCGGAGTACACCTGGGTGCTTGATCCACTCGATGGGACGCTCAATTTTACCCGTGGTTTACCAATTTTCGCGACCTCTATCGCTCTGGTAAAGGATAGTCAGCCGCTCCTTTCCGTCACATACAACCCTGTAATAAAGTCACTTTATTGGGCCGAAAAGGACAAAGGCGCCTTTTGGAACGAAGAAAAAATAAAAGTTTCAGATAATACCGATGTTTCAAGAGCAGTTATTACCCTTGGTAGGGCGAGAGACGCGGAAAATAAAAAGAAAACAAACGAAATATTGAATAAAATTTATTTTAAAACCCACCAAAGGATCTTAGGCAGCTCGGCACTGGAACTTGCGTGGGTCGCCTCGGGTAGGACTGAAGGGTTTATTTCCGTGGGTTTAAAAAATTGGGATGTTTATGGCGGAATGCTTTTAGTAGAAGAAGCTGGTGGTAAAATAACCGATTTTCAAGGCCACCCATTGCAAGATGATAAACGGTATTTTGTAGCTTCCAACGGAAAAATCCATAGAGAACTCCAGGAAATTTTGAATAATTAGTTCTATTCTGTTGACAGCAACCCACCCATGAAATAGAATAGGTTATAG
>JAUYHE010000045.1 GCA_030690175.1 bacterium | reverse complement strand
GTTCTGTGGAAAAAGTAAATAAGGGTTCTGGAGAGGAGTGAGATCGTGGAAAGCCGAACCATCTCGGTTAACGGCCTGCGCGTTCATTACCTCTCTGGAGGCAGTGAACAAAGTCCTGCAGTGGTTCTTCTGCACGGTTACGGGATGAGCGCATCCGTATACCAGCGGTTGGGAGATCTACTCTCGACAGACCGCCGCGTCATCATCCCTGACCTTCCAGGTTTTGGGAGAAGTGGCAAGGTAAAAAGGGCGAGTTTCTGGAGGTTTGCATTTCTCCTAAACGCCTTTCTGGGAGAAATTGGTATCTCGAGAGCAACATTAGTCGCCCATTCCATGGGTGGCGGTGTGGCAATCGAGTTCGCCAGGCTTTTCCCCGAAAAAGTCGGCAAGCTGATCCTGGTTGATAGTGTCGGCGCACCCGTCAAGCGTTCAACTCTTGGTTGGGCCTTTGCGGCGGTACGTAAAACCTGGCGCAGCCTGTACAGACCGCGTGCGGCCATGAAGATCGTAGCCACCTTTGTCCTTAACTGTTTAAGGCGTCCGATCTGGATGCTAAAGACCTTTAGGATGACGGTAGAAAGCGATCTTTTAGGAACACTCAGACAGATCGACGTCGAAACGCACGTGGTTTGGGCCGAAAGCGATGAGTATTTTCCTCTTCAGGCCTGCGCTATGATATGTTCGGAGATACAAATCAAGTCGACTATCATCGAAGGTGAGGGGCACGATTGGATGATTCTACAGCCAGTAGAAGCCAGTCGTGTAATAAGATCATTGATTTGAACGTCTTTCATGCTGTGGTTGGAATCCATAGCGGAGTTCTTGAAGTTAAAGAACTAATTTCCTCAAGCAAATTATTTCGGCAAGACCAGTAATTTTCTTGAGAGGAGAAACGACTCGAAAGGGTCGTTTTTCTTTTTGATAAGCAATCATGCAAGACTTTGCATACACTTTGACTTCTTTAGACCCACTGCAAAATACCAAGTTGTTTCTGTTAAGATTTCTAGTGAAAAACTGTATCAGTACCTTTTTGGACTAAAAGAAGGGCCGGCTTGTGAGACTAAATCTCAATCCACTAGATCATTTTTGGGGGATGTTTTCCCACGATATTGCAATCGACCTAGGTACTACCAATACCAAAGTAGCGGTCAGTGGTAAAGGCGTGATGATTCGCGAGCCCACTGTAGTGGCGGCGCAGAAAAAAACCAAGCAAATTTTTGCTATTGGTACCGAGGCAGCTAAAATGATAGGCCGCACTCCAGCGGCTTTGGTGGCCGCGCGACCACTGCGTGATGGCGTGATTGACGATTTTGATTACGCGGAAAATCTCATCAAGTATTTCATTATTAAAATTCACCAAAACCCAGCTTCTTTTCCCAAAATTCCTCGGCCCAAAGTAGCTATTGGTATACCCGCTGGTGCCACCGAGGTGGAAAGGCGGGCGGTTAGTGACGCTGCTACTGGAGCAGGCGCGCGCGAAGTAATTTTGATTGAAGAGCCCATGGCCGCTTCTTTAGGGGCTAAACTGCCGATTGATCAACCGATTGGAAACATGATCGTTGATATTGGTGGCGGTACCACCGAGGTGGCGATTATTTCCCTAGGTGGTATTGTAGTGAGTAAATCAATCAGAATTGCCGGTAACGAACTAGATCAGGATATTATTTCTTACGCTCGGGCGCGTTACAACTTGCTTTTGGGTGAAAGAACTGCCGAAGAAGTGAAAATAGCCGCTGGTAGCGCCTATCCGGTTGGTAAAGAATCGAAAATGCTTGTTCGGGGCCGTGATCTAGCAACAGGTCTGCCAGCAACCGTCACAATCAGCACTGGAGAAATCCGAGAAGCGCTTTCCAATACCCTACGAACTATAGTTGAGGGTCTCAAAGATGTAATCGAAGAGGCACCACCAGAACTAGTGGGCGACATTGTCGAAAACGGTATTTACCTTACTGGAGGTTCCACATTACTGAAAGGGTTACCCAATCTAGTGGCCCGCGAAACAAAAATGCCTTCCATTTTGGTAGAAGAACCGTTTTCCACCGTCGTCAAAGGAATGACCAAGGTGCTGGAAGATCCGAAACTACTTTCAAGGGTAAAATTCACTGGGGGTTTGCGACAACTTGGTTAGGAGGCAAATCTGGCGGACAAAGGCTTACAAAAAATAATCGAAAAAAGGAAAGCTATCACTCTAATATCGGTAGTGATAATTACGATATTTTTACTTGAATCAACAGGTATTATTAACTTATCAAACACACCGCTGCAAAGGCTTTTTGTTCCGCTGCAACTCTCTCTTTACAAAACTAAACAAGACTTTAGTAATTTTGTGGCTACTTTAGGAGATATAAGAGCGCTGCGGGAAAATGAAAATAATTTGCGTGCCGAAAATGTGGTTCTATTGGCGGAGAACGCTCGATTAAAAAAACTTGAAACAGAAAATAAAGCTCTGCGGGAGCAACTCGGTGCCAAAAAAACGGAAAAAAAACTACTTGTAGCCGAAGTTATCGGTGGCGACCCGCTGGCGATAAAAAGCAAGTTATTGATAAATAAAGGAAGTAGAGATGGGGTCAAAAAGAGCGATTTAGTGATTATAAAAGACGTTTTGCTTGGTGAAATTGTTTCGGTGGGTTTTTCCTCGGCAACAGCGCGATTACTAAGCGATCCAGACACCAAAATACCCGCTGAAACAGCCAGTAACGTAAAGGGAATTGTAGTAGGAGAGTTCGGTAACAAGATTGTGTTTGATAAAGTAGTGCAAGGGGAAAAATTAAAAATAGGTGAAATCGTATTTTCTTCAGGGGAAGCTGATTTTCCCAAAGGGCTGGTGTTGGGCAAGATCAGCAAAGTGAAAAACTACCCGGCGGCTTTGTTCCAACGGGGATCCCTGGAACCGCTATTTCCCTACGGGGCCCTCGAAACCGTTTTTATTATAGAAAATTAGGTTTATGATTAGTCTTGTTTTTGGTTTGCTTATAATAATTTTTGCCCTTTTCCAAGTAAGTTTGTTGCCGTTTCCTTTTGGACTCGCCGCGATCATTTTCTGGTATTTATTCAGGGCCGAAAAAAATATTTTGGTTTTTGTAGGCTTGTTTAGCCTGACGCTGGCAATTATTTCCAATTTACCCCTCTGGCTGATTTTACTGGCCACATTGCTTAGTCTTTATCTTTTCACCGCTGCTAAAGTTTTTTTACCAGCGAGAGTTGATGTTCATTTATTTCTCGTTGCCGCTTCTCTGATCGTTTGGGAAGTGCTAGTCTTTGGTTTAGAAAAAGTTGTTTCCTTATGAAAAAGAAATTTACTACCAATTTTGGGATCGTCTTTCCCGATTATCTTGAACTTGGAAAAAAGAGACGGGGTGCTCCGGGGATTAAGGAACTAGCTCAAGCGGCAAGTTGGGAAAGAGATGCCGGTGGGGGGAGCGGTAAAGAAAATAGTGCTAACATTTCCGCTTGGCGACTAGCAGCAGTTTATTTTGTATTCGCCGCCGGCTTTACCATCCTTTTGGCTCGTGCTTTTGATTTGCAAGTAATTCAGGGAAAAATATTTTTGAGTAAAGCCGCCGGCAATCACGTCAGGGTGCAGGTAGATCACGCACCAAGAGGCGCAATTTTTGATCGTAACGGCGCCGTACTAGCGCAAAACAAGCCTGGTTACCACTTACTTATCGAACCAAAAGCAGTACCAAAAGATAAAAAGAAGGCAGTTGCCCAGAAATTATCTTCAATTTTAGATATCACCGAAGAGGAAGTTACCAAAAAATTAAATACCACGGGGGAAGAGCGAGTGAGCCTAAATAATGATTTGCCCAGCGATAAAGCGCTGATAATCGAGGCAACAAAAAAGGGCCTGCCAGGCGTAGTCCTTGAGGTAAGCCCAATCCGCTACTACCCATCTAAAGAAATTACCGCTTCTATTTTGGGTTACAGCGGGGAAGCCGACAAAAACGATTTAGATAGGGAAAGCCCTATTCCTTACGCCGTCGGTGATAAAGTCGGTAAAGCTGGGATCGAGGCAACCTTTGAAGACACTCTGCGCGGAGTAAACGGTTATACGCTTACCAATGTTTCCGCTACGGGAGAGAAAAAAGGGAGCATCTTTCATAGCGAAGCTAGACCTGGCAAGGACGTTGTGATCAGCATCGATATCAACCTGCAAAAATTCGTTTACTCGGCCATCCAAAAGAAAATGAAAGAATCAGGCGCAACAGGAGGAAGTGGTGTCGTTGCCGATCCGGGTACTGGCGAAATTCTTGCCCTCGTGTCCGCACCCTCTTATGATGACAATATATTCTCAAAAAAATTAACAAGCGTCGTCTACAACGCGCTAGTTAGCAATCCTGACGACCTTTTGCTAAACAGGGCAGTCGGGTCGGCCTATCCGCCGGGATCAACTTTTAAAATGGTCTCTGCCGTTGCGGGACTTGAATCAGGGGCGATCAGACCAGATACAAAAATAGTCGATCCTGGTTATGTTGTCCTAGGCAATCAAATATTCAATAACTGGCTGTGGACCGATCACCATCGCACCGAGGGGGCCATCAACGTGGTACGGGCGATTGCTAGGAGTACAGACACGTTCTTTTTTAGATTAGGACAAGTGGTTGGGGAAAAAACCATTCAAAAATACGCTCGACTCTTTGGATTGGGTGCAAAAACCGGTGTAGAACTTCCAGGCGAAACAGCCGGCCTCGTCCCAGACGCGGAGTGGAAAATTGCTACCAAAGGCGAACCTTGGTATCCGGGAGAAACGTTAAACTTAAGTATCGGTCAAGGCGATTTGCTGGTGAGTCCGCTGCAGCTAACCCGTGTGACGGCTGTTTTTGCCAATGGCGGTAGACTGATCACACCGACAATTTTAAAAACAAATATTCCAAAGGTAGAAAAAAGTAATTTTTTGAAAAAAGAAACGATCGACACCGTACGGGAGGGTCTTTACCAAGATACAATCGGTGATGGTAACGTGGGTTGGCTTTTTGGCAGCTTCAACATAAAATCTGCTGGAAAAACCGGTACCGCCGAAAGTGGCCAAGAGGTACCTCACGCCTGGTACACGGCTTTTGCTCCGTACGAGCCGGTAGCTAAAGAGAAACAAATCGTCGTCACAGTTCAGCTAGAAAACGCCGGCCACGGTAGTGAGCAAGCGGCTCCGGTAGCAAAACAGATTTTTGATTGGTACCTCAATCATAAAAATTGACATAAAGGTGAGGGATTGCTTTAGTTAGCTAACAAATTCCTAAAATACCCCATTTTCTTTCAACATCCTGAAACTAACTATACAATAATTAAAAAGCTTGATATATAATCTTCTCCATGAAACGTGATCTGCCGTTTTATATTGCTCTTGCCGCCGCTCCCGGGATAGGACCGGTAAGATTTCAACTTCTTACCAAACACTTCAAGACCGCAGAAGCTGTTTGGAAAGCGCCAGACAAGATTCTACAAAAAGCTCTTACACCAAAGCTATTTCAACAATTTACCCATTATCGAAAAAACTTTGATACACAAATATATTTGGATAAGGTTAGCAAACTAAATATTGAAGTGATAACATTAAACGATGAAAATTACCCAAAACTCCTTAAAGAAATTTCTGACGCGCCGCCGGTTTTGTACGTGAAGGGAGAAATTCCAAAGGGGGAAAGGATCATCGGGGTGGTCGGAACACGCAAAATGACAAGCTACGGGAGGGAAGTCACCGAGATTTTAGTGAGGGAGCTTGTCGCGAGTGGTTTTGTGGTTGTATCTGGTTTGGCGCGTGGAGTTGATTCATACGCTCATCGAGTCACAATTGGCAACGTTGGTAAGACCATCGCCGTACTTGGCGGCGGAGTCGACAAAATCTACCCTGCAGAAAATGAAGCGCTGGCAAAGGAAATTGCTAGCGGGGGAGGTGCTGTGATTAGTGAATTCCCGGTTGGAATGGATAGCATACCAGGCAATTTTCCGGCCCGAAATCGGATAATTAGTGGCCTATCTCTTGGCGTTCTTGTTACTGAAGCTGGTGAAGACTCCGGTTCACTTATTACAGCTGGGTGTGCTGCCGAGCAAGGAAGAGAAGTGTTTGCTGTGCCCGGCCCGATTTATTCGCGGCTAGCCAGAGGCCCAGCAACCCTTATTAAGCAAGGAGCAAAGCTAGTGATGAACGTGGAGGACATTTTGGAAGAGTTGCAAGTTAGCGGTCAGAGACCAATAACCAGTGGCCAGGGAGAAGTAAAAGGGGATTCGGTAGAAGAACAAGCGGTATTGGATCTTTTACTAAACGGACCAGTGCATGTGGACGAGATTACTCGTGCTTCAAAGATAACAACCGCGAAAGTAGGTTCTTTGCTTTCTCTGATGGAAATAAAGGGTAAAATAAAATCTCTTGGTAGCGGTAATTACTCCCTAAACTATTAAATGGGAAAAGCCGGTTGTGTGTCGCCTTGAGATCTATCTAATGCAAGTAACGCGGCTGCTACTAGGAGCACCGATTTTCTCCTTTTCGCAGACTGGTCTTTCTTCAAGTCGGCAGTCTAGCAAGCAATTTAAAAGTAGTCAAGAAGCGTTTTAAATCAAGAAATCTAGTGCTTGTGTGTTGACTCGGTTAAAAAATTTGTTTATTCTAAATGTCCCAGAAAGGAAGTGAGAAGATGTGGGGAGAGATACTTCGGTTCCAGCCGCGGGTAAAACCCACGAGAGGCGACGGGTTACCGGGTTTGGTCCGGTTCTTGCGACAGCTAACCGTAATATACCTGGTAAACCCAAGGTACGCGTACTTCCAAGATGACCGTTCTGCAGTGGCGCAACTAGCAGACACCTACGATCGTTTTGGAGGAGATCTCGGCAGAGTGCGAGAATACCTTGACGCAGAGCAGATGCCGTTCTCCAAAGCTCGGGTTTTGGCTGCTGTTTGGGTTGAGCGACTTTTTCTTGACCGACCCACGCAAAAGACACTCCGTCGCGCTGCCTAAATTTACCCGATCGTAGATAAGCACCGCCCACACTCGCGGTGCTTTCCACTTTTTAATACTTTACCCCTCTGATATAGTAGATAAGATTATGTCCGAAACTCTCATTATCGTAGAATCTCCTACCAAAGCGCGAACACTTTCTAATTTCTTAGGAAATAAATATAAAATTGAAGCTTCAATGGGTCACGTCCGTGATTTACCCAAGGCTAAACTGGGTGTTGATGTTGAAAAAAACTTCGAGCCAGAATATGTGATTCCTCGAGCAAAAAGAAAAACCGTCGAACACCTGCGAGATATTTTGGGAGCAGCCAAAAATATTATTCTGGCTACAGATCCGGATAGGGAAGGTGAAGCGATAGCTTGGCACGTCCAGCAACTAGCTGCTGGAATTCAAAATAAAGCAAAACTTGGCTCTTTGGGCACAAAATTAAAAAGTAGAACTAAGGAGGATTCAAAATTCTCTCGTATTGTCTTTCATGAAATAACAAAAGAAGCCGTTGCTGCGGCTCTCAAGAGCCCCAGAACTATTGACTTGAAGCTTGTGGATGCCCAAGTGGCCCGACGGGTTTTGGATCGTCTGGTGGGTTATAAACTTTCTCCACTTCTTTGGAAAAAGGTAAAAAGCGGCCTTTCCGCCGGTCGAGTGCAGTCGGTGACGGTCCGGCTTATCGTTGAACGAGAGAGAGAAATAGAGCAATTTGTGTCGGTTGAGTATTGGAGTATTGCTGCTCTCTTGCGAGAACAAATGCCAAATAGATCGCTTCGCGCTCTGCGACCACTTCGTGGGCTAGACAAAGCCCAAATGCCAAATGAGTTTGAAGCAGAATTGGTTCAGAAACAAGGGAAGAAGGTGCAGATTAAAAATAACAAAGAGGCAGACACGATTGTCAAAGATTTGGAAAAACCAGAAACAAACTGGCAAGTTTCGCAAAAAGAAGAAAAAGAAGTTAAAAAATACCCAGGTCCGCCCTTTACCACTTCCACCATGACCCAAACAGCGGCAAACTCTTTTGGTTTCACCGCGAAAAAAACGATGAAGCTGGCTCAAGATTTATATGAACAAGGATATATTACGTATCACCGTACTGACTCTCTAAATTTGGCACCAATTGCTTTGAATTCAGCGAGAAAATATATTAAGGAAACTTTCGGCCCAGAATTTTTACCGACTTCGGTAAGAGTTTATAAAACAAAAAGTAAATTGGCTCAAGAGGCTCACGAAGCGATACGGCCGACGGACGTTGGAATATCAAATGTCAAAATCCAAATGTCAAATGACCACAAGAAACTTTACGACCTAATTTGGAAAAGGTTTGTGGCGGGCCAGATGGCCGAGGCAGTTTATGATCAAGTTACCTTGGAGGTGACAGCGACCAGAGACCAGAGACCAGAGACCAGCTATTTGTTTAGAGCAGTTGGGTCGGTAGTGAAATTTCCGGGCTACCAGAAGGTTTACGGACGAGAAGAGGGTGACATCGCCGGAGAAGAAAAGATCGTCCCACCCCTTACCCAAGGAACGAAACTTGATTTAAACAAAATCCTTCCGAGCCAACACTTTACGCAGCCGCCACCCAGATACACCGAAGCTTCTTTGATAAAAACCCTTGAAGAAAAAGGCATAGGACGGCCTAGCACTTACGCGCCAATTATTTCAACTATTCAGGAAAGAAATTACGTGGAGCTGGAGCAAAGAAAATTTCGCCCGACGCCTCTTGGAGCAGCAGTGAACGACTTTCTGGTGAAAAATTTTCCAGGGGTCTTTGATTATTCTTTCACGGCGAAGATGGAGGAGTCGTTAGATGATATCGCGGGTGGCGAGAAAAAATGGGTACCGACAGTAAGTGAATTTTACGGTCCGTTTTCAGAGAAGCTAGCCAAAACATTCGAGGAGAGCGATAAAGTAAAAGTATTCCTGGAACTTACGAGCGAGAAATGTCCAGAAGGCCACCCACTCGTAATTCGCTACGGACGGTTTGGCAAATTCCTCGCTTGCGAGGCGTTTCCAGAACACAAGTACACAAAGGCTTTTGAGGAAAGGTTGGATGCCAAATGTCCAGAGAGTGAGGATTCGATTGTGGTCAAGCGAACTCGTCGGGGCCGACCGTTTTACGGTTGCGGAGGCTACCCAAAGTGTAAATGGATGAGCTGGAGGTTGCCACAACAAGAGCTAGTTAAACAGAGAAGTGACACACCGACCAAAACAATTTAAAATTGTAGTAGTCTGCCATGATAGAAATTTTGATTTTTTTGATTCTTTTAATTCTTTCCGCTTTTTTTGCTGGTAGCGAAACAGCGATTTTTTCGATCAGCCGTTTCAAGCTCCACTCTTTGGTCAAAGAAGAAAAAGCAGGGGCGGCGGCTTTGACTAGGTTGAAATCCAACCCAAACCGGCTGCTAGCCACAATATTGGTCGGAAATAATCTGGTAAACATCTTCATCGCTTCTTACGCTACTTTTCTAGCAACAACCGCCTTTGGTTCCTTGGGTATTGGTGTTGCAACTGGAGCCACGACCGTCATACTACTTATCCTTGGCGATTCTCTACCAAAAAGTTTGGCGGCCCATCGTCCAGCCGGTTTTGCTCTTTTCGCGGGCCCAATTTTGGAAATAATTGGTTACTTTCTTTACCCAGCTGTAACTACCTTGGAAGCTATTTCAACATTTTTCACCAAAAACTTTGCTGCCGGTAGTGCGCCACTAGTTAGTGAAGAGGAACTAAAAAGCGTCATTGCAATTAGCGAAGAAGCGGGGCTTTTAGGAGCAGATGCAGCCGAAATTATGGAAAACGTGGTGGAATTTGAGGATGTTAAAGTAGTCGAGGTAATGACACCGGAGATCAGTGTGGTTTATCTGGATGGCAACAAAACCTTGAGCGAGGTGATGCCGACCATCGTAAAAACAGACTATTCCCGATTTCCTGTTTTCGAGGGCGACGAGGAGAATATAATAGGAGTGTTTGATATCGATTTTGCTCTCCGAGAAATCCAAAAAAGAAGCTGGAATACTCAAGTAAAAGAACTTGCGGTACCTCCTTTTATTGTCCCGGAGAGTAAGAAGGTGGCCGATTTGCTAAGTGATTTTGCTAAACGAAAAAAGAAATTTGCCCTGGTGGTGGATGAGCACGGTAGTTTTTCTGGAGTAGCGTCTCTCGAAGATATCTTGGAAGAAATTGTCGGCGATATTTTTGATAAAAGTTTGAAAGTAGAGCGAGTAGTCAAACCGTTAAAGGGTGGTGGTTTCCGTATCGCTGGGTCAGCCCGGGTAACAGATCTAGAACAAATTCTACATGTAAATTTGAAAGGAGACGGTTTTACCACCTTGGCCGGGCTTGTTGAAACGCAAATAGGCCGCATTCCCAAAAAAGGGGAGAAAATCCGGCTAAAGCATTTTGAAATAGAAATCGAAGAAGCTGATGAACGCTCCATCCACCGCGTCCGACTTTATCGACTGCCCGCGATCTGATCTACCAACTTGATACTCAACCTATAGCGTGATAATATGTTTGTTTGGCAATCGCCTCGCCGATTCTCCTAAATTTGTGTAAGATGTTAAAATGACACAAGTTTGGGAGAGAAGACACCGGTCCCCAACAAGGAGGGAACGATGAGGTCTCTAGCGCGTTTGAATGCGGTTCTACTGGCCATCGTCATTCTTATTGCTGTGTCCTCTTGGTTCTGGCTTAGGCAGAGGATGGATGATCTGAATGCGCGAGTGGAGGACGCCCAGGTCCAGTTGGCGGACCGGCAGATCCAACTAGAAAGGGCCGAAGAGGAACTGCGTTCCCTACAGGAACTTTT
>JAUYHE010000043.1 GCA_030690175.1 bacterium | reverse complement strand
TTTCTTATCTGGCTCTATCGAACCTACTATGACGAATTTCGGATGAACCACGGGAAATTTCGCCGCGTTGATAGTTTCAAAAACACCAATTATGTTTACCTTTCGATCAATCGACAAAAAGGCGTAGTCACAAAGCAGAGTGTATAGAAGTTTCATAACTTGGATATTATAACAAAAATCTGTATAATATGAACCTTAGTTGGGCGCGTTATTAAGGTTCACCGATCCATATTCGGATCGGTAGCGCAACGTTTAGAGCGCCACTCTTTAGCGAACTTTGACAAAATGCTGGGCTCGTAGCTCAGCGGCAGAGCACCACTCTTATAAAGTGGGGGTCGATGGTTCAAATCCATCCGAGCCCACCATAGGTCTTAATTGACTTGATCATTTTGGTGCAAAGTTCGCGCTTTTCCGTTTTACGATTAAAAACTCACCCTAGAAGGGTGAGTTGATGATTCCCCAAGAGTAGTCGAGGGCAACCTACTCTTGGTTATTCAATTGTCCCCGATAGATTCGGGTTCTAACCCGGAGGGCTCCTAACCATTACCTGCCTCCTCACCTCTAGTTAAATAGAGGTAAAATTAAGAAACTGCCGCCGAGCGTGATCATTTAGTTATAACCACCATAATGATTATAACTAAATCTAACAATATTATTATCAAATAATAAACGTTTTGCAACAATCAAGGGGCAAAAAGATTTAGGGGTCAAATAAAGAACGCCTGTTAGTTAGTAAATTCCTGACAAAACATTTTACCGTTTATCCCTCCGTCGATTACTCCCATCCCCAAGCGGCCAAACTCGGCTCTTAGTATGTTCGCTCTATGACCTGGAGAATTCATTAAACCATCGTGCGCAACCTCGACATTTGGCGCATAAGCCAGATTTTCTCCGGCTGCTTTATAGTTGATACCAGCATCGTCCATCCTATCGAAAGGAGATTTACCTTCAGGATTGTAATGAGAGAAGTAGCCGCGACTAAACATATCCAAGCAGTGACCCCGCGCTACCTTTAATATCTGCTCATCCCAAATAAGGACTTTAACGCCAGCTTTCTGTCTCTCTTGGTTCACCAGATCAAACATAGCCTTTTCACTTACCGGATCCGCAACAAGCTTGATTTCTTTTGGAAAATTTAAACTAACACTTGTTTCACTCAAGGGTTTGGGTGTAATGAGGTAAGCTAAATTTTTGTACGGGAGGCGGTTCAGTAGTGACTCGATTTGCGGTTGGTATTTCAAAGCCGAGGTGAGCACGTTCCTACCCCACCACGAGTCAGCTACAACTGCGCGGATATTTTCTTTGACGGGTAGTATCAAGGGTAATAGCAAAAACAGACTTACCAAAAAAAGACCTACTAGAACTGAAGGAATCAGCCCCAAAACTTTATCCCAAACCAGTAGCGACGGTACGTTTCTATAAATAGGAGCTAACCACAAAAATATACGGTGAAAAATGAAACTAAGAACTAGCTCCACCACCACTAAAATAATGAAAAAAGCGGCGACAAAAGATAGGTTTTCGCTCCAAGACAGTTTAGCCGTCAAAATCTGGGCTAGATCTGGGTAAAAGATGATGGCGCTGACAAAGGAAATCGCGGTACTGATTATATTTAATAAACCGCCCAAAAAACCGGTTTGATAACCCTGCCATAAAAAGTAAACGATGAAAAAAAGTACAATAAAATCAATAAAATTTACGTCCAAATTTTGTTTCTCCTTCGTAAATTATATATCACTAGAGAAACAGGCGCGAGATGCCCACCTGTAACGCTATGCGTAGCATTGCGGGCAGGTAATCTTACGATTACATCTTGCGGTTATAGCTTATTCCCACCTTGTTAAATCAGGCCAAGTTGCTCTCTGGCTGTTTCACTGACTTTTGAAAAATCCCAAGAAGGATTGAATGTTATTTCTAATTCAACCTTTTTTACACCTGGAATTTTACCGATAGCTTCGTTTATCTCTTTATGAATTAAAGCTCCAAGTGGGCAGCCCGAAAAAGTAAGGGTCATTAAAATTTTTACTGTGGAATCCTCTATCCTTACATCATAAATAAGGCCAAGGTCAACAATATTGATATGAAGCTCTGGATCAAAAACGGTTTTTAATTTTGTATAGACTGTCTTTTCGTTGACCATGTGGGCATTTATTTTACCAGGAAATTTGTTTCGCTGCCCCTTTTGGATCGGTGGAGTGGACGTAGACACCAGTGGCTAGTTCAAATCCACCGATAATCCTTTGGCGCGGGATTAACCGCAGATACCAATCACCACCATGATAAATGTGGAAATTAAAGGGAAATCTTTCACCCAATATCTTTTCCAATTTTTTCAACACTTTCGAAAGTAGTTCGGCCAAATTATCTATCTCTGGGTTAGCAACGTTACCAAAAAGCCTTCCCCGTCTTTTTGGCAAAAACCATACCTCGTATGGCCAGCCGCTTGCCTGGGGAATAAAGACCGTGAAATATTTACTTTCATGCATAATATTTTCTGGAGTCACCGATCTAGTTACGTCCATCTGAACATTTTTTGGTATCACTGCCAATTGAGCGTGCGGGTGTGGTAGCGAGGCGGCAGCGGCAATACCGTAATTATAAAAAATCACCACCTGCCCCTTTCCTTGCCAATAAAGAAACCTACTTTTATAAACTTTTAACAATTTTGCGATACGCTCTTGAGTATGGTCAAAAAAGCTGGCGCTATGATCGGGCGAGTCAACTATTACTTCGTGAATAGGAGCGAAGGGGTATTTATTCGGAACCACCCGTATTTGCCAACCGGATTTGTTTTTTTGACCGTCACCTATTCGATAGCTTTCAGGTGGTGTTAGGTCTTCGTGACCAGGACAAAAGGGACAAGGCGGTTCAGTACCTGGGGTCAAGATGGGCCGTTTTGCTCTCTTTGGAGAAAGAATCACCCATTTTTCTGATACTGGATTTTTTGTAAACTCGAAATCTTCTTTCATTCACCTAAGAATTTGCGGCATTCTGCAACAACTTGCGCGGGAGTGTAAGAAACTTTGAGAAGGTAGCCGTCAGCCCCAATTCCAAATCCCTCCTTGATGATTTGCTCCTCGCCCAAATTGGTTAGCAGCAAAACCGGAATTTTTTTAGTTAAATCATTATTTTTAAGATTCTTGAGGGTGTCAATACCACTCATCTTGGGCATCATTACATCCAGCAAAATAAGGTCTGGGTTTTCCTCCCCAGCTTTTAAAAGACCTTCTTCGCCGTTAGCTGCAAGAGAAACTTTGAAACCAGAATTAGTAAATTCCTTGCTATAGATTTCTCTAACAGCTGCTTCATCATCAACCACTAAAACTTTTTTGGGTTCAGCGTTTTCCATCTAGTCCTCTTACCAACATCGTAACTAGGCAGTTATTAAAAGTCAAGAAATTTGGGGTACTTTAAAATCCTAAACATTAGTTATTTGGCCAACGGTAAAAATGACGCCAATACCGGCTAGTAAAAGGACAATCTGAATAAAAACTTTCAGAAAATGTTCCTCTTTGGCAATTTGAGGCAAAAGGTCCGATGAAGCAATATACAATAATCCACCTGCCACTAGAGCAATAAAAAGGGAGACGCCGCTTTCAACTCGATTTCCCAGGATAAATATCGAAATAGCCCCAATTACCGTAGCCAGGGAAGAAATTAAATTGTAAACAAAAACCCGCATTTTTGAAAGACCACCGTGAAGCATAATGGAAAAATCGCCCACTTCTTGAGGGATCTCGTGAAAGATAACCGCGATAGTGGTAATAATACCCAAATGAATGTCAACCAAAAAAGTAGCGCCAATTACTATTCCGTCGATAAAATTATGGACCGTATCTCCTATGGCAACCAAACTGGTATAAGCATGGGTTTCTTTTTCTTCAGTTTCGTGACCGTGATTCCACAGAAGCAAACGTTCAATAATAAAAAATAATAAAAAGCCAGCAAGTAAAAACGCGACCACTTGATTTGTTTGACCGCTTTTTTCAATTGCTTCTGGTAAAAGATCGAGTAAAGCTACGCTAAGCAGGGCGCCGGCGGAGAAACTAATTAAATAAAGAGAGATTTTTTTGGCTAGCTGCGCTTGCCAAAGAAGCACTACTCCACCTACCAGGGAAACAGTAGCTTCAAGAAAGCTGAAGATGACGATGAAAAACAAGACGCTCATCAATTGATTTTAAACCAATTTGTCAATGCCAAGAAATAGTGAGGGCCGCCAGCTGCTTCGAGTAAACTCGTTGCATACTGGCGGCCCCGCTGGCACCCTTGTTCGGTTACCGGACTCCACGCCAAGAGCGCAAGGCCAAGTAAACTCCCGAAAGGACCAGGACACCTCCGCCGATCAACAGGTACCTCCAAGGGGAGTCCCTTTGCTCGAGCGGTTGTCCACCAGAGTTCGGTAACTCTGTAGGAATCTGTGGTGTCGGCGTCGGCGGCAGCGGTCCGGCCGATGACGCCACCGGCGTCGCTGTCGGCGTCGGGTTGTTCGGTGTTGGACTCGGAATCGGAGCAGGCTGCTTCACGCAGTCCACTCTCACCTTTACTCCGTGGTGCCCACCAGGCGCGGGGCCGTCCCCGACTTCCTGGATACGCACCGATGCCGGCTGTGACAACCCCTGACCCTCCGGCGGCGAGATGGTTACCTTCACGGCCGTACCGACCGATGGTAAAGCAACCTTTGCCGGTTCCAGAGCGAACCACGACTTGATGTCGGGGTTCCCCTGCTTCCGGACGGTAAGGTCGCTGTCTCCCTCCCGATCCGATGAAATCAGGATGTCGAAGCTGAAGCTTCCACCTGCAGTAATGCAGACGTCCACCTCCACCTCGACCAAACCGTTACCGTGGGTCTCCACGTTGAGACCCGTCTGATCCGGCACCACGTACTCCACGTGGGAGCCGCGTGCCCCAGCGCTGTTGGCGCCGATGGCCAGGGTGCCGATCGCGAGCATAGCCGCGATCAAAAGAAAAACCCCTCTCACTTTTTATACCTCCTTGAATCGAGCGGTCGTTGTTAGGCGGCCACCGGGAACTGAAGAGGCTGTCGGAGTCGGCGAAAGATTCGCTTCACCCGACGGTTCCTCTGTCTCCGGACCAGCCTTCTCGTCCGGAATCGGTGTCGCAGGTGGCGACGACCGTTCCGACGTGAGCGGTTCCGCGGAAGTCTCGCGCCAGTCCTAGACCCACCCGCAACCAACGAAGGTAGCGGAGAAGTCCGGGTTGAGCGACGGAAGAACCTCCAGAAAACCGCGACTAGCCTGTTGAACAAGCCAAGCACGTGCATCTCCTTTCTATTGCTCGGCTAAATGAATTAGGGAAAATTATAGCACAAAAAGACCTAAAAGTAAAGGCTATAGGACTCTTCATACTTTCGAATTTTTCGAGCTTCTCAATTTCTCAAGTATTCTCGAGTCCTGCGCTAGCCATCTTAATGGCTAGCTAGAGTATGTTATTTATACGGGTGGGGCTCTGAAGAAAAGGCCAACGATGTACCCTATAAGAGCGGAGACTATTCCAATTACCGCAATTTCAGCGCCAGATTTTTTCCAATCACCTACCGTAGTCTTAGCTTTATACGCTCCGACAACAAATAGGGTAAGGGCCGAAATTGCTAATGATATCCAAACCGCTTCGCTTATTGATATCTGCACGTAGTTCAAAAAGAAGAAAGGCAGCATCGGGATAAGCGATCCTACAAACGCCGCAAACCCAACCACCACGCCACTTAAAAACGCATTTTTTGCGCCGGCATCTTGTAAACCAAGCTCAAATTTCATCATCTCATCTAGCCATACTTCTTTGTTTGAGGTGATTTTTTTAACCACGTCTTCAAGTAATTTTCCAGAAAATCCTTTGTGTCTGTAGATTTCCCTTATCTCTTCTATTTCGGCCTCTGGAATTTCTTCTATTTCCTTCTTTTCTCGTTCCAGTTCGCTTTGATAATAGGACTGCTCGGCGCGAGTTGAAGTGTAAGCAACCGCGGCCATAGACACGCTCTCGGCGAAAGTGGCGGCCAGTCCTGCGGCCAATATAATTCGAAGATCTTGCGAAGCGACCGCAACCCCCAGTACTATCCCCAAAACATTGACGAGTCCGTCTTGCCCACCGAGGATAATGTCACGTAGGTTTGAGGATACTTTATGAGATTCGGAAAAGGAATTTTTTGCTTTTGGTAAATCCATTCTTCTTAGGTAGGAAGAAGTGAATTGAGTTCAAAACTTGTATCTGCCAGCTTCTCCTTACCAACGCTTATTTTAACACGATTTTTTATTAATTCTTCAATTGGTCGGCGGTCGACTGAAAGATTTAGCAGCGCCGCACCAGTAATGGCTCCATCTTTCAAATGAATACGGCCAAGCGTACCATCTTCGATCGAGCCTCTCTCCACAATTTCCGTCTCCCAATCCACAACTGGATCTCCCATAAAGGTAAACGGTACATCAAAGATGCTGATGGTGTAAGCCGAAACCGTGATAAATTGCTCTCGTCCTGAGCGGCTCGATCCCCAACCGGCGACCATATTTGGGCCCACTACTTTACCTTGGGCAGCGGCGTTGGACCAATTTCCCATTTGGTGGTGTTTGTTAAATATTACGTCGTAAAACTGCGCAATGTCCCCTGCTGCCCAGACATCCGATGCGTCTGTCTCTAAATATTCGTTCGTAATGACGCCTTTATCAATTTTTATTCCAGAACCAACCAAATGATCCAGATCCATATGAATTCCTATTCCTACACCGACGATATCTGCTGGAACTTTTTTACCACTTTTTAACCTCACCTCTTCCAAACTATTATTACCAACAAACTCAACTGCTTCGTCTACGGCGACTATATCCACACCATTTTCCTGCAAGATTTTATTGATAAACTTCCCCATGTTTTCACCAACTACTCCGCTCCAAAAAAAGGGTTCGCGGGTGACGCAAGTAGCTTTCAACCCAGCTTTCACAAAGCTTTGAGCATACTCAATACCTATAAAACCCCCGCCAATAACTACACTATTTTTGGCCTTTTTCATGAGACTTTTAATTTCTTGAACGTCCTGGATTGTCCGTAGATAAGTTATACCTTTTAGATCTGCACCTGGCACTTGGAGTTTATTAACTTTGCCACCAGAAGCGATTAGAAGTTTTTTGTAAGTAATTTTTTCTCCATTTGAAAGCGTAACTTCTTTTTTCTGAATATTAATTCTACCCGCCCTTACTCCTTTCATAAATTCTACTCTGTTTTCTTCGTAACTTTCTGGCTTTCGTATGTGTAGTCTTTCAAATGGGATTTGATCTCGGAGATAATGAGGTAAAAGTACTCTAGAGTAAAGGATTTCTGGTTCTTCCATCACAATGAT
>JAUYHE010000034.1 GCA_030690175.1 bacterium | reverse complement strand
GTTATTTAGAAGAAGTACGTCTTTCCGAGCGAAAAGATGTATTTCCTCAAGTAGAAGAAGGCCTGCAAAAGATATCTAGGCAGTTGCAGGAAATGAGATAGATATCTATTTTTGTCAACCGTTTCTGGTGACCCACGAAGTTTCTTGATCAGATTCAAGGAGTTCGTGACTCAGTTTAAGTTGTCAGGATTATACAAGTTGCAACCTCTACTAGACAAGTATTCCTACATTTAATAGAAAGCGAGCTATTTTATCTTGTCTTTGTAAAAAGCTAGGATTTCCTTATCTCTTAAACTTATGAAACGCCCTTCATAGTCAGTTGGGTTGTCTTTGTTCATTACGCTCTCGATTTCATTGAATGGAACCCATTCTAACTTAAATCCATCATCAATCTCGTCGTGTACAAAATTAACTTTGCCTGGAGTTCCAACAACTTTAGCTAAATAAATATAAGAAATTTGGAGAAGATTAAACTGGTCTCTATATTCGATAGTTACTCCAGCTTCATCCATTAACTCACAATTTGACCCAGTTTCTTCAAGTAGCTCTCTTCTGAAACCTTCCTCATTCGATTCCCCCGATTCAATTCCTCCTCCTGGTAACTTATGATAGTTCTTCTTAGTAACATTTAGGAGCGCAATCTTGCCTTCATAAATCAAAACACCTCTTGCAGCTGTTCTGACCTTATAAGTATCGAATGGTTGTAGTTTTGCTTCAGGACTAAAAGTTAGATCAGATATCTCACAAATAACAAATCGTGGGGATTTCATATTTCTAATTTTACACCAAAAATGCTAGATAGGTTCTTTGATTACTTATGAAAGCCAACGAAAGGTGTCTTATTCTTTTTTATAACAAATATCTTACCAGTTGTTCCCTGTGAGTAGAGCTTTGCAACGAATTTAGCAATTTCTTCCGGAGCTATAGAATCCTCGATATATTGGGGATAATATTTTTTGTAGGCTTCGGTCGCTGTGTCCGAGGGAGATACGCAATTAACCTGGATTCCTTTCTTCTTTAGTTCTTCGGCCAGTCCAATAGTTAAATCCTCAATTGCTCTTTTGGAAACGTAATAGGGTACCCATCCCTTCGCTCCAGATTCGAAGGTGCCAGAAATGTTTATTATTTTGCTTCCCGGTTTCATAAGTGGAATAAGGCCGTGAGAAAGAAGCGTTGGGGCCGTAATACCCACTGTATAAGTATCTAAAATAACCTCTTGGGGAAATTCCTCCAAATCCTTTCCAGCAAAAACTTCGCTCTCCCCGTGCCAAATCCCGGCAACGTTTACTAAAACAGCCACTTGGTTGGTTTTGGCTTTTATTTTTGAGATCAATTCGTTTACTGATTCTATCTTGCTTAAATCTGTTGGAAATATTTCTGCTTTGCCGCCCACTCGTTCGACGAGGCTTTTGGTTTTTTCCAATCTATCTACAGTTCTGGCAACCAAGGCTACAAAAATACCGTTTTTAGCTAGTTCAACCGAAATTGCTTGACCGATTCCAGTACTAGCACCTGTAACAACTCCAAATTTCTGCATATTCGAATTTTACACCAAAAATGCTAGGATGGCAGTAGTTTGAGGAAATGAGGTTTAATCTATAGATTCTAGGCCCAATGTTAGAGATAAAGCCTTGTTAACCGCCTTCATTTTCTCTGCTGGCAACTTTCCGATTTTCTTCTGCAATCTAGATTTGTCTATTGAGCGAATTTGAGAAAACACAACGCTTGATTCTTTATCCAAACTAGATTCATCTTTTCTCAAAACGACGCTTCTTGGACTGATGTAAGTTGGCAGTCGTGAGCTAAGTGGGACAATTATTGTAGAGGCTAAAATATCATTCCAACTATTTGCTTGTACTACCAATACAGGTCTGATTTTACCTATTTCTGCCCCTTTGGTGTCTTTCTCAATCAGATCTGCGCTGTAGATTTCACCTCGTTTAATTAGCATTAGTATTCAGGCCAAGGCGTCTCTGTACCTTCCCATTCTTTCATTACTTCTTCATCGATCCAGCGGTTTTCTTTCAGATCTCTAATAATAGATTCTTTTAAGCTTATCTTTTCCCGCAAATTTTTTTCTAAAGATTCAGCAATAAACTTGCTTCTCTTTCCTTCGGGAATTTCGGTCTTTAGTTTTTCTAAGGTGGTCGTGGGTAAGCTAATATTAACTCGTTTATTCATACACAACAATAATACACAAATATTTTGGTTTTGTCAATGAATTTCACTTTGCTATAAAACTACCTGGTGAGCCCGGTGGGATTGGATCGCTACGCGCCCTGTGACCACTTCGTGGACTACGAACCCTAAGGTATTCGACCCAGAGACTCGCGAGAAAAAGAAAAATCCCCACATTCGGGGCTTTCCTTTTCCTGGTGAGCCCGGTGGGATTCGAACCCACAACGCCCAGCTTAAAAGGCTGGCGCTCTACCGTTGAGCTACGGGCCCAGACCAAACAATGATAACAAAATGAGCCTAAACTTTCAATCACGG
The DNA here is from genome assembly GCA_030690175.1 of bacterium. Lineage (GTDB taxonomy): Bacteria > Patescibacteriota > Microgenomatia > Woykebacterales > RBG-16-39-9b > JAUYHE01. The sequence goes on along the minus strand of JAUYHE010000034.1, from coordinate 10,105 downwards.
GGTAATTTACTGATCTAACCGCTCACATTTTTGATGAGTTCGCGGCGGATTATTTTCCCAGAATTGTCCAGCTCAATCGCCACTACATCAATTCTCTCGGACGAAGGCACCTCTGGATGAAGAAGGCGAAAATATTGACCTACTTTCTCAATGGATTTTAGTTTCCGCGCTCCAACTGATTCTTCTGGCAACCCAAATTCTTTGCTCCAACGGGTCTTTACCTCGACAAATACTAAAGTGTCTGCGTCTTGAGCGACAATATCAATTTCGCCAAAACGAGAGTGGAAATTTCTTTCCAAGATTTTATAGCCTTGCCTACGCAGTAGCGAAACCGCAATTGTTTCGCCTTTGGCACCTAAACTCTTTTTATCCATTTAAATAAGGGGCTAAATTAAAAGAGCGGCGGTGAATTCTGGAAAGTTTGTGGCGAGCAATTGCTCTCTGGTGAGCCTTGGTACCATAACCCTTGTGAAAATGAAGACCGTACGCAGGGTATTTTTGGGCCAACCCTCTCATCAGATCGTCTCGATAAACCTTGGCTACGACTGAAGCGGCCGCTATCGAAGCACAGATTTTGTCACCACTTTTTATTGGGGTCTGAATGGCTCGATTCCAATAACTAATGTAAAACGCGTCAATTAAATAATGCTCGGGGGAAACTTGTAAAGAAAAGGCTGCCTGGCGAAATGCTTTTTGGGTCGCCTTACCAATCCCTGATTTATTAATCGTCGGTACGCCTATTATCCCGATACCAACAAACGCACTTTGCCAGATTTTTGTAGCCAGATCCTCTCTTTCTTTTGCGCCCAACAATTTGGAATCATACAACCGAAAGCTGGGAGCAAAAAATTGCGGAAAAACCACGGCGGCGGCGACAACTGGTCCGGCCCAAGCACCTCTACCCACCTCATCAATACCAGCAATTAGATTTAGCCCTTTTTCCCACAGTTGCTTTTCCAGGTCAAAGGTGGCTGGGAACTTCATAAAATTTTACAAAGACGCACCGGTGGCTTCTCTACCGGTTAATTTACGAAGATAGTAGAGCTTGGCACGTCTTTGCGGGCGGTGTTTAACTATTTTTATACTTTCAATCGAGGGTGAAGAGAGCGGCCAAATCCGCTCCACTCCGATACCCCCACTGGCAATCTTACGAACGGTAAACATCTTTGACGCTCCCCGACCGCGAATCTTAATAACCGTCCCCTCAAACATTTGGAGGCGTTCTTTTCCACCTTCCTTTACCTTGGTATTAACCCGCACCAAGTCACCTGGGACGACGGTAGTTGAAGGGGGAACTTCAGCGATTTTTTCTTTCTTTTCAGTAATAGCTGGACTTTTTTCCATATATAGAGGTGTAGATTTTAGTCGCCCCCGGTTTCTTTGTCAAATCAGGAAAACGAATGACAACACGGTAAAAATCAAAGCCGCCACTACTAAATATTCCAGAACGTGGCTAGTGGTAAGATTTTTCTCTTCAAAGTGGTGCCGTATTCCCCAACCCAAGTAAACAAGCGAAAGTACTGTTATTATCAAAAGCCGGGCAAAAACATTATTAATCTGAACCAGCAAAAATAAAGAGAACGCAAATATTACCAGCAGTAACCCGTACTGGATCAGGTGCTCCAAATGGTATTTTGTATCGACAATTTTGTCTCTTAAATTAGACGATTGCTCCATGGCCATAGATTAAAGTAAGGGCTATCAATAGTAATATCATACTGGCGTGGGCAAGAGAATGGCTACCAGAGCGGTGTTGCCTTCTCCTGAAAATTACGAATGAATCAAAGATAAACAGAGCGAAAATTATCGCCAGCAGCGACAAGGTCACTTTTTGACTACTAGTCATATTCTTCACTAGAGAGGTGACGGGTAGGACGTTTCCAATCGATAGTTGATTGTTTGAAGACGCGGGTTTTCCGGCTTTATCTTTGATTTCTCCAGTTGCTGTCTTTTCCTGGGCAGAGTTTGGTACGTTTAACTGGGCTTGAACGTTCGTAGGTTTCGCCTCCGGGCTGCTACTTTGGCCACTAGTTGGTTGGGCAGCCGCAACAGAAACTGGCTTACCAAATAATTGGACCACCAACGTCGTGTCCTCACCTTCCAAATTACCGTTTAACACCACCACACCAATTTCATCAAAATTCGGATTTAAAATATTGGCCCGGTGACCACTGCTCGCCATCCAAGCCGCAACAACACCAGACGAAGTAGCAAAATCACGGGCTAAATTCTCACCCGCCCAAGTGTATTTATAGCCAACCAGACCAAAGAAGTACCAAGGCGAGGTGCCATCGGGAGCAAAATGGGCCCAATAATCTTTGTCAAACATATCTTTTGCTTTTAGAGAGGCGGCGCCGTCTAGCGCGGAATTTTCTTTTAGCGAGCCCAACCCGGAAGATGTGCGCTCATTGTTAGTTAAACTTATTATTTCAGAGACCGAGATGTTGGTCGCGAAACCAAGTACTTGGCCACTGCGGCTGGTAAGATTCACGGCTATCTGGGAAAAGATCAAAACCAAAAGAAAGACGAGCAATCCATGGCTTCGTAGCAGGAACGGACGATGCTCGTTGTGCTCATGAGGATAAACCAACTTTAATATTAGTTTTCCAATGTGATCTAAATGATCGTTAGTATTAGTAATCATTTTTACTTTTAACCTTTTTCCCAGCAATTAGAAACGTGGATGTCTACTTTTACCGGTACTTTTTTAAGTAGTTTCTCACCGGCCTTCACCATCATTTCTTCTATCAAGACGGCAACTTGGTCCACAATATCTTCTCTTGCTTCAGCTACAATTTCGTCATGAACGGTATGAATAAGATAGGCATCTAGCTTTCTATCCTTAAATTCGTTGTGGATATAAGCAAGAGCGTATTTGGTAATATCAGCACTGGTGCCTTGAATGGGCATATTTTTACCTTGGCGTTCGATCGCGGACATTAATTTATCATAATCTGGGTGACTGCGATCAGGAAGACTAAACAACCGTCTTCTCCCACCAAGGGTTCTTACACCACCATTCCGAATAGCACTTCGGCCCACGTCATCAAGCCACCTCTTTACTTTTTTGTAACTAGCAAAATAGACATCTAAAAGTTTTTTAGATTCATCAACGGAAAGGCCAATTTGATTGCTTAATGATACCGGTCCCCGACCGTACATCAAACCAAAATTAATTGATTTTGCTTGAAATCGTTTATCTTTATTAACCTTTTCTAGCGGCACGCGAAACATTTGACTAGCGGTAAGAGAATGTAAGTCCAAATCTTCTTTGAAGGCTTTTAAAAAGGCTGGGTCCTCGCTTACTTCAGCCATGATCCGAAGTTCTATTTGAGAATAATCAGCGGTAATTAGTTTGTATCCTGGTGTCGCAATAAAACAACTGCGAAAGCCTGAATCGGCTGGTATTTGTTGCAGGTTTGGATTGTTACAGGCAAATCGGCCAGTATCAGCGCCTAGCTGCAAAAAATCAGGGTGAAGTCTACCTGTAATAGGACTAATTTTTTCTAAAATGGACTCCCCAAAAGAAGTTATCATTTTTTCATAAGCTCGGTACTCGAGTAGTTTTTTTGCCAAGGGGTGTTTTGTTTTTTGTAGAATAGCTTCGGACGTATTAGGCAAGTTTTCTCCCAATTTTTTGAAAACGCCAAGCAGTTGAAGAGGGCTATCCAAATTTACTGTGTCGCTCTCCTTTCCAAATAAATCCACTTGGGTGTAAGGAGCAAGATGGCGGATATCATCTTGGATCTCTTTGTTTATCTGATCCCTTTTTTTCCCTAGTTCCGATATGTGGGAACGCCATTTTTCTTTATCGATAAGCGAACCGCGTATTTCCATTTCCGCTACCGCCGGAACAGTTGCAAATTCAAGCTTAGCTGTTTCAATCAGACCCTCACCACGTAGTTGCCGGTATTGTTGTTCAAAAATTTCCCTTAAAACTATGGCATCGCTAGCCGCGTAATCTAGTTGCACTTTTGTAAACTTACCACGCAAAGCTGGGTTGCGCGGATTAGAAAAATCTTCTCGTATCGATTTATCAATTTTTTGGCCTAGGTATTTTTCGGCTAAGGTTTTTAAAGAAATTTCTCTCGAGATGCCACAAGTTAAGATTCGCTCTGCTAACATGGTGTCAAACAAATTGCCCAGAGTAATCCCCGCTTGTACCTTTAGTAGCGAATAATCATACTTTGCGTTTTGTATTATTTTAATCGGGCGATTAGCCTCCAAAACAGGTTTTAATGGGCTAATATCAACTTGACCGCAGTCAATAACGAAGGCATTGTCTTTCGTGGCTATTTGTAAAAGCAAAAGTTTAGCTTCGTAAGGATTATAAGCGCTTCCCTCGGTATCGACGGAGATGATTGATTCCTTTTCAATTTCCCCCAATACCCTGGTTAGATCTTGATTTGTCTGAATAAAATTGTATTTTACTTCAGTTTCTGTTTCCATGAGCAAGTTTTTCCTTTAATAGCTTGCTAGCAACTACTGGATTGGCCCTACCACCGGTTTTACGCATAACCTGACCCAACAAAAATCCTAGCGAAGCTGCTTTGCCTTGCCGATAATCTTCTACCGCACTTTCATTTTCGACTATTACCTCATCTAACAATTCCTCCAAATCCGCCTCTTGCGATACCTGCGCTAAACCCTCGTCTTTAATTATACGGGATGGCGTCTTACCGGTAGAAAACATCTGGGTAAAAACTTTTTTGGCGGTTGTTTGGTTAATTTCACTGCTGTCTACCAACCTAAGTAATTCGATAAGTCCGGCCGGTTCTATCGACGCAGAATTTATGTTAATTGCCTTTTCACGTAGATTTCTTATCAACTCGCCTACCACCCAGTTTGCCAATACTTTTGCCTTTGCGGCTTTATTCTTATCATCTTTTGCGTAAATCGTCAGTCCATCCTCATACCATTGAGCAAGATTTTTATCCTCAGTTAAATTTTGAGCAGTTATTTTATCCAATCCATATTCCAGTACGAATCGATCCATTTTTTTATCCGGTAATTCTGGTAGCATCTTTCTCAACTTTTCTATGTCAGCTTCGTTAAAAACCAAAGGCGGTAAATCTGGTTCTGGGAAATAGCGGTAGTCAGGAGAGGTTTCTTTTACCCTTTGGGACACGGTGATAGCTTTGTCTTCTACCCAACCCCGAGTTTCTTGAATCACTTGTTTTCCAGACTCAAGTGTTTTTATTTGCCTTTCGACTTCAAAGACTAAGGCTTTTTCGAGAAAGCGAAACGAATTAATGTTTTTTATTTCTACTTTTTCGCCTAGTTTGTCAATGCCTTCTTTACTCACCGACACGTTTGCATCAAATCTCATCCCAGCCTTTTCCATATCTGCATTCGATACATCAAGATATCTCGCCAGCTGGTGAACAACTTTCGCGTATGATCTGGCTAGGTCTGGGCTATCGATATCTGGCTCGGATACAACTTCCATTAGCGGCACCCCACTGCGGTTAAAATCAACCAAACTGACGGACTTCCCATCTACTTTGGCGTGGATTAGTTTTCCGGTATCTTCCTCGAGATGGGCACGATTAATACGTATTTTCTTACCTTCTACCACCAACCAACCGTTTTTGCCTATGGGTAGATCGAGTTGAGAAATTTGAAAACCCTTGGGCAGGTCTGGATAAAAGTAATTCTTACGGTCAAATTTGCTTACGTCTGATACGTGACAGTGAAGACCTAAGGCAAACTTGGCTGCTGACTCTATCGCTTCTTTATTTATTACTGGTAAAGCGCCAGGTAGTCCTAGACACACTGGACAAGTGTGAACATTTGGTTCAGAACCAAAATACTGCGCACTAGTAGTACAAAACATTTTTGAGTTTGTTTTTAATTGGACGTGTATTTCTAAACCAATGGTAGTTTTATACTGCGTCATTTTACCCCAATTATTTCTAAAGCCCTTTTAAAATAGTCCAGAATTACTTTTGCTTCTTGTGTTGGTAATTCAAAACCAACCGTATGAACCATTTCATTTCGCAGTTTATGTGCGTACCAAAGATTTTCATAATCTTGCCGATTTCTTTCGAAAAGCTCTTTTGCTTCTTTCAATCTTTCAGCTGCATTGTCTTTGCCCGGATATATTTTATCCAAGGCAAAGTCAACTAGTTTGTCAGCTTCGATAACCGCTTCCCGAAAGGCAGACGGTTTAACTAGACTTTGCAATTGTTCTATTACCGTCCAAATATCTTCAATCTTCTGTCGGTCACTAACCGTCAGATTTAATCTTCCTTTTTTTGACTTCTTTTGACTAAAAAATAGTTTATTTAAAAAGTTCATATTACAACTTGGGTTTTTCGCTGAAAAGAAAGTTTTGTTCGTAGGTGTAGGCCATGTTTAGAATACTTCCTTCCTGCCAATGGTCTCCAATAAGCTGCAGTCCCACTGGCAGTTCCTGTGCCAACCCGCAGGGAATCGATATCCCAGGCAATCCAGCAAGATTGGCGGGCACTGTCAACACATCTGCCAAATACATCTGCAGGGGATTATCAACCCTTTCGCCAATTTTAAACGGTAGCACGGGTGAAGTAGGACTAGCAATTAAATCGACAGTTTTAAAGACTTCGGCAAACTCCTTTTGAATTAAACTGCGCACTTTCGCTGCCTTTAGGTAATACGCGTCGTAGTAGCCAGATGACAAGGCGTAAGTTCCCAGCATTATTCTCCTTTTTACTTCGGAGCCGAAGGTTTCCCTCTCGTTACCAAAACGGACGCCGTCGTATCTAGCTAAATTTGAGGAAGCTTCAGACGGCATAATTAAATAATAAACGGCGAGTGCTTCTTTTGACCTTGGCAAGGAGACCTCAACTATTTTTGCTCCTAACTGCTCAAGACGCTTCAGGGCAGTTTCGGTTGTTTCTTTTACACTCTTGTCAACACCGCTGCCAAAAAATTCTCCTGGCACCCCGATCTTGACACCACGAACGTTTCCGGTCAAAAACTTAGTGTAATCAGGTACTTCCAAATCTACACTTGTAGAATCTCTCTTGTCCCAACCGGAAATCACATTTAACACTAGGGCGGCATCCTCGACTGTCTTGGTAATTGGGCCGATCTGATCAAGGGAAGAAGCCATTGCGATCAGGCCGTAGCGACTCACCCGTCCGTAAGTTGGTTTTATCCCAACAACCCCGCAAAAACTGGCTGGTTGCCGAATACTTCCACCCGTATCAGTACCAAGCGCGTAAATACACATTTCGGCTGAAACGGCTGCGGCAGATCCACCACTACTACCACCCGGTACCCGTCGGACATCCCATGGGTTTTTAGTTACCTTAAAAGCCGAGTTTTCAGTTGAACCACCCATCGCAAACTCATCCAAATTTGTTTTTCCAATCAAAACCGTGCCCGCGTTTTCTAAACTTTCGTAAATGGTCGCTGAATAAGGTGGGATAAAATCAGCCAGTATTTTTGACCCAGCGGTAGTTTTTATACCTTTGGTAACAATAACGTCTTTAATCGCAACCGGGATACCCATTAAAGTATTTAGAGATTGGTTTTCACTAATAAGTAAGTCGGTTTTTTCAGCTTGTTTTTTGGCCAGCTCTTTGGTAAGGAGGAGAAAGGCATCTATTTTTGATTCAAATTTTTCTATTCGTTCGAAAATGGATTTGGTTAATTCTACCGCCGAAAATTGTTTATTTTTCAACCCTTCGTTCGCCTTTTTGATTGTTAAATTCGTAAGTTCCATTTTGTTATTGTTATCCGCGCGACAAAATTGGTTTTACTTTGAAAAACCCATTGTGCTCACTTTTTGTGTTCTGCAAAGCTTCCTGCTGACTTAATCCCGGCTGTGTCTCATCAGCCCTCTGGATATTACTTGCTCCGGTGACGTGAGCTGTAGGCAGAACATTTTCGGTATTAATTTTTTCAAGGAGAGAAATATTGTAGTCAATTACTTCGGAAAGCTGAACAGTAAACTTTTCGACTTCGGAATTTTTTAACGGTAGGTTTGCAAGAGAGCTAACATGCTCAATTTCCTTTTTAGAGATTGTTTTTTTCATAAGGTTGCCCCAATCGAAGCTCTTAAGGCCTCTACTCTTTCCTCTACCGGCGGGTGGGTTTGAAACAAACCAGCCAGCCAACTTTTTGCGCGCTCCCCTTTTAGGGGGTTAATTATAAACAAATGTGCGGTCGCTGGATTAGCATGCTTTGCTGAAACTGTGCTACTACTAATTTTTAGAAGTGCAGAGGCTAGACCTTCCGGATTTCTGGTAAGTAGGGCACCAGAAGAGTCGGCCAAAAACTCTCTTCTTCTTGAAATAGCAAACTTAATTATTGAGGCTGCGATAGGAGCAAGGATGGCTACAACAATGCCAACTACAAATATAATTACATTACCACCGCGTCGTTCGTCGTTTCCCCGCCCCCACCATAGACTTCTAAAAAATAAATCTGCCAGGATGGCCACTGTGCCAACTAAAATAACCACAATACTCATTAGCCTAGTGTCGTAGTTTTTTACGTGGGAAAGTTCATGAGCCGCCACCCCTTCCAGCTCCAATCTCTCAAGACTATTTAATATCCCAGTCGTAAATGCGATAGCTGAATGTTTGGGGTCTCGACCGGTAGCAAAGGCGTTTGGGGCCTGGTCATCAATCAAATATATTTTCGGCATTGGCGTACCAGAAGCAATTGTTAGATTTTCAACAGTCCGATAAAGCTCGGGATTATCTTTCTTCTCAATGGACACAGCCCCAGACATATTTAATACTAGCTTATCTGACCAGTAGTACGACCCCAGGTTTATCAAACCTGATATGATCAGGAATATTCCTACAAAACTTAAGGCCCCAGTTCCCTGATAGCCCAAAGCCAGAACTAAAATGTAAGCTACTAGAATAATAAAAACCGAAAAACCCAGCATCAAAATTGCTGCTTTCATTCGATTTGAATCTATTTGCTTATAAATTGTTTGCACCATTGCCCAACCCCATGTGCAGTGAATCTAAACTATAATAATTTAATCGTTATCCAACCGTTCAAACTCGGCAGATTAAAATTTCACCTTCACCGGTTCTTTTGCGGCTTCTCCGGCTTCGAAGAACTCTTCAGGCTTAAATCCAAAACTGTTGGCGATTATCGAGTTTGGAAAAACCTGCAGTTTATTGTTGTAGTCCAATACGTTGGAATTGTAAAATTGTCTTGAAGCGGCAATCTTTGTTTCGGTATCGGAAAGTTCCTCTTGAAGTTCTGTGAAGTTTTCGCTCGCTTTTAATTGTGGGTAGTTTTCCGCGACAGCAAACAAAGATTTTAAGGCCCCAGTGAGCATGTTGTCCGCCTGTGCGGCTGCTTTTGCATCGCTCGCTCCGAGAAGCGCGCTTCTGGCTTTCGTCACGTTTTCAAACACTGCCCGCTCGTGCTTGGCGTAGCCTTTCACCGTCTCAATCAAGTTTGGGATCAAGTCAGAGCGTCTTTTCAGTTGGACATCAATACCACTCCAAGACTCCTTGACTCGATTTCGGGCGGTAATCAAACCGTTGTACACACCTAAAACGAATACAAAAACAACCACTATGAAAGCGGAAATTATCAGAACGTATGGCATATTCACACCTCCTTTCAATCAATCTTTGATGTCAAGTATATCTTTTAGTTTTGAATACGGCAAGGTGTTGATAACATCGCTCTTTTCAAGCCAACCCCGCCTGGCTACTGAAACACCGTATTCCATTAAATCTAAATGGGCAATTTGATGAGAGTCGGTATCGATTGTAAATCTAGCTCCAAGCTTCTTAGCCTGAAGTACTAAAGTATCTGGTAAATCTAAACGGTTTGGGTAACCGTCAATTTCCAAGAATTTTCCAAGCTCCGCTGCTTTCCTAAATATTTTTTCCCAATCGGCGTCGATTCCCTCTCTCTCGAGAAGTAACCTTCCGGTAGGGTGAGCGAAAACATCTACGTGCGTGTTTTCCAACGCCTTTAAGATTCGGTTTGTCATTTCTTCCTTATCCTGACGGAAACTAGTGTGGATTGACACGAAGATAATGTCGTGTTTGGCCAATACATCGTCCGGAACTTGTAGCGTAGCATCAGCGTTTATATTAACTTCGAGTCCAGAAATTACTCGAATATTGTTTTGAGA
>JAUYHE010000028.1 GCA_030690175.1 bacterium | reverse complement strand
CCCCTTAGGTAATCAATCTTCCCACTGGTAGCGGCGTCGGTGAGCACGCTGGTGGTCTCTTGGAAACTAGCCGCTGACAAGACGCTTTCGGTGTAAAGGGCGGCTCTGGTGATCCCCAGAATCACCACCGAAGCGGTGGCTGGCTCTCCACCTTCGGCCAAAACCTTGGCGTTTTCTTCGGTAAAGCGAGTTCTATCGACCAGTTCACCTGGAAGTAGACTGGTATCTCCTGAATTCTTTATTCTTACCTTTTCACTCATTTTACGTATGATCGTTTCAAAATGTTTATCGTTTATCGGCGCTCCTTGAGACTCGTAGACTCTTTGCAGATCCTCAATAATGTATTGCTGGACAGCTCGTAAACCCTTTGTTTCGAGAAGAGTCTTTAGGTCAAGGTGACCACTCGTCAGAGCCGAACCTGCTTCTACGGTGTCTCCAGTTTTTACTAACAACTCAGCGGCAACCGGAATAACGTATTCTTTTTCTACTTTAGTTTTTTTGTCGGGCCCAGATACTCTTACTTTTCTTTCTTCGCCTTCTTCAATTACCTCTACTTTACCTGGTATCTCGGTCATTACAGCCGCTGTTTTCGGATTCCTGGCTTCAAAAATTTCATCTACCCTAGGCAAACCTTGAGTTATATCCAACCCAATGATACCGCCCAGATGGAAGGTTCTCATTGTCAGCTGGGTTCCTGGCTCGCCGATTGACTGGGCCGCAATTACACCAACGGGAGTACCTATTTTCACTTTTTCTTTTATCGCTAGGTCACGTCCGTAACAAGTTTGACAAACTCCGTATTTTGTTTGGCAAGTTAAAGTAGATCGTATAAATACTTCGTTTATTTTTTGCTGCTCTATTTTTTCGGCAATTTCTTCAGTTATTTCCTGGCTCTTTTTCACCAGAATCGCTCCTTTATTATTATTTTTGATGTCTACCACGGCGGTTCTTCCCAAAATTCGACGGCTAAAGGAAGTGGTTCTTTCCTCGGTATTGGTAAGAGTAATTCCCTCTTTTGTACCACAATCTTCCTCTCGTACCAAAACGTCGTGGGTGACATCCACCAGTCTTCTAGTCAAGTAACCGGCATCGGCAGTCTTTAAGGCCTTATCTACTAATCCCTTACGGGCGCCACGAGTAGAAGTAAAGTACTCGTATACCTCCAGCCCCTCCCTAAAGTTGCTTTTACTTGGCAGCTCAACAATTCGTCCCAGCGGATCAGCGACCAGACCACGCATACCAGCCAGTTGTTTTAATTGGTCTCGGCTTCCACGAGCTTCTGATTCTTCCATCATTTTTAGCGGGTTATCCGCACTCATATTTTCCAACGTCAGCTGATCAATTTTGGCGGTTAAATTGGACCAAATCTCTTCGGATAACCGGGCTTTCTCACTATCAGTGATAAGTCCACGCCGGAAGTTTTTCTCTATCTCTTCTACTTGGCCTTCGGCTTGGTCAATTAGTTTTTGTTTGTTGGGAATAACTTGCGCGTCGGTAATCGACATGGACACCCCCGAAATAGACGCGTATGAAAAGCCAAGAAATTTCAAAGCATCGATAAGTTCCACCGTTCTCTCTTTTCCAAAACGGTTTTGGCACACGATCAAAATATCTTTTATGTTTCGGCCTTTTACTACTTTGGATACATACCTCATCTCTTCCGGCAGGGTCTGGTTAAAAAGAATCTGACCGACAGATGTTTCGATTATTTCGCCGCGCCAGACGATTTTAATCCTCTCCCGTAAACCTAAATGTCCGAGCTCTTGGGCTTTTATCGCCTCATCCTCTCCAAAAAATTTTTCTGTTTCTCCCTCATCTAAACTAGTAAGGTAATACAGTCCCAAAAACACGTCTCGGTTTGGCGTCATGATGGGCTCACCGTCAGCCGGCCGAAGCAAATTATTGGTAGTCATCATTATTGAAATTGATTCGTCTTGCGCCGTTTTAGCCAAAGGCACGTGAATTGCCATTTGGTCACCATCAAAATCAGCCCCGTACCCAGCGCAAACTGAAGGATGGATCCCAATGGCGTTACCTTCGGTGAGTATAGGGTAAAACGCTTGAATACCAAGCCGGTGTAGGGTGGGGGCCCGGTTTAGCAACACCGGGTGGTTTTTAGTAATTGATTCCAAAATATCCCAAACTTCGGTACCCCGCCTTTCAAGGACGTGTTTGGCACTTTTAACATTCGGCGCGTACCCTTGAAAAATTAGCTCCCTTAACACGTACGGTTTGAAAAGTTCCAACGCCATTTCCTTTGGCACCAAACACTCGTTTAACTTCACATTGGGTGCAACAACAATCACGCTTCGGCCTGAATAATCAACTCGTTTGCCGAGAAGGTTTTGGCGAAATCGACCTTGTTTACCCTTGAGCATGTCCGAAAGGGATCGCAATACTTTAACTCCTGCTCTCGTTGGTGTGGGTCTTTGAGTGGAATCGATCAGGGAGTCAACTGCTTCTTGAAGCATTCTTTTTTCGTTTCTCAAAATTATTTCCGGGGCACCAAGATCAGTAAGTCTTCGGAGCCGGTTATTTCGGTTGATTACGCGCCGGTAAAGATCGTTTAAATCGCTGGTCGCAAAGCGACCACCAGAAAGTTGAACCATCGGTCGTAAATCTGGGGGAATTACCGGTAGGACGTCTAGGATCATCCACTCTGGTTTCAGCTCGGCTTGTTTAAAGCCTTCGGTGACTCTGAGTCTTTTTGTAGCTTTGAGTTGTTTTTGGCCGGTGGAATTTTTAACATCTTCACGAAGTTGACCAGAAAGTTTGTTTAGATCAATCTTTTTTAAAACCTCCAAAATAGCCCCGGCCCCCATACCAACTTTCATAAAAGAGGCGACCCCGTAGCTAGCTAGCTTATGATACTCGTCTTCAGCAATGACAGAAAGGGTTTTTATCAGTTTGACTTTATCCTTGACGGTTTTTTGAAGTTCGTTGAACTTACTAATTTCAGAGTCTAATTCTTCTTTTACATTCGCCCTTTTTGATTTTGCTTTTAATTCCAGCTCCTCAATAATTAACTCTTTTTGTTCCTTGTTTTTAATACTTAGCTTTTTAATTTCATTTTTCAGGTTTTTATCAACTTCTTCCAGCTTCTTTTTATACTCGTTTTTGATTTGGTCGGCTTGCTTTTTAAATGATTCATCTAGATCGCTTAAGGCTTTCTTCCTTTTTTCTTCGTCAACATCAATCACCAGATAATTTGCAAAATAAATAATCGCTTCAAGATATCTTGGGGTGATGTCCAACAGTTGAGATAGTTTCGAGGGTGTTCCTTTGAAAAACCAAACGTGAGAAACTGGAGCCGCTAGTTTTATGTGACCCATACGCTCTCGTCTTACTTTTGATTGGGTTACTTCCACCCCACACTTATCACAAATCACTCCGCGGTAGCGAATTCTTTTGTACTTACCACAGTAGCATTCCCAATCTTTCGTGGGGCCAAATATCTTTTCATCAAATAACCCGTCCTTTTCTGGTTTAAATGTTCGATAGTTGATTGTTTCTGGTTTGGTAACTTCTCCATAAGACCAGGACAAGACGTCTTGTGAAGACGCAAGGACTATTCTTAATGCTGCGAAATCACGAATTTCATTCATAAATTATTATTTACCTTCTTCAACTGTTTGTTTTTCCACAATAGTTTCCGCCGGCACAGTTTCTACTTTAAATCCCTTGGTGACCTCTTCTCCCTTAATAACTGCTTCTTCACCAGAAGCTTCGGCTAATTCTTTGGCTTCTTCCTCGGTCTTTTCCTCGCCTTCAAGTTCTTTTTTACTTATTTCTTTTTCTTCCTCCACCTCAGCCCCCAAAAGTTCGACTTTTAATCCTAAACCGTTTAGTTCCTTTACCAGTACTTTAAAGGACTCGGGTACCGTTGACTCTGGAATATCAGTTCCCTTGACAATGGCTTCAAAAGCTTTGGCCCGACCAATGACATCATCACTCTTTATGGTCAGCATTTCTTGCAACGTGTGGGCGGCGCCGTAAGCCTCGAGCGCCCATACTTCCATTTCGCCCAAACGCTGTCCGCCCATCTGCGCTTTTCCACCAAGGGGTTGCTGGGTTACCAAAGAATAAGGTCCCGTACTTCTAGCGTGGACTTTTTCATCGACCATATGCACTAATTTCATAATATAAGCAATTCCGACCGTAATTGGGTTTTGGAACGCGGCGCCGCTTTTTCCATCGTACAAAGTCACTTTCCCGGTGTCTGGTATGCCTGCTTTTTTTAACTCGGCCGCGAGATCTTCTTCCTTAAAACCACCAAATGACGGTACAGAAGCTTTGTAATTTAGTTTCGCCGCAGCCCAACCCAAATGAGTCTCCAAAAGTTGGCCTAAATTCATTCGGGAAATGACCGAAAGCGGAGAGATAATGATATCGATCGGCGTACCATCCTCCAGATACGGCATATCTTCTACTGGTACCACTTTCGAAATTACTCCTTTGTTGCCGTGACGACCGGCCAATTTATCACCAACAGTAATTTTGCGAGTTTGGGCAACTTTTACTTTTATCAAACGGATTACACCCGGCTCCAGTTCATCGCCAGCTTCTTTTGAAAGAACCTGGACGCCAACTACTGTGCCCCGCTCTCCGTGCGGCATTCGAAGTGAAGTATCACGAACCTCACGGGCCTTTTCACCAAAAATCGCCCGGAGCAATCTTTCTTCAGCGGTGAGTTCGGTCTCGCCTTTTGGTGTAATTTTACCTACCAAAATATCGCTTGGCCCCACCTCGGCTCCAATATAAACAACCCCTTCCTCATCTAGATTCGCCAGGGCCTCTTCGCCGACGTTGGGTATATCTCTGGTGGTTTCTTCAGAACCAAGTTTGGTTTCGTTCACTGAAGCTTCATACTCTTCTATGTGTATGGAAGTAAGGACATCCTCCCGCACTAGCCTATCACTGATAACGATTGCGTCTTCATAGCCATACCCTTCCCAACTCATGTAGGCAATTAAAACGTTTTGCCCTAAAGAAAGCTCGCCATTTTCGGTCGATGGGCCATCAACCAACAGTTGCTCTTTTTTGACCTTTTCGCCTACGTAGACCAGGGGCTTTTGAGAGTAACAAGTATTTTGGTTGGATTTTTCAAATTTAATCAACGGAAATTTATATTCTTTTTTATCGGTACCCCGAATACTTATCTCGTTTGCGTCAACAAATTCTACCTTACCATCAACCGGGCTTTTTACTACTCTACCAATATTCTCCGCAACTGGCCCTTCCATTCCGGTGCCTACAATTGGCGCTGCCGGACGGACTAGTGGTACGGCTTGATTTTGCATATTTGATCCCATCAACGCTCGGTTGGCTTCATCGTGAGCCAAAAATGGAATTAAAGCAGAGCTTGCTCCCAGCATTTGCCAAGGAGCCAAGTCAATATAATCAATCGTTAAAGAAGGACCGCTAATAAAGGATCCCCTGTAACGCAACGGTACTCTTTTATCTAAAATAAAACCCTGCTTATCAGCCAAAACAGTAGAGTGGGTGATGTAAAAATCCTCTTCGTCATCAGCCATTAGCCAAACAATTTCCTTGGTGATCTTTGCTCTACCAGCACTTTTAATCACTTTTCGATACGGTGTCTCCAAAAAACCATACTCGTTAATTCGCGCCGTCAAAGCAAGGTGGGTAATCAAACCAATGTTGGGTCCTTCTGGCGATTTGATTGGATCTATTCGGCCGTATTGGGAGTTGTTTATATCATGAACCGAAAAGCTAGCCCGTTCGCGAGTCAACCCACCTGGACCCATCACCGACAGCCTCCGGAGGTGTTCTAGTTCCGAAAGTGAATTTATCTGATCCATAAATTGGGATAGCTGACTGCCTGCAAAAAATTCATTCAGGCGGGCGACTATTGGGCGCGCGTTAATTAAAACAGTGGGGGTCACCGCGGTCATGTCCGCCGAAAGACTCATTCTTTCTTTCACTACTCTTTCCATTTGCAGCAGTCCAATCCGTAGGGTGTTTTGAGCTAGCTCCCCAACCGCTCTCACCCTTCTGTTGCCCAAGTGATCAATATCATCAGCGGCCCCTTCGCCATTATTTAGTTTAATTAGCAGCTTTATGGCCGCGACAATATCTTCCGGCGAAAGAATGTAGTGACCCGAATCGTTTGGTATCTGTAGACCAAGTCGTTTGTTTAATTTGTAACGCCCTACTTTACCTAAAGAGTAACGTCGTTGGCTAAAGAAAAGGTTCTCCAAAAGTGACTTGGCGTTTTCTAAAATTGGTGGGTCTCCTGGTCTCATTTTTCGATAAATTTCCAAAAAGGCTTCTTCAGAGGTTTCGGCGGGATCTTTGCTCAAAGTCATCTCGATAAAGGAGTGGTCTGGTTTGATGTCCAAGTCCGTAAATAGACTTTTTATTTTTTCGGTGCTGCCATAACCAATCGTGCGTAGGAAAGTGGTCGCTGGTATTCTTCTTTTTCGATCAATCCGAACTGATATAAGGTCATTTTTAGCCGTTTCAAATTCTATCCAGCTACCTCTAGTTGGTCTTAGTTCGGCTTTAAATAAATTCCTCCCTGTTGCCGGATCAACTTCGGCGGTGTAAAAAATACCCGGGCTACGAGTAAGTTGGGTGACAACGACCCGCTCGACACCGTTGATGATGAAAGTTCCCGATTCTGTCATCAGGGGTAGATCGCCCAAAAAGACTTCTTGCTCAACATTTTCTCCTGTTTGTTTATTGATGAGACGACTTTTTACCTTCAGTGGAGCCGAAAAAGTACCGCCTTTTTCCAAGGCTTTGCGGGGCGTGTATTTTGGTTCACCCAAAGAGTGGTCAAGAAAATAGAGCGAGAAATTATTACCCGTAAAATCTTCGATTGGCGAAACTTCGCTAAGAAGCTCCTTTATGCCTTCGGAAAGAAGCCAACGGTAAGAGGCTTTTTGCGGTTCTATTAAATTAACGATCGGAAAATCACTACCTGCTGTGCCAAAAATTTTACGATTAGCCATCGACGCCTTTTTTGTAGGATGATTCCTTCGGTTTTAAAAAATTAAAAATAAGGCAGGTTTTATTTCCAGATACAAACAAATAGACGTACGCACTGTGTACGTCTAATAATTTATTTAGTTACACTTTCATTATAAAAAGATTTTGTCCTTTGTCAAGGGGCGACTAGCAGCAAAACCATTCTTAAATTCTTGAGAATTTGAGAATAATGGTGATGGGAAAATCAAACTATGCAGTGTTAGGAAAAAGGAGGAACCCTTGACGACTCCGATATCAATCGAAGCGGGTTCCGTACGGAAGAGTTTAAAGCCAACTTCAGGGCTAAGATCTCACGTACTGCTTCACCGTATCCTCGAAGGGTTCCAGAACCTGATCCCGGTTGTCCTCCAGGAACTTTGGAACCATCATGGCTATGTAGCCCATGCGCTCCGTAATGACGTACGCGAGAGCACCTCTAATCAGATGCTGGTCTTGGGAGTAGTGGTACAGCTCCTCCGCAAGGTACGCGATGAGCTGTAGTCTCTCCTCGTTGGTCCATTCCGGACTAGGGTTGGGTATATCCATCGAGATTAACCTCCGTTTGCTATTGCTCGCGGCGTTGTTCGTAGTAGCCGGCGTGAGCCAGCACGATCCAGACGAAGAAGGTGAGTCCCTCCAGGATCTGGTCGACGTCCTCGCCAATCTCCTTAGCGGCATCGTTGACGATTTTCTCCCTATGGCGGAGGTGCATCGCTTCTACCCTTATGGCTATATCGCTATGTCGAACGTCTCTAGGGTCTCCCTTCTGGAAAAGGACCTCGATGTCATCGGGAATCAACCAGGCCTCTCTAACCTGGTCGATCGTGAGGTGATTGGCTACGGCAACAGGGATCTTTTGACCGAGTAACGCCATTTGTAGCGGCGAAAGGGTTCTCCAGTAGTAGACCGTTACCAAAGGCATCGATCCGTTCCTCCTTTACTTCTAATCGATCTTTTTCGTCTCGGGTATTATAAGGATTCTTGTTTGTAAAGTCAAACTATAGGACTGATCGGAGATTTATTCCCCTTAAAGTGGCCAGCAAAAAAGCATTCTCAAATTCTTGAGAATTTGAGAATGAGGACCTATTGCAAATATTTATTTATATTTTCTTGGTGCTCTTCAAAGGTGGTGGCGTAATGGATCTGGCCTTTTTTGTCGTGCAAATAAAAATAATACGGGCTCTCTTTTGGCGTAAGAACGGCGTCAATCGACGCCAGACCAGGACTACAAATTGGCCCGGGAGGTAGGCCGGTTCGGCTTCGGGTGTTGTAGGAACTGTCGATTTTTAAGTCGTCTTCTGTCAAATTTTTTCGCCACCAAGTTTCTTCCTG
>JAUYHE010000016.1 GCA_030690175.1 bacterium | reverse complement strand
TCTCTTGGATATGGGCAATTGGAAACAGTGTCTGGATTGGTTTATTGGCCTTGGTTCCTTATGTTGGTTTTATTATGTCGATTGTTCTTGGGATCAAAGGTCGAGAATGGGCTTGGCAGGCAAAGCACTGGGACAGCGTTGAGCATTTCAACAAAGTACAGCGTAATTGGTCTATGGCCGGGCTGGTAATTGTTGGGGTAAGCTTGATTTTAGTCCTTTTATTGACGGTGTTGATAGTGATTACGGCTGTCAACCCAGCCGCTCAAATACAACAAACCCCGGTTCAATAACAGCCAGTTGGCATTTAGTTAGATAAAACGTGATTATATGTTAAAAGGTAAAGTACTTGTATTCCTTTTTTCGTTGTGCTACTTTAATTGCTACAGGACTGCCTATCAAGGAGGTATTCTATGAGTAATGACGGAAAACTAGACGCAATCCGTGCAGCGATGAATGAGATAGAAAAGCAATTTGGCAAGGGTAGCATCATGAAACTAGGGGAAGCCGGGTCGCGACTTTCCGTAGACGTAATTCCCACTGGTTCTCTTGGTTTGGACCTGGCTCTTGGGGTAGGCGGCTTACCGAGAGGTCGAGTCGTCGAAATTTTTGGTCCAGAAGGTGGAGGCAAAACCACACTTGCTCTTCACGTAATTGCCGAAGCCCAGAAAAAAGGCGGTACGGCTGCTTTTGTCGATGCCGAACACGCTCTGGATCCTGCCCGCGCCGAAAGTATTGGTGTGGACATTCAAGAGCTATTAATTTCCCAACCAGATACCGGTGAACAAGCCTTGGAAATTGTTGAAACCCTTGTGCGCAGTGGAGGCGTGGATATTGTAGTTATCGATTCTGTTGCTGCGCTGGTGCCTAGAGCCGAGGTAGAAGGGGAGATGGGGGATGCCTTTATTGGTATTCAGGCTAGACTAATGAGCCAAGCAATGCGGAAACTAGCCGCCGCCATTTCTAAATCAAAAACCCTGGTCATATTTATTAATCAGCTGCGCGAAAAAGTGGGGGTAATGTTTGGAAACCCCGAGACCACACCTGGCGGTAGAGCCTTAAAATTTTACTCTTCGGTACGGATCGATGTGCGCCGCATCGAAAGTATTACCGATGGAGGGGATGTACTTGGAAACAGAGTTCGGGCCAAAGTAGTAAAAAATAAAGTGGCGCCACCCTTCCGGCAAGCAGAATTTGACATAATGTTTGATAAAGGGATTTCGAAGGAAGGCTCAATCCTTGATGCAGCGACAGATGCTGGTATTATTAATAAAAGCGGTGGCTGGTTCTCTTATAATGGCCAAAACATTGCTCAAGGTAGAGAAGCCGCCAAAGCTTATTTAGAAGAACATTCAAAAGTTGCATCTGAAATTGAAAAAAAAGCCAAAGAAAATTTGACAAAGGGAACAAAAGCAACGAATAAAAAGGACTCTGAAACAGAAGAGGCCGGCTAGGGGGTTACCAGTACGGTCTGATTTCACGAGCAGACGGACCTTTACACAATCTCAATTTCTTCCCTTTTGCTTTATCCTTACTACTTGGAACGCCGTGCCCCCGCCGTTATGTCGGAACCTTGCCCCCCCCCATAAGCTGGTTGGCTTGCAATGGACCCTCCTTAAAAACGTTAGTTTCTTAATAGCACAATTTAAATCTTAGATCAATCAAACGACGAATGTCCCAATTGTGACAGTGTTGAGGTATAATTCGATAGCGTGATGAAAATTACCGATTTAAAGCAACAAAAAAAGAAGTTGGGTAGGTTTAATGTGTTTATTGACGGAAATTTCGCGTTTGGCATTTCTGCAGATTTGAGGTTTGAAAAAAAACTTGAGATTGGCCAAGAAATTTCTGAAAAAGAGGTTCAAGATTTGATTCCCCAAGACCAAATAGAGAGATTGTTGAATAAAGCTTTAAGATTTCTCTCGTTTCGACCAAGAAGTGAAAAGGAGCTGCGCGACCATCTTCGCAGGAAGGGAAGGTTGAAGGAGATAAAAGGCGACGCAGAAAAAGATCAGTACGAAAAATCAATCGAGGTGGTGCTGGTTAAATTAAAACAAATGAAACAGCTTGATGACAGAGAATTTACTCGGTGGTGGATAGAGCAAAGAGAAAAGTTTAAACCAAGGGGAAAAAATTTGCTCCGGCTGGAACTTTTAGCAAAAGGTATCGCCAAGGAAACTATCGACGAGCTGCTTATTGATAATACAGAGGAACAGTTCGAATTAGCGCAAAAAGCAGCGGCCAAAAAAGTAAAATACTACAAAAAATTGTCAGAGGAAGAATTTAAAACAAAAATGGGACAATTTTTAGTAAGACGCGGATTTGATTGGAACACTGTCAAAAAAGTCGTTGACACCCCCTTCGATAAGAGGTAAAATATTAGAGTAATTTAAAATATACTGACAAGTCAGTATATTTTATCACCATACTTTTCATTAATTTCCTGCCCTAATTATTAATATGTTAGAAAGGCCCGAAAATAATTATGTCCCGCTGGCGCGTGACGTAATTTTCGAAGACTTAAATTATGGATCCTATATTAATTGTAGCTATATCGGTAGTGGTTGGGATAGCCGTCGCATCTGCATATCAAAATTATCTTAAGAAGAAGACTCCAGCTGAAAAAGAATCTCCAACAAAAACTGAAAAATTCGAACCAAGAGCCCGCGAAATCATTTTAGAAGCAAAGGATGAGGCTTTCCGTATTAAACGTGAGGCCGAAGAAGAAGGTCGTAAGATTCGGGCTGAGAGCCTGTCTCTGGAGGCCAAACTTGCGGTTGGAGAAGAAAATTTGGAAAGGAAACTGGCCGATATTGAAAAAAGATCAGCAGCTTTCACCGAAAAAGAAGCCGAACTAGAAAGAATTAAAAGTGAACTAGTAACCAAACTAGAAAAGGTCGCCGGAGTTACCCGCGATGAGGCTAAAAAATTGATCCTTGAGGCGACAGAAGGCCATCTCAAAGAAGAGGTAGCCAAAAAAATAAGAGAGGCCGAAGAGCAAATCAAAAAAGAGGCCGATGAAAAGGCCAAACATATTTTGGTGGAAGCCATGCGTCATGGTGCGACTGATTACGTAGCCGAGTACACTACGACTACCATCAAACTTACCGACGAGGAAATGAAAGGAAGAATAATTGGTAAAGAAGGGCGCAATATCAAATCATTTGAAGCCGCGACTGGTGTCGATGTGGATTTGGATGATCCTGGTCTTATTCGCCTCTCGTCATTTGACGGTGAAAGACGCGAAATTGCTAAAGTATCTTTGGAAAAACTAATGGTCGACGGTCGTATCCAACCTTCAAGAATAGATGAAATTGTAGATCGGGTTACGAAAGACTTTGAAAAAATAAGAAGAGAGGAAGGCGAAAAACTAGCCAAAGAAGTGGGGATTCACAATTTACCTTTAGAGATAGTGGACACACTAGGCCGATTTAAATGGAGATTTTCCTATGGTCAAAACCTTTGGCTTCATACCCTGGAAGAAACAAAAATCGGTGTGGCGATCGCTAGAGAACTTGGTGCTGACGTAAATATTGTCCGTCTGGGTTGTCTGTTTCACGATATTGGTAAAGTTTTCACGCCAGAGCAAGAGGGAACCCACGTTCAGATTGGAGTCGATTTCTTAAGAAAATTTAATTTCGATCCCAAAGTAGTTGCCGCAGTCGAAGAACATCACGAGGACAAACCGTTTTCGGGAGTAGAATCGGTAATCGTGTGGATTGCGGATGCAATAAGTGGGAGCAGACCAGGAGCCCGACATGAATCTGTGGAAGATTATATCCGCCGTCTGAAAGATGTCGAAAATATCGCCACCTCTTTTCAAGGAGTCGAGAAATCATTTGCGATTTCAGCCGGTCGTGAGGTGCGGGTAATTGTAATCCCCGAGCAGATAGATGATGCTGCAGCCACAAAACTCGCTCATGATGTCGCGGATAAAATAGAAAAAAGCGTGACTTACCCAGGGCAAGTGAAAGTGGTAGTGGTTCGAGAGACTAGAGCCGAGGCTATTGCTAAATGACAAACACCAAAATCTAAATGTCAAATCAATGCTTAAAATCCAAAATCCAAATTTTGAACCTTAATATTATGAAAATTATTGGTCCAAAGGACACAAGATTTTAATGAAAATCTTTAATTTACGCAGAATTTTATGAAAATTCTTTTTATCGGTGACGTAGTTGCAAAACCCGGAAGAGCGGCCGTAAAAGAAGTTTTACCAGATCTAATCAAAAAAGAAAAAATAGATTTGGTAGTTGCCAATATTGAAAATTTAGCTCACGGTAAAGGGGCGACGGGGGCCACTATTGAAGAAATCAGAGACGCCGGGGTGGGTATTATGACCAGCGGCAATCATATTTGGTTTAGAGAAGAAATTACCGAGATCTTGAACAATGATCCTAGGATCTTACGCCCAGCAAATTATCCGGGCGATGCACCGGGTTACGGTTTTACCTATGTAACGATTGCTAAACAAAAAGTTTTAATTATCAATCTAATTGGACGTCAGTGGATCGATGAACCAATCGATGAGCCTTACCGGACAATCGATACCATCCTGCTAGATCAGATTGATAGAGAAAAACCTAGTGTAATTTTAGTTGATTATCACGCCGAGGCTACCAGTGAAAAAGCCGCAATGGCCTGGTTTTTGGACGGAAAAATTACAGCGCTAGCTGGTACTCATACTCACGTTCCATCCGCCGATGCGCAAATTTTGCCCAAAGGAACCGCCTTTGTCACAGATATAGGTATGAGCGGTGCCCTCCATTCAGTTTTGGGAGTAGAGCCTTCTATCATAATAAAAAAACAAAAGGACCCAGGACCTGCGAAATTCGAATGGGTTGAAGATGGACCGAAAGTTTTTCGCAGTGTTTTGATCGAGACCAAAAAAGAAGGCCGCGCAAAATCAATAAGAAGGATAGATAAAACGCTCCCTTGATTGTTGGAATTTATTGTTGTTTGTGTAAAATTGTCTAAAAGGAGGTGAACAACATGCTAAAAGCAGATATTATCGAGAAGGTTGCTAAAGAAGCACACCTTACTAAAAAAGCCGCTAAGGAAGCTGTTGATTCTACTTTTAATAATGTCATCGCCGCGTTAAAAAAGGGTGAAAAAGTAGTTGTTTCTGGGTTTGGGACATTTGTCATTCGTAGCCGAAAGGCAAGGCCGGGTCGTAATCCAAAGACTGGTCAAACGATTCAATTGCCATCAATGAACACAGTTGGGTTTGTTGCTTCAAAAGGCATTAAGAAAACAGTGAGAAAATAAATAAACTTTTAAAGGGGCATTTTCAGCGCTGCTCACCACTCTTACAAGCGCGTAATTAATTTAAGATAGGTTCATAATTTATTTCCCGCAAATAATCACAGTGGTGGCATTTTTCCCGCAAATTGCAAACAAATAATTTGTAGTCTACTCCTCTTGGTATCTGATTGGCTGTAGTGATAATAAATTTTTTTATTCTTGCTCGATCCTTTTCGGTTGAGGGTTTGGTCGACCAATTACCGCTTTCCAGATGCAGGTAGGAAAGCTTTGAGACCTCCTTTCTTAGCCAGCCGCGGATCAAGAGATCGTAAATTAGTAACTGATAAGGATCATCTCGATCTTCTCTTCCAGTTTTATAGTCGATTATGTGAAGACTTCCATCTGGTTCCTGGTCCACACGATCAATTTTTCCGCCGAGCATTATTTTGGAAGTTAGCGGAAAGTACTTTGTTGAAGAAGGAGAAAGTCGGAAAGGGGTTACCAGGATGTCCTCACGAAGAAAAAAATTTTCAAGCATTTGAATAGCCCTATTTTTATACTCCTGTTCCTCCACACTGTCTTTAAAACCGCCTTTTTGATTTACAATTCCCCGCCAATGAAGTTCGAATTGGTCAAGCAGCCTTTCTTTGGTGCGGATTTGCGGGACCAGGCTGAAAAAAGAATTTAAAGTATCGTGAACTGCCTCCCCAAGAGTATAATAAGCCCTAGGTGGTTCCTTGTATTTTGTGGGCTCGTGAATATAGTAGTGCCAAAATTTTCTGGGGCACTCCAGCCAGATCTTTAGTTTATTTGGCGAGACGTAAAAAAGGCTATTTTTAATCATAAAGCTCATTATAGTATACTCTAAAATATGATAATGTCTCCCCAAAAAATAATCGATAAGGCCAAAGAAACACTATACAGCAATCTAAAAACTGGTTTTTCTGATTGGGCTAATACTGAATATAAATACATTTGCCCTTCAAAAAATCACTACCAACATCAGTGGTTCTGGGACTCCTGTTTCCACGCGATTACTTTATCTCACCTGGATCTTGATCTAGCTAAAAACGAAATAAACTCGTTGCTATGGGCACAGAGGAAAGATGGCTTTATACCCCACATTATTTATTGGAATCGTCACAATTACAATAATCTTCTGACAAATCTTGGTTCACGATTGGAGTCAAAACTTTCCTTTACGCCAAAAAGTACCGAACTTATTCAACCACCGCTGATTGCCCAGGCGGTAGAAGTAATCTACCAAAAAGATAAAGACATAAACTTCTTGCACCAAGTTTTACCCAAACTCAAATCTTACTACCTATGGCTGGCCAACAATCGAGATCCGGATGGGGACGGGCTGATTTCGATAATTGCTCCTTATGAATCTGGTCTTGACCAGTCACCGTCTTACGATGCCGTTTTGGGTACAGAGGGTAAATCACAGTTGGTAGGATCCCTGGCTGGTAGAAGTGTAACTTTTCGAAATATGATGCACAACTACGATCTAAAAAAGATTTTCGAGGCAAATTATTTTAATGTGGAAGATGTATTAGTAAACTCGATTTATATAAAAAATCTGCAGGTTTTGTCTAATCTGTTTGGAGAGATTGACAATGAGGAAGCTGCTCGTCACCTCCATCACCTCGCGGTGAAAGGGAAAGAGTCACTACTAAAAAAATGTTACAGTAGAGAAGAAGCATTTTTCTTTGATATCTATGGATATGACGATCAGATGTTTAAAGTGAAAACTATAAAAGGGTTGCTACCCCTTATGCTGGATTTACCCAAAACCATAGTGAGAGATATTGTCACAAAACACCTGCTGAATAACTCGGAATTTAATGCCCCGTTTCCGTTGCCAACTGTGGCGATGGATGAACCAACATTTTCACCCGTACCGTTGAAAATAATCGGTGAGCCAGTGCTCTGGCGTGGTCCTACTTGGATAAATTTAAATTGGTATATAGTGGCTGGACTAAGAAAGCACGGTTATAAAAAAGAAGCTAGTTATATAGTTGAAAAAAGTGTTGAGTTAATTGCAAAAAGCGGCTTTCGCGAATTTTTCAACCCGTTTTCTGGCGAAGGCTACGGCGCTCACAATTTCTCCTGGTCCACTCTCGTCGTCGATATGATCCTTTCCTAAGACGGCTCTTTGTGTTAAATTTCATCACGTGAAAAAGCTTTTGGTAATAATTGGGCCGACTGGGACGGGGAAAACGGACCTTGCTCTGGAACTTGCCAAAAAATTTGGCGGTGAAATTGTTTCGGCGGACAGTCGGCAGATTTATATTGGAATGGACATTGGGACAGGGAAGTTGTCTCAAAATGAAAAAATCGAGAAACACAAGGGTTATTGGATTGTTGATGAGATTCCGATTCATTTATACGATGTAATTACACCGAGTAAGACTTTTTCGGTAGCGGAGTATCAGCAAATTGCTTACAGGGCTATTAATGAAATCCACAAGAAAAATAAGTTACCTATTTTAGTTGGCGGTACGGGTCTTTACATTAGGGCCGTGGTTGAGGGACTAAAAATTCCAAAAGTAGCGCCAGATGCAAATTTACGAAAACGGTTGGAAGCTTACCCGCTGCCAAAATTAATCACCGAGTTGGAAAGAAGCGATCCGCAAACCGCGGCAAGAGTTGATAAAGCAAACCCCAGACGGGTGATTCGGGCGTTGGAAGTTTTTTATAAAACTGGTCAATCAATGTCACAACTTCAAGGCAAATATAAAACGGTCTTCAATCATTTGAAAATTGGTCTTTCGTCAGATAGAGCCCATCTCTATAGTCGGGTTGATGATCGTGTCGATTCGTGGGTGAAAAATGGATTTATTGAAGAAGTAAAAACCCTTTTAGACAAAGGCTACCAAGATTCGACTGCTCTTACCAGCCTGGGTTATCGACAAATAACGATGTATTTGCAGGGTAAAATAACGCTGCCCGAGGCAATCCAAAGAATTAAATTTGAACACCACGCTTACATACGAGCTCAACTTACTTGGTTTAAAAAGGAATCAGTGGTAACTTGGTTTGACATTAATGAAAAAGATTTTACTCAGAAAATCTTCAAAACCATCAATAGCTGGGTATCGTAATTTATTTTATTGTTAGGCTATTTAAAGGAACTTTATTTGCGGTGGTATTCGCCCGTCTGCTAGAATGTAGATAGAAAACACAAATGAAGAATATAACCACCATTGAAATATCTCTGAAGTCGGTCCTTTTAGTTATTGGTACCATTTTGCTACTTTTGATTGCTTGGGAAATACGTGGCGTGCTGATCGCCCTCTTTGTGGCTTATATTTTGATGAGTGGTTTCGCACCGCTTGTAGATCGGCTTATTAGTAAAGGAATCCCACGTGCCCTGGCCGTTACCATAACTTACCTCCTGGCAATAGGTTTCTTTGCCACACTACTTTTTTTGGTGATACCCCCTTTGGTTCGAGAAATTCAAGGCTTTGTCGAAAACCTCCCTATATATATAAACTGGCTTAGCGTAGCTTTTAGTAACAGTAATTTACCTGGTATCACGACCGATAACATCGTCCAGATCATTTCTTCAAAATTAGACACTGCCATCTCAAATTTATTTGGAGTGGCTTTGAATGCTTTCAGTTTGTTTCTGTTGTTTATTGCCGTAGCAGTCTTTTCATTTTATTTACTTCTTGAGCGAGACAAAATAAAAAGCAATCTTTACCTTTTATTTCCTCACGTTGCGAAAGAGAAGGTAAATACGCTCGCTCATAAGATTGAGGTAAAACTTGGTTCCTGGTTACGAGGCGAGTTGGTACTCATGTTAATTATTGGGGTAGCTACGTACATAGGTCTTACTCTTTTAAGAGTAGAGTTTGCCTTGCCACTGGCAGTCATCGCCGGTTTGTTAGAAATAGTTCCCACCCTTGGTCCGACCCTTTCCGCCATACCGGCTGTTATTATCGCATTTGTGCAAGCACCTATTTTGGCGGTAGGGGTGTTAGCCCTCTATGTATTGATTCAGCAGTTGGAAAATAATTTCATAGTACCGAAACTGATGGAAAAAGCGGTTGGACTTTCGCCCTTGGCTATTATATTCGCCCTTTTGGTAGGCGGTAGTCTATTCGGAGTGATCGGGGCTGCTTTGGCAGTTCCAGGCGCTGCTATAATACACGTGATCCTTGAGGATTATTTTGAATCTTCTAAGCAGCGGTAAATCTTTTTTTACCTATCAAAACCCCCAAACCAAATCAGAGCAATAAAGTAAGTACCAATTAGCAGGACGCCTAAAATTTTAGGTGGGATTTTCTCAAAAACGTATAATAAACTGATCGAAGAAAGGACGGCGAGGACACCAACGGTAATATAAAGTTCACTTGGTCGGATAGTAACTCCGTTGAAAACGCCTCCTAGTCCTAAAGCAAGAGAAAGATCAAGAACGCTAGCGCCAAATAAATTACCGGCACCCAAACCTGCTCGGTTCTTTATAATCGAGTTTACGGCGATGAATAATTCTGGCAAAGAAGTACCAAAAGCAACGACCACAATTCCAATTACGATGCTGGGTATTCCCGTACTGGCTGCCAAAATTGCGGCCGAATTTACTAGGAAATGCGCTCCTAAAACAAGTAGAGAAGCTCCCAAGACCAGGTAATAAAGATGATGGTAATTTTTACGGTCTGTAAAAAAACCCTTCAATCTTTCAAAACGGGACTCAACTTCTTCGAATAAACCTGCTTCTTGCTTGCCAACAACAAATTGAAAGGCAAGGTAAAGCAGACCGAAAAAGATCAAGACGACGCTTGATAAGAGCGAAACCGAACCATTTAAAGAAAAAACAAAGACAAGCGCAAGCACAATTAGAAAAAATTGAATTGTCCTCGAAAAATAAACTTTATCAAAGCCGGCTTTAGAAAAGAAAAGCAAAATCCCAAAAATTAAGCCAATATTTGCGATTGGTGATCCTAGGACAGTTCCTAGACCAATGCCGGGTGAGTGTTCTGCGCCGGAAAAAACGGCAATAGTTATTTCCGGTAGAGTCGTAGCCACGCTCACAATCGTGGCACCAATCAAAACACGCGACAGAGAAAAGCTCCTAGCTATATGTGTTGCGCTGTTACCAAGCCAATCAGCGCCAACAACCACAGCGGTTATAGAAACAGCAAATACAATAACTTCTGGCATCAACTACATTTTACACGATACATCGCTTGGTTGAAAATTTAAGCTAAATTTAGTTAGGAACGTGGCGACGCAGCGGTGAGAGCACCTAAAATTCTTGAATTTTAGTTACGGGCGTGCTATAATTGAGGCCGCTCAAAGGTGGTCGGATGATCGCCCCCTCGTTTCTGGGTATGATAATTCCGTCGAGATTGTTATCACGCTTAGAAAAGAGGGGGAGGAAAGTCCAGGCAGCAGATTAGCAGGGAACGGGTCGTAAGATCCGACCGGTAACGGCTGGTGGTCTCGAAAATTTTAACCGAAAATTTTCGAAACACGGATTCTGAATTGACAGAGTTCGAGAGCAACAGAGACGTAGCTTCGATTCTCGGTAATTAGAGTCGAAGGTGAAACGGGCAATCCCACCCGCTGCAATCGCCGAATGCCCCGTTGACTAGCTGATTATAGGGGCGAAGACGCGAGCACTTTGGTGAAAAACCAGAGAAGTCCGACGTAACGTCGAACTTAGATAGATGATCGTCTATCCGCCAGTTGGCGGAAAAACAGAACCTGGCTTATGAGCCACCCTTGAGCAACAAAGAACTCCACCAAAGTGGAGTTTTTTGTATTTAAGTTTCCACCCAAAAAGAAATTAATCTTCTTGACTAGTTCCAGGGCAACAAATTTAAAGTTTAATTTTAGTTAAGTCGCCTTCGATAAAAGTAGGTTTCATCCCTAGGACCTCTTCATAAAAGGGCGAATCGGTAGGAATACTATTTAATATAAAAATCGGCTTGCGAAAATAAAAACCAATCGCCATTTCTATCAAACCGTTACCACCAATGTAACCCTCAATATTATTTTTCCTCAAATTTACAACTAAAACTGCGTCACCACTTAAGACTTTATTAATATGGTTCCTCATTAAAAATGACTTTCGATTATAATCGTTGGGATTTTTAAACCAGGTTTTATAAAACGATACGTCGTAGTTTCCGGCTTTTTCCATTTTACGAGCTGTCAAGGGAACTGACACTTTGAACCCCAGATTTTCAAGTTCTTTCTCTATCTTCAGAGCTTGTTTGTAAAAGCGAGCACTAGTACAAACGACAATTTTTTTAAATTTTGATTTCTTCGAGTCTGGGTTTCTTACTGTCATGTTGGGGAATTTATTCTACGTCACCGTTTTCTTTGATTTTTGTATCTTCAAAGGGAGCAATTACCCGTCGGTAAAACTCGTTCGTGACAGCCGATAACACGCCGAGAGCTCTATTTAGATGGAAATATTTTAGAGGGTAGAGGTTTTTGAGTATTTTCGTAAATACGTAGTTGAGAGCGCCGTCTTGTTTGTCTTCTGGGAGAGATTTGAGATGGTTGATCAGAGGGGCGACCAACTCGTCAATTGCAGGTCGGTCTTCTTTTTTTATATACGGCATACGCGTATTATACCACTCGTTGACTTTATGCTGCCAACCGAAGTAATATCTGCTCGTATGCTTGCCAAAGTATTTTCGGGGGCGACGGTTGGTTTAAACAGTATTCCTATCGAAGTGGAAGTAGATATTGCAGCCCAGGGATTGCCGGCATTTAATATTGTTGGGTTGCCGGACAAAGCGGTCGAAGAAAGTAAAGAGAGAGTCCGGGCGGCTCTGAAAAATATCGGAGCTGATTTTCCAGTCAAGCGTATCACCGTAAACCTAGCGCCAGCTGATTTACCCAAAGAAGGCCCATCTTACGATTTACCGATGGCGATTGGTATACTGATTGCTTCGGGGCAGCTAGAATCTAATATTGCCGATGCCCTTTTTGTAGGAGAACTATCTCTTGATGGCAACCTGCGCTTTACCAGCGGTATCTTGCCGCTGGCGATTTTGGCAAAGGAAGACGGCTTCAAACGAATTTTTGTACCACACATAAACGTAAAAGAAGCAGCGATTGTCGAAGGTCCGGCGATCATCCCGGTCGAGAATGTTATTGATCTTTTTCACCATCTTTCTGGAAACAAAAAACTTAAGCCCCACCCAAAAATAAAAATAAATCTAAAAGCGACTGGCGATTACGCCTTTGATATGAAGGAAATCCGCGGTCAAGAAACGGCTAAACGGGCACTGGAAATTGCCGCCGCCGGCGGCCACAACGCTATTTTGAAAGGGCCGCCAGGGGCGGGGAAAACCCTTTTGGCCAGAGCCTTTCCCAGTATTTTACCTAGTCTGACGATCGAGGAAGCACTCGAAGTTACCAAAATATATTCGATTTTGGGGCAGGTAGATCCAAACGATCCGGTAGTAAAGGCGCGTCCGTTTCGCAGTCCGCACCACAGCGCTAGCGCGATTGGTCTTATTGGTGGCGGAGCCCACCCAAGACCAGGTGAAATATCTTTAGCAAACTACGGTGTACTATTTCTGGATGAATTTCCCGAGTTTCCCCGCCACGTTTTGGAAAGTTTACGGGGGCCTCTAGAAGATGGGGTGGTGACTGTTTCTCGGGCAGCTGGCAGTCTTTCTTTTCCGGCGAAATTTACTCTCATCGCTGCCGCCAATCCTTGTCCGTGCGGGTTTTTGGGAGACCCAACCAAAGACTGTACCTGTTCTCCGGGGCAGGTTGCCCGCTATCACAAAAGACTTTCCGGACCCATATTAGACAGAATTGACCTTCACGTTGAGGTGCCGGCGGTAAAAGTAGATAAGTTGACGGGCGAATCAGAGGCTGAACCATCAAACAAAATCCGCGCCCGAGTTCAAAAAGCACGAGAAGCCCAATGGAGTCGGTTTGAGAAAGGGGCAATTGGTAATAATAGTGAGATGGGTCCAAAGGAAATAAAAATATTTTGTAAGCTTGATAGCGATTCTCTGAACTTGTTGCGTCAGGCAGTCAGTAAAATGCAGCTTTCTGCCCGTAGTTACCACCGAATATTAAAGGTAGCCAGGACAATTGCTGATTTGGA
>JAUYHE010000013.1 GCA_030690175.1 bacterium | reverse complement strand
GAATTGATAATAAAACTAGATTTTTATGGGCATTATAGATTGCTCACTTATCATTGATTTATGAGGCTGGTGATATCTTTCTCGTGGTGCAAATTAGGGCTTGATTTAGGTCTGTTTTTAAAGTATAATTAAATTCAACCGTAAGAAAGGATTTAAGCTATCACAGAGTTGAATAGCTTGATCAAATTATCGAAAAATGTCAAACGATACTACAGTAGCCACAGTAGCTAGTTCTCATGCCACAACCATGCAAGAGTTGTTAGCTCAAGAAGTAGAAATAAAGGTGCCTAAAACCGGTGAGGTTTTGGAAGGAAATGTTTTTTCTGTGGGGAAAAATGAGGTGTATATAGATATAGCGGGTTTAGGTTTAGGAGTGGTAAGAGGACGCGAATTATACGATGACGCAGTTTCTCTTGGTTCATTAAAGGAAGGAGATCAGGTTTTTGCTTCCGTTTTGGAACCAGAAAACAAAGAAGGTAATATCGAGCTTTCGTTCAGGCAAGCTGGACAAGAAAGAGTCTGGCAAACTTTGACCGACAGACTGCGCAACAAAGAAACCATCAAGACCAAAATTGTGGAAGCGAACAAGGGAGGACTTATGGTAGAGTTAAATAGTGTTACTGGATTTTTGCCAGTATCTCAGTTGTCAGCCGAGCATTATCCAAGAGTAGAAGAAGGAGACAAGAATCGAATTTTGGAAGTACTCAAGTCTTATGTAGGTCAAACTTTTGATGTGCAGATCATTACTGCTGATCCAGAAGATGAGAAATTGATTGTTTCGGAAAAAGCAGTGAATGAAGACGAAATGCGAACCAAGATCGATAAGCTCAAACTCAATGATATTGTTGAGGGCGAAGTTACCGGAATTGTAGATTTCGGAATCTTTATCAAGTTTGGTGATGGACTAGAAGGTTTGGTTCATATTTCTGAATTGGCCTGGAGTCGAATAGATCATCCTAAAGATTTATTTAAAGTAGGCCAGAAAATCAAGGCCCAAATCATTTCGATAGAAAAAGGTAGAATTTCTCTCTCCATCAAGAGACTAGAAAAAGATCCTTGGCTTGAATCAATCAAGAAGTATGAGGTAGGGCAAACCGTCAAAGGTAAAATTACAAAAATTATGCCATTTGGAGCATTTGTCGAACTAGATCCAGAAATTTACGGTTTGGTCCATTCTGTAGAATTATTTCATGAAGAAGAAGCGGGCCCTTCAAGTTTGGTGAATGTCGGAGATGAAAAAGAATTCAAGATTATTTCTATCGAGCCACAGGAGCATAGACTGGGTTTGTCTTTGCGAGCCTTGAGTGTTCCTCCACAGCCAGTTAAACAAGAAACCGTCAAAGAAGAACTAGTTCCAGAGAATAAAGTAGTCACTTCCGATGAGGAGGCGAGCCTCTCGTCTAGCCTAGGCGAAAATGAAAATGACGTTCTTGAAGAGAGAGAAACTGAAACTAAGTAGCAACAAAAAAACCCCGCTTGATGCGGGGTTTTTTTGTTAATACACTACAAGAAACCCCGCCAGAACTTCGTTCTGACGGGGAGTACGTCATTTTGAATCTTTAAGTATTTAGTTCAATATTTCTTTCAATCGCATCTAGATCGTCTATGATTTTTTGATTGTTATAAAGCCAGTGATCTCTAGCTGGCTGTTTATACAATCCGTTCATTTGTTCAAAGGTCATTTGCGAATATTTTATATCGGAGCGTTTTGGACTATTTTCCAAAAAATTATTCATAGCCACAATTCCTTCGGACAAATTATCACCCATATCCCAAAGGTCTGTACCACCTACTCCCCAACAGTTTGAAGTATGTTCTGGGTAATTTCGGCAAAGAGAACTTTCAGCATTAGCCAGAGCAATTATTTTTTTCCAGTTATTTGTTTTGATCAAAGTCTCTGCATGATTGGCTAGTGGTGAGTGGTAAGATTTAAGATAAATAGTCAAAGCTCCGGACAGGGTTCTTTGTTTATCTAGTTCAGCCCAGAGTTTTTCGATTCGGTATTTTTTTTCAGCCTCATCTGTCAGATTGGCTAAATATTCCGCGTGATCACCATAGGTAAAAACCAACTCCGCTTCCAAGATCGATTGATCAACAGGCTGGGTAGTGTTTTGGGGGAGGCTTAGACCAAACAAACTAATCACCAAAACCAGAATTCCAAGTCTGTGGGCATTTGAAAGCTTGTCGTAAGACGCTTTGATAAAGTATTGTTTTGGTTTCAGAATATGAATTATATCCATGTATTTCTACAAGCAAACATAGCAGACTTTGTTTCGGGGGTCAACGTGTATAGTGTGGATAGAATGTTAAATAAATAAATAACCGAGCAATTTCCTCAATGGTACTGTATTTTAAAGATAGTTCGAACCCCAGTAGTAAAGCAAAGCTTACTACGGAGCACGGCGCATTTCCCCGCCCGCTTGCTGCGGGGTGAGGCCAAGATGCTACAATTAATTCGAGCCAAAAAACCCACCAAAGGTGGAATTTTTATGCAGTTTAAATTAGCGGCGGACCATTTTGACAATCCAAATCAAAACCACTGCGCCGAGCAGGGCGACGAGGAAGCTATACAGATTAAAGCTACCCACCGGACTTTTGCCAAGTAAGCTCATGATCCAGCCGCCTAAAACAGCGCCGATGACACCAACCACGACATTCATGATGATGCCTTGCTGGACGTCAGTTTTCATGATCAACGATGCGACCCAGCCCACGATACCTCCAAAGATGATCCAGAGAATTATTCCCATAAATTTATTGTTAATTATTTATTTTCGTTGTCCAGTTTCACAGCGGCTTCCGGCGTGGAAACAGTTTTGCCCATAAAGAACAGTTTGACTATGGCCCAAGCAATCAACAAATAAACTAACATAGCCAGTAGAGTGGCCCACTCCAGTATATTGCCTTCGACTCTGGATACGCGGAACACGCTTAAGAAAGGTGCCGCGAACGGATAGCTGACATTATAAATGAAGCTGCTAAAGCCAGCTGACGGGTTGGCAGCCAGCAGTTTTAGCACAAAGCGAAAAGCTAGTAGTGCTTCTAAAAGCCCGAGGAGATACCAGACGACTTGCGTGCCGCGGTATAAGGGCTTGGTACTAGGGGAGTTATATGCGTCCATAAAGATAAAGTTTAATTATATGAGATTAATATTAAGGTTTTGAACAACCTGGGAACTTTCGTGAAGTTCCATAGCGACCTCCTTTTGGTTTGTTGTAAAGAACTAGTCTCTGAACAGAAGATTACATTATAAATCGTTATCTGTCAAAAAATAAAAAGCTCTTTCGAGCCTCAATCTTTATTAAAAAATTTTCTTCCCCCAAAATTAAAATATGGTTCGAGCCGATTGTTTCTCCGGGTTCTTTGGCGGTTTTGATCGGCGCGGCTCAGCAAGTTATCCTAACATAATTTCCAATGTGGTGCTGTATTCTTGAATTAGTCCGAACGCATTTTTCCGAAAAAATCCCCCCGCGAGAATTCGGAAAGGCGGCGAAGCCGCACCGCTGACAATTTCAAGTTTTTCTAATGAGTTAATACTAACTCATTTCAAAGCATTTTTCAATTTGAAATTGATTGAAAAATGCTTTGGTTGGCGGCAAATTCTTTTAGCTCTTTGAATTCAGAAAAAAAGAAAAGGCGTCAACACTTGTGGTTGACGCCCACGCTAGAGATACAGCTAGCGTTCTGTTTTATTTCACCTCATAACCCTTCACGACGACACCTTCTTCGAGAGTGCCACGAACGTGCATCGGAATCCAGTACCTGCCAGAGAGCTTGCCGAAAAGAAGCCCTTTGCCACCAGAACCGTAAGTCGCGAAGTGGCCACGGCAGATGTGCAGAGCTTTTTTCAACCCTTCCATGCTCGCATGACCTTCCCGTTCCAGCACAGATTTCATGTGATCGATTTGGAGCACATGGTAACGGAGAAGTGGACGACCCTGCTTTTTTTGGTGGGACTTGGAGAGCTTGGGCGGCGGAACCTCCTGCCTCATCCTCACATTCCGACAGTGCATGAAGGACAGAGCGAGGAATGTTGGGAAGATTACGCTCTGATGGATGAAACGGAGATTTGCCTCGTTGTCGTCCTTTCCCAGACCGGGTATGAAGATGTTTGTCACGCCTTGCATCCGATCGTTGGGTGAGACGGCTTGGCCGTCCTTGTCCACGGGCAAGAGGTACTGCGCCACGAAGAGCGCTTGCTTGTATCCCGCCTGACGAACGAAGAAACGACATTCGAGGTAAAACTTTACTCCCCCCTGTCCCAGAACGGCCGGATACGTGTTCCTTAGAAACTCGTCCGGTTCCCGCATCGCCATAAAGACACCGACCTCTTCAGATCCGACCGGAGCTCTACTCAATGGAGGAAGTCTGAACTCGAAAAAACAGAGTTCGAAAGGGAGCATGACATTGGGAAAATCGGCCGTGCTGAAGAAATCTCCAAGACGTTGAGAATAGTAGTAGTCCGCAACATTATCAATCACGACGAGTTGCGATCCACCAAGATCCTCAAGCATCTCTGCCTTACTCGTTGAGACTCCCTTAAAAATCTGGAACCCATACGAGAGAATCCTGTCCAGCAGTCGCATGACGCATCACCTCCTTCGGTTTGTTGGAATTCGAAAGAACAACTAACATCACATATTACATTGTTTTATGACTTACGTCAAGACAAAACTAAAAACAGCTCTGAAGCCGTCTTAAAAACCAGGATGAAAAATTTTCTTTTACCAAAATGTGGTTCGAGCCGATATTTTTACAGGTTCTTTGGCAGTTTTGATCGGTGCGGCTCCCCGCCTGCTTCGAGGCTTCGGCGGGCAGGCGCTGCCTTTCCGAATTTTCGCGGGAGGACTTCCTGGTCGCCGAGCGAAGCGAGGCGAACCTTTCAAACTTGCAATTTCCTTTGTGGTGCCCAGGGTGGGACTCGAACCCACAAGATCTTGCGACCGGGAGATTTTAAGTCTCCAGCGTATACCAATTCCGCCACCTGGGCTTATGGAGGCGTCGACCGGATTTGAACCGGTGTAAAAGGTTTTGCAGACCTCTGCCTAACCACTCGGCCACGACGCCAACTTTATTCATT
>JAUYHE010000064.1 GCA_030690175.1 bacterium | reverse complement strand
GTATTGTGCAGGTAGTTGCAACCCCAAAGGCTGGAGAAGCCTACAAAGTTGCTACAAAATTAGGCTCCGAAGACGTGGTAAAAGTATCGGGAACTGTCGGTAAAAGACCAAAAGAAAATGTAAATCCGGATATTCCAACCGGTGAAATTGAAGTGAGTGCGCAAGATATTGAATTAATCAGCAAAGCGCAGGCCCCGCCAATTCCAATTGAAGGGGACGGTTACGATATCGATGAAGGAGCCCGTTTTAAAAATCGTTATATCGATTTGCGTCGACCGAGGCTACAAAAAAATCTGCGGTTGCGTCACCAGGCGGCGCAGCTAGTAAGAAAATTTTTGGATAGCAGGGATTTTGTTGAAATCGAAACTCCATACCTATCAAAAACTACACCAGAAGGCGCGCGGGATTTCCTGGTGCCCTCCCGATTACAAAAAGGAGAATTTTACGCTCTGGCCCAGTCCCCCCAACAATACAAACAACTTTTGATGATCGCTGGGTTTGAACGCTATTACCAGATGGCGCGGGCCTTCCGGGATGAAGATCTGCGCTCTGACCGACAATTTGAACATACCCAAATCGACATTGAGATGGCGTTTGTGGAAAGAGAAGACGTAATGAACCTGGTGGAAGAGATGGTAGTAGCGGTGATCGAAGGAATGGGTAGAAAAATTGAGGAGAAACCTTTTCCCACCGTTTCTTACATAGAAGCAGTGAAAAAATTTGGTACCGACCGACCAAATCTAAATAAGGAAAAGGGCGCCCTTCATTTTACTTGGGTGGTCGATTTTCCTCTGTTTGAAAAAACGGACGCCGGTGGATTTACCTTTGCCCACAACCCGTTTGCGGCGCCAAAGCCAGAACACGCCGCCGATTTATTAAATAAGAAAAATTTGGAAAAGCTCGAGTCACTTCAATACGATTTGGTCTGCAACGGTGAGGAAGTAGCCGGAGGTAGCATTCGCATCCACGATCCTCAGGTCCAAAGACAAGCGCTCCGCGTCATGGGTTACACTGATAAAGAGATTCAAGAACAATTTGGCCATATTATTGATGCTTACAACTACGGCGCGCCAATTCACGGCGGTATCGCCTTTGGATTTGATAGATTAGTTGCTCTGATTACCGGTGAAGATAATATACGGGAAGTGATTGCTTTTCCGGTTACCAGTAGCGGGCAAACCAGTGTGATGGACGCACCAAGCCCAGCAGACCCAGAGCGGCTAAAAGAATTAGGAATAAAGATTGAAGAAAATGGCAAATAGATCGCTTCGCGCACTGCGTTCTGACGAACTAGACAAATCCCGATTGTCAAAGGTTCGAACTAGAATAGCCCCTTCTCCCACCGGCGATCCTCATATCGGCACGGCTTATACTGCACTTTTCAACTACGCTTTTGCCAAAAAACACAATGGTCAATTTATATTACGTATCGAAGATACCGACCGAACTCGGTTGGTACCGGAGGCAGAGCAAAAAATTATTGATTCATTAAATTGGTTGGGGATGAAATGGGACGAAGGACCTTATAGGCAATCGGATCGGTTGAATAAATACCAAAAAGCCGCCAAAGAATTGGTCGAAAAAGGAGCCGCTTACTATTGTGATTGTAGTCCTGACAGGCTTGATAAGCTTCGAAAAGAACAACAGGCCAAAGGAGAGGTTCCTAGATATGATCGAAAATGTCGTCTAAACCAACCAAAAAATTTAAAAGAAGGCACATTTGTAGTTCGTCTGAAAATACCAGAAGAAGGTGAAACAAGTTTTGACGATTTGGTCAGGGGCAGAATAACCTTTCAAAATAAAGACATTGATGATGCAGTGATTTTAAAATCTGATGGTTGGCCAACGTATCACTTGGCTGTGGTGGTAGATGACGCCGACATGAAAATTAGTCACGTAATCCGCGCCGAAGAATGGCTCTCTTCAACTCCAAAACACGCCCTTCTCTACCAATTTCTAGAAAAAGAGACGCCGATATACGCTCATTTACCTTTGCTACGAAATCCGGACCGAAGCAAGATATCCAAAAGGAAAAATCCGGTTTCGCTGGCTTGGTACCGGGAGCAAGGGTACCTGCCGGAAGCAGTACTAAATTACCTAGCTCTCATGGGCTGGTCGATGCCAGATTCCCGAGAAAAATTTTCACTTCCAGAATTTATCGAAAATCTTGACCTAAAAAGAATTGACCCCGCCGGTCCAGTATTTGATTTACAAAAGCTGGGATGGCTCAACGGTGAGTGGATTAGATCGATGGCAGCCGCGCAACTAACCGAAAGGTTAAAAGACTACACCCGCGTTGGTTCAATCGATATCACCAGAATTTTACCACTGGTTCAAGAACGGTTGAAAAAATTAGCAGAATTTGACTTACTGACCAGCTACTTCTTTAGAAAAGAAATCGATATTGTTCCAAAGGAAATCATCCCAAAAGACAAGACTAAAGAAGAAACTGTAGGTACGCTAAAAACGATCAGTGGTCCTTTAGAAAAAATAGAAAAATGGGACAAAGAGTCAATTGAAAAAGCACTTGCCGATAAGCCAGAAAAGGTTGGTTGGTCAAAAACAGATCTTTTTCAGATGATTCGTTACGTGCAGACAGGCAGTCGGGCCACACCACCGCTTTTTGAAACTCTGGAGGCAATTGGACAAGAAGTAACCATAGCGCGAATTCGAAAAGCAATTAACCTACTTAACCAGTAGATCCTTATTTTGGTACAATAGAACTTAATGGATCAACTGCCCAAAGAAAATCCCTTTAGTTCCTTTTTCGTTGGCGGCCAGGTCGAAAACGAACAAAAGTACAAACGTTTCGAAAGACTTTCCGAAATTTTTACGTGGTTGGCAATTGTCTTGGGTATCTTAGTAATTCAGCTTCCTTTTGGCCAAGATTTAAACCGACAAGCGATTTATTTTTTAGCTGCAATAGTAGGTGTTTTCGTCACCGTTTGGTACCATCTTCTCCCCAAAAAATTTTCTGGGCGAATAAAAAGATTTATTTACAATCTGATTACTATTACTTTTATTGCTTTACTTGTCCACAATGCCAATGGTGTTGCTGGCTACGCAATATTTTTCTACTTTTTAGCAATGCTATCAGTATCAATGACTCTACCGCTGTTTCATACAGTTATTTCGGGTTTATACGTCATTATCTTAATTACTGCAGAGGGGTTTTTCACACCTGGCCTGTTAAAAACCAATCTAAGTTTGGCAGTTTTACATTCCTGGGCGCTAGTTTTAATCGTTTATTTTTCCCGTTACAATGCCGGAGAAGCCTCATTGGTTAAAAGGGGTGAAGAAGAGGTGCTTTTAGAAAAAGAAAGGGCGCTAGGAAGACTTAAAGATGAATTTGTGTACATAATTTCCCAAAAGTTAAAACAGCCAGCGGCCACAATTAAAAGTGTGGTGGAAACGATCCTTACCAAGTATTCAGACTCGTTGAACCCGGAGACAAAAGAAATACTCGATCTCACCAACGTAAATAGCGCCCGTTTGGAGAAGCTTTTAGAGGATTTACTTGATATTTCCCAAATCCAAAAGGGCAGCCTGCGAATTCATCTAACGGATGTATCTTTAAAACCAATTGTGAGTGAGGTTCTTTCCACCCTGTTTCTAGATGCAAAGAACAAAAGAATTTCCCTGTTACAAAAAACCAACGAGGAAGTAGCTTCCAAAGGCGATGCCGATCGGATAAAAGAAATTTTGACTAATTTGGTGGGGAACGCGATTAAATATACCCCTGAAGGCGGTAAGGTGACGGTGGAGCTGACGAAAGAAGGAGAGTTCGCCAAAATTCTCGTTTCTGACAACGGCATTGGTATCAGTGATGAGGACCAAAAACACCTTTTTGAAAAATTTTATCGGGTTGAACGTGAGGAAACTAAATCAGTGAAGGGTAGTGGCTTGGGCCTGTTCATTACTAAACAGCTTGTCGAAAAAATGGGCGGCAAAATTGGTTTTACCTCAAATTTAGTAGAAGGTACCACTTTTTACTTTACTATGCCGCGTTACCGGTGGTGAAAATGGGAGAAAAAGAAATATCTTTCAAACGAATACAAAAGATTATTGAAATATCGTCGGGATTATTAATAGTCTCGGGGCTACTTATCATTAATCTTCCCATCGTACCGACTCCAGATAAAACCGCCGTTTATTTGTCATCTATCTTTGTGTTCGTATTTATTTTTCTTTGGCATAAACTTAGCTTATCTATAAACTTGATGAACAAAAATTTCATCGAGTCGGTTGTATTTTTGGCAGTTATTTTTGTAATTGTCCACGCAACAGGAGGAATCAGTAGCCACTTCAGTTTTCTTTATTTATTACCCAATCTTAGCGTTTCTACCACTTCTTCTCGGGGGCACACGTTCGCTTCTTGGCTTGCAACTGCCGGATTTATTTTTGGTGAAGCGCTGCTTTTTCCCTCGCCTCAAGTTAAACCGGTTGGTTCCTTTTCACCACCAGACCTAAGTTTAGCAGTTTTAAACGTATGGGCAGTCGGTTTAGTAGTTGTCTACGGCCGATATCTAGCAAAGGAAGTCGAAACTACCCAAGTGGTCGCTACCGAAGCAACGATTGAAAAAGAAAAAGAAATAAATACCTTGAAGGATGAATTTCTCTTTATAATATCTCACGAACTACGTGGTCCAATTACGGCAGTTAGGGGTTATCTGGAGCTTTTTTTGACTAACGACTCGATCAAAACTGGGAGTGAGGTCAAGCGTTTGACCCTCTCGGCGATGAACCAAGGGGAGCAGTTGAATGATTTAATTGCCCAACTTCTTGATCTGTCTAGATTGGAGGTTGGTAAGCTAAAACTAGCCAATGAAAATTTTGAGATCAACGAATACCTTTCCGCGCTTTTGAAAAACGAACAAGAAGCGGCCAGGGGAAAAGGGATAGAATTGGTATCTAAGGAGACTACCCAGAAAGTATCTGTGTATGCTGATAAAGAAAGAGTGCGGGAGGTAGTTCACAATTTAGTAGATAACGCGATTAAATACACAAGAGAACTTGGCAAGATATGGGTGTGGGTGGAGGCCAAGGGAGGGTCTGCTTATATTTCGGTAGCTGATACCGGAGTAGGAATCGCTCCGCAAGACTTACCTGGTTTATTTGATAGATTCCATCAGCCCGCGGAAAATCCAAAAGGTGAGCCAAACGGTACAAAAAAAGAGAAAAGCGTTGGTTTGGGCCTATTTTTAGCTAAAAATTTAGTTGAGAAAATGAACGGAAAAATATTCGTCGAAAGCAGGCTTGGCAAGGGGACGAAATTTACCTTCTCCCTACCACTAGCAAAAAACTAAACTTATCCCAAAAATCAAAAAAGACTGGTAAGAAAATCCAAAATTTGGTTTAATGAAAGGATGGAATTTAACTATCTTTTGGATTATTTTTTATTTACCTTTGTTGCAAGTTTTGGCGCTATTCAAATTGCCCTGTCAAAAAAATATTCGGCGAGAACTCTCTTCGGTGCTTTTCTTGTGATCAGCGCCTACTGGTGGTTCTTTGCTAGCCGCAACCGTAACGTACACACTATCGTCGAGGGCACTCAACTTTTTTTTGTGTTTAGTTTCTCAACTGTTTTAGCAATTGTAGCGACAAAGATTTTCACTGGCGCCGGAGAAAGAAAATGAACTGGTTAAATATTGATAGAGCGTTATTTTTAGCAATCAACAGTTTTGTTGGTAAGGTAGCCGTCTTTGATAGCTTGATGCGTCTGGTAGTAAACGAGTATTTTGTGCCGGTGAGTTTGGCCTTGATCGTGCTTTACCTTTGGTTCGCGCCACGAAAAAACAGACAAACACAAAGAAAGACACTACCCTTAGCCGCTCTTTCTGTTGGTTTGGTGGACGTAATAGTTACCTTTTCCAACCAATTTATTATTCGGGAAAGACCTTTTCAGGAGCTGGCAGCTAAGCTCCTGTTTTACAAACCCACCGACCCTTCGTTTCCAAGCAACGCCGCTGCCGTAAGTTTTGCCATTGCCACCGCGATATTTATCGCTAACAAGAAACTTGGAATAGTAGCAATTATCCTAGCGGTTGTTTATGGATTTTCAAGAGTATACGCCGGAGTGCATTACCCAAGCGATGTTGTAGTCGGTAGTCTACTTGGAGTTTTCGGCGTGCTGCTGGTGAGAAGGTTTAAAAAATTA
Organism: bacterium; assembly: GCA_030690175.1. Taxonomy (GTDB): domain Bacteria; phylum Patescibacteriota; class Microgenomatia; order Woykebacterales; family RBG-16-39-9b; genus JAUYHE01. Next base: position 4,496 of record JAUYHE010000064.1, on the reverse strand, counting down.
ATACAAATATCGACTGAGTTGATTCAAAAAATTCAGACTAAAACCAACTTAGATGTTAATAGTTGAAATCTATATTTTGTCTGATTCAACTTAATCAACGGGTTGCACTAATAGTCGCCGCCCCGCCTTCTGTGTTTGGTGCCGAGACTGTTATGCGGTCCCCAGCGCTTTGGCAAATATCATAGCCGGTATCGGTCGCAGTACCAGCAGGTTGCGGATCTTTGGGAAGATCGGCAATATAGGTAGGAACTAAATCAGCGGCGAGATCTTTGTCCCCAGTTCCAATATTGTCGGTGGTAGGACAGGTTGGAAACCCGCCGGCTGGGAAAGAGCCAACATCAACAAAATATTGGTTGACGGCGTTTAATACAGTCAACACATCGGCTCTTCTTTGAGTATTGCGGGCGTCTCTGGTTTGTTTAGCTGGATTGATGGCGACAAGGACGATTACTAAAAGAATGGATAAAATGGCGATAACGACTAAAAGCTCGATAAGGGTAAAACCTCTTTTGTTTTTCAGTTTGAGCAGAATTTACTCACCTCCAAGCGTTATAATAATATCGTATTGGTTCTCCTCGCCCAGAGGCGAACCTATGTTTATAGCATAACGTTCCTGCAAATCCTTTGTCAAGAGATTGCTTATTTGGCTTCTGCTATTTTTTATTTGGACTTGGGCGGTTTTAAAATTGAAATTAGCGGCGTTGCCAATATTGACGACGTTGTAACCTTTATTTACCAAAAAATCACGAGCGGTGCCGGCCGCACCGGCTGTACCAGACCCATTCAACACTTGAACCGTAAAATCCTTCTTGTTTATCGCGGGAGCCTGTTGTGCACTAGGGGAAGCCTCCCCCTTGTTAGTAGAGGGAGTAGCTTCCTTGGATTTTTTAGGGCTGCTTTCGGTAGCTACTTTTACAGATGGTGTCTTGGTTTGTTGCCCAGATCTATTTAGAATTTCCTTTACCTTTGGCCAAAGCAAGAAAGTGCTAAAAGCCAAAATGACCAACAATAAGATAATAAGGTAAACGAAAACAGATCTGGATTTCTTGCCTGGTTGGCGATTAACTACCACGTTTTTAGAAGCATCTAGTTTTGGAAAGGCTAGAACAGAGGAATCATAATGTGACAGAGCAATAGTGTTAGCAAAATCCCCGAGGTCATAGCCGATTTTACTGGATGTATCTTGGGCCGAAGCTAGGATTTGGGCGTCAAATTTTTGATTACTAAAAAAACTTTTTAAAAACTCGGTACTTTTGCCATACACAAATATGGTTTTTAGTGGTTCTTGACCCACCCGTTCATATTCGACTTGAATTATTTCTCGGGCGGTAGCAACTATTTCCTTTTCCGAATCCACCACTCGGTTGTTGATTATCGTTGTAGACGAAAAAATCACCGTATTTTTGATAATTAACGCGTAAATTAGATCTTCTTCTGATGAAACAATCAAATAAGGAGTCGTTTGTTTTCCGACCAATTTGGGAAAGATGAGTGGAATTGGGACGATGGCCTTTAAATTGAAACCCACGTCTCTAAAAATACTGCTAACTAACCGCAAGGTATCAGACTTTGTGACCGCGACTTGGTAAACGTGAGACGCCATCTCACAGTAAGTAATAGCAGCTATTTTTGAATCAAAAGGTAGCCTTGGAGTGATTTTTTCCTTGATTGTCGCGCTTAAATTGCTTGGTTTTTTGTCAAAACTAACTCCGGCCAAAAAAACCTCCTGCTCGTTTAATCCTAAGACGAGATCGCGGGTTTTTAAGCGGTTAAAATTTTCAAGGAAAAAGCTTTTAAGCGACTCGCGAAAAAGATCCGCGTTGATAATAGTTCCGTTAAATACGGTAGAGGGAGGTAAATTTTTCTTAGCTAGGGCATAAATTTTGAAACCTTTTGAGGTAGGTCTTGCCGAAACCGCTTTGATAGCGCTGTCAGTGAAAGTAAGGGTGATAAATCTTGATTTGAATAACATTTATAGTTTCAATCCCAACTATTGCTTATTAATTTTATCATCTATTCGTCTCGACAGGTAACAATCTCTAAAAAGTTTCCCGCCAGCAACAATATTGGAAAACTTGACTTGGGTTGTAAGAGGCTTTAAGCTCGATTTTTTTGATCACGTTGTTTTTTTGAGACTGACTGGTGATTACACAAGTACTGTCCAAAGCATTGTAACTGTAATTAATTTGAATCGAGATACCATCCTGATTTAGGGAGTCGGCACCACTGCAATTAATTGGATCTGGATCTCTCATCAGCCTTATCAAACCGTATTCCGCACCAGATTCGGCCGCAAAATATACTTTTTCTCCCAGAGTGTTGGTAGCGGATATCTTAGCTGTACCAATGGATTGCATAATTGCCGCCGAAAGAACAGTCAAAGCAACGGCAATCGCAACAATTAAAATTATTAGGGCTTGACCTTTTTCTTTCATCGTTGACCTACAAGCGCTTCAAAAGTTTTTACCTTTGGGCCACCTTTTTGGGACTTGCTAGTTTCTAGTTGGAAAGTAATTTTTATGGTTGGTTGTCCGTTGGTATTGCCCAAGCGCTGAAAGAGGATCGAGTTTACCCGCGTTTGGTTACTATTAACATTTGCTGTTTGAGTAAGTGGTGGCGGCCCGGTTTGTCTCTGGTATTCCAAAGTTGTCCCTACTAGAGAGTAAGTGTGAGTTTCCGGTCCAACCGTAAAGACCAAAGTTGGGCCACTGTCCCCCAAACCTGCTGGCGTGTTTATTAGATCTGCTTGGTGAATATCGTAGGTAAGACGACCGATAATAAAGCGGGCGTCTTGTTGAAGCGCGTTGCGCGTATTAGCTTCTAGAGAAAATTCGCCGGTTCGAATGATCAGATCGGTAGCAATGATTAATACTGTTGCTAAAAGGCCAAAATAAATAAGAAGTTCTATTAGACTAGTCCCACTTTGAAATTTTATGAGTAAAAGCTTTTTCATGGTGAGTAGTTTATCGTTACGCTCTCCACAGATGGTGTAGAGCTTCCGTTGCCCGAAAGAGTAATCTTGTAGCGAATATACTGGCCAGAAACGGAATTTAAAGGAACCGGACCAGGGTTATCATAAGACGTAGCGTTAGTACCATCCGGACCAACAAAATCGGTGGAGTTCCAAGGACCGTCGGTAGGCTTAACGGCGATCTGAAATTGAATATTTGTTCCGACTGGTTCAATGAATGACCAAGTGAGATAATTAAAACCTACTGTTACAGTTGCATCGAACGTGGAGGATTCAAAAGTTCCCGATGTTTGAAAACCTCCGCCTGCTCCACCTTCGATCACTTGAAATTCGGCCGTGTCATTACCAGTTGCAACGTATGCATAGTCTCCAACTACAAATACACCAAACCCTGTTCCACCCAGATCTGCAGAGCCAAAAAGTTGGGGTGAAGCGGGGTTGCTTATGTCGATGACTTTAAAGTGGGAACCCGTTTGATTATGACCAAGAAAAGCAAAATTACCAGATACGTAAACCCCAAAAGGAGTACCGGTAGCATTGTAAGAACCAATCGGTGATATGCTAGCGGGATTTGAGACATCTAAAATATTTAACCGAGCGTCAACTATATAGGCGGTGGTACCTACCACGTGGACACTATTCCCGTTAGAAGTCCCTGGAGAGTTGTAGGTACCGGCAAAAGTTGGTGTCGGATTAGAGATATCTATTACCTGAAGCTCTTGGGTGTTGGAGATTGAAGCCACATAAGCATAGTTACCAAGAGAAAAAACATCTCTAGCCGCCGCTCCCAAGTTTAAACCACCAAGCAGCGTTGGTGAAAGAGGATTTGTGATATTTATACTATAAAATTCATAACCAGGCGCAGTTGTGTTATTGTTGGTTACCAAATAAGCAGTGTTGCCAGAGACCGCAATTCCTCTGCCGTCAGTTCCAGTAGCAGCGTTAAAATGAGTTCCTGCTAAAACTGGATTTGAGGGATTTGAAACATCAAGCACAGTTAACTCGCGGTTATTATGGGAAGTAGCTACGTAGGCGTAATTTCCGGATACCACGACTGCGTAGGCATTGGCTCCTAAGTCGCGAGAACCCAAAAGCGTTGGGTTACTTGGAGTCGAAACATCGTATATGAAAAAATCCGGTCCTGTTCTAGTTAATGTCACAATGTAGGCGCGGTTGTTTACAACAAAAATATCTTGAGCATCAGCGGCTCCTGTAAAATTCCTTGTGGCGACTACTTGGGGACTGTTCCAGTTGCCGCCACTTGCTGGAGCCAATTTAACCTCCCCATCCACGTCGCTAGTTACTTGTGTATTATTGAGAATGCCGTCGTTAAAATCACTGGCAGTAGTTTGCGTCCGAGCCTGGTTGCCAAAGTAACGAGAGATATAAAAAGTGGAAGAGACCAATTGGGTACCTAAAAACGACCAGGATACAGTGGCGACTATTTGTTTCATTGATGGGTCCACTATTGCTCCTGGACTTGTGCAGCCGACAATTGGGGATGTTGAGGTCGAAGTTTGGCGAC
>JAUYHE010000052.1 GCA_030690175.1 bacterium | reverse complement strand
CGTATAGACCTTTTATAACTTCGGCTATTGTTTTGTCGCTTGCTTTCCATTCCTCGCAGTAATGCGGAGCAAAAAGTTTTGAATTGAAGCCGTCATCAAAGTCGCGAAAAACTTTTGCCAACTGTTTGTATGCGTTAGCTTTTCCGCCTCTTGAAATTCCAAGCAAAACATTCGGCTCAATTTTTCTATCTTCGGCGGTGCGGATAAAAATAAGACGATCAAGAATCCTTTGCACGCCCTCGTCTAATTCTTCATCGGTTAAATTATTTTGCTTTCTGAAATCTTTGGTAAGCAAAATGCGCCAAGACATCAAATCTTCAAAAAGTTTTTCGCCGACTTGTTTTCTTAAAGTGAGCTTGCCCCATTTTTGGGCTTCCTTGTCCAATAGTTTCTGCTCAAAACTTTCTTTTGATAAAAGCCAGAGTTGGTCAAAGCGGTTTATAAAATCTCGGCAATTAAGCTCAATAAAGAGATTTTGTGAAATACTTTTTGGCGGAATTTCGGCATTGAAAACTTTAATGCTTTCAAAGTCCGTTAAAATCGCCCAAGTAACGCTTTTGTTCCAACTGTAATTTATCGCTTGTTCCGCCCATTTCCATTCGTCCAAATTAATCTTCATCGCTTTGGCTTCCAAAAATAACGCAGGAATGCCATTGAAACGGAAAGCCAAGTCAACCCTGCCGCCCGAAACATTTTCTTCGGTAGTAACTTCGTTGTCAGTCGTGAGATTTCTCATGTCCCAGCCAAGAAATTCAAAAAGCGGCTCGATAAACTCGTTGCGAGTTTGCGCCTCGTTGTAGGATTTTATCTTTCCCGTTTCCGCTACTCGCTGATATTTTTCAACGAGCTTTTGAATTTGTTGTTTAGCTTCTTCTTTGGTCATAAAACTACTTTATTAAATCATTAACGCTCACATTTAATCCTTGGGCGATTTTCTTTAAGGTTTCAATGCGAGGATCGGGCGTTGCGCCGGTTTCAATTTTAGTCAAAGTATGCAAAGTAACACCGGCAAGCTTGGACAACTTATCTTGCGACACGCCGAGCTTATCTCGGTATTTTTTTATATTCTTGGCTATGGTTGATAAATCTTTTGACATTGTAGTAAACCTTTACTATACTTTAATTGCATTACTTTTTCCCACCTGTTAATATTAATATATGAAATATCTGCCGTTTAGTCAAACAAAATCAGGAGCAATGATTTGTTGTGCGCGCAGGGTGGGCGGGGCGAACGAGCAATCCAACCCTTCCTAATTTTCAAAATGTCTACGTTGGTCGGGGTGACAGGAATCGAACCTGCGACATCAGGACCCCCAGCCCTGCGTTCTGCCACTGAACTACACCCCGTAAGCCTTGATATTTTATCAATTCCAGTGCTAAGCTTCAATTACAAACATTATGAACCTTCGTGAATTTTTTTGGAAATTGCAACGCATTAGTCCTTTGGCTTGGGGTATTATCTTAATCCTGCTAGCTTTACTCTTAGTAAAAGTAGACGGTGACTTTGCGAAAAAATTGGCAATTTTACCGACAGTAATCGCTATATTTCTGCTTTACCAAGCCATTTTCCGCGGAAAAATGTATTAATTATCGTTTTGGAGACTGTTTCATCTTGCGGGCTTTGCCAGCGTGGCCGTATTTTCGTCTTTCTTTCATACGGGAATCACGGGTGAGAAATTTTTTGTTGGCTAAAATTTTCCTAAAATCTGGGTCAAAATCTGCTAAAGCTCGGGAAATACCGTGAGATACAGCTCCTAGTTGCGCCGAGGCGCCCCCACCACGCACTTTAATCGTTCCCGAGAATTGACCAATCCGGTTGACGATACGTAGGGGATCTTCGTAAATTTTTTTGGCGGAATCTCCAAGAAAATACTTTTCGATTGGCTGATCATTTACTAAAATAGCACCTTTGGTTTTTTTTAACCAAACACTGGCGATGGCGGTTTTCCTTCGACCAGTACCTCTTAATATTTCTGCCGCCGGACTTTTTTTCTCCAGTTTTTTTGCGGGTTCTTTTGTTTTTTCTTCTGAAGTTTCCGGTTCTATTTTCTTTTTTCTAGGCATATGCTATACCTCCAACCCTTGTGGTTTTTGGGCATCGTGCGGATGATCCTCGCCTGGATAAACATATAATTTTTTTATCATCGCTGCTCCGAGTCGGTTCTTGGGCAGCATACCTTTGATAGCGTGATAGATAATCGCCTCTGGCTTTCGTTGGCGCAAGGTGGCCAGATTTTCTGTCTTCAAACCACCAGGATAACCAGAGTAACGGTAATAAAGTTTTTGTTCCTCTTTTCGTCCGGTCACCGCTACTTTGGCCGCGTTTATTATGATCACGTTATCCCCAGTATCAATATGGGGTTGCCAAGTGGTTTTGTGTTTACCCATCAATATTTTCGCGACTTGGCTAGAAAGTCTTCCCAATATTTTGTTCTTTGCATCAACCAAATACCAAGTTTTACTGGGTAAGTACTTCGGTTGTTTTTGCTTTGTCTGAACTTTGAGTTTCTTAGTTTCCATATTTCATCTTGGCTTCAAACTATTTTTTCTTGGTTGTGTCTTTTTTGACGGCTGCCTTTTTACTCCTACCCTGTTTTATCGCAACAGCCTTTTTGGTTTTCTTTGGCGCTTTTGTTTTCGCGTCTCTTTTTGAAGATTTTGTTGGTTTTTGGGCTAATTTTTTCTTAGCTGCTACTTGTGAGATGTCTTCGACAAATTCCAAAACAGCCATTGGCGCTCGGTCGCCGACTCTCGGGGGTAATTTGATTACTCTGGTGTAACCGCCCCTTCTTTCCTTAAAAGTCGGGCCAACGATCTCAATCAATTTTCGCACAACGTTTTCCCGGTTGAGACGCGCCGAAAGATAACGCTGCGAATTTAACGATTCCTCTTTTGCTTTCGTTATCAGTTTTTCTACGTAGGGTCTGGTGGCCTTGGCCTTGGTTTCTGTAGTCACAATTTTTTCGTGCAGAACCAAGGAACTAGCTAAATTTTTTAGAAGGGACCGCCGCGCGTTTGTGTCACGGGAAAGTTTTTTGTGAGAAACTCGATGTATCATAATTTAGATAAGGTCTTTATCCTTTAGCTTTTCCTCTATATCACTTATAGATTTCGCGCCCATGTTTTTTAGCTTCACTAAATCTTCTTTTGGTGTTTCTAATAGTTTAGCCACAGTATCGACTCCTGCGCCACGAAGCGCGTTTGTAATTCTAGTCGAAAGTTCTAGCTCTTCTACTAATGCATTCTTATCTATTTTGGGCGGTTTTTTACTTTTCTCATCTTTAATTGGTTGTTTCCTTTGCTCAACCAGAAGTTGAAAATAATCCTCCAGTATTTTCGCCGCTTGTTTTACCGCCTCGGCAGGAGTAATGCTACCATCGGTCGTGATAAGAAGAGTCAATTTGTCAAAATTGGTCATCTGACCAACCCGGGTAGATTCTACTTTGTAATTTACTTTTAATACTGGCGAAAAATTTGCATCTAGTGGAATCGTGCCGATACCAAGAGACCGTCTACTTTCCACTGGCAAAAAGCCCACACCCTGCTCGGCAGTTGCCTCAATATTTAGTTTAGTTTTGGCATCACTTAAAGAAGCTAGGTGCAGCTCTGGATTAACTATTTCTGCCTCGCCAGCAATCTGTATATCCTTGGCCTTTACCTCACCAGGCCCTTTGGCGTCGATTTCTAATTTCACTGGTTTATCTCCCTCTATCTTTAACCGGACACGTTTGAGATTTAAAAGTAGTTCAACAGCATCTTCCTTCACGCCCTTTATAGTGCTGTATTCGTGTTGGACTCCGTTTATTTTTACCTGAGTTATTGCCGCTCCAGGAAGTGACGCCAACAAAACTCGGCGCAGTGAATTGCCCAAGGTCAAACCGTAACCTTGGGGAAGGGGCTCCACAACTATACTACCCTCATGGGCGTTTCCAGTCGGACTCACTTTTACTAAATCAAGCATAAACCTCCTTTATCCGCCTCTGGCGGAAATATAATATTAACGAGAATATCCCCTTTTAGGTGATGTTCTCTAGCGAGAATACCACCCTTCGGATGATGTTCTCTAGCGAGAATAATATTCGACGATTAACTGCTCGTTGGCAATTGGTTCGACATCTTCGGCTGGCGGTATGTTGTTTACTTTACCTACCAAACCCTTACGCGCCAGCCAAGTAGGTAATAAATCTCCTCTAAGAGCGAGGGCGTCACTAACCCCCACGAGTTTTTGGGCCTTGTCTGTCAAAGTAATTATATCCCCTGTCTTCGCACTAAAAGACGGTATATCCACCTTTTTTCCGTTTACTAATACGTGACCGTGAGTTACTAATTGGCGGGCGGCAGCTCTACTTGGGGCAAATCCCAAACGATACACCACATTATCTAGTCTGGTTTCTAGTGTTTGTAATAAAGCCACGCCGGTATTGCCTTTTTCCTTCGATGCTTCCTTGAAATAACGGCGAAATTGTCGTTCCAAAACACCGTACATTCGTTTGACTTTTTGTTTTTCGCGAAGTTGCAAACCAAAATCGGAAAATTTCTTTCTTACCTTCCTGTGGCCATGTTGTCCTGGTGGTACGGCTCCTTTTTTATCAATCGGGTGTTTACCCGAAATACTCCTTTTACCCTTCAAAAAAAGGTTCTCGCCTTCACGTCTATCTAATTTAAATTTTGGTCCAGTATATCGTGCCATCTCAGAAATTCAAAATTAATAATTAATAGTTTTAATTACGTATTCTTACTTCTAAATTCATCTAAACCCTCCGCCTCTTTCGCGGCCGGGGTCCATTGTGCGGGATTGGTGTTACATCAGCAATTGTTTTGATACTAAAACCACTACCTCGCAACGCCCTGACAGCTGCTTCTCTTCCAGAACCAGGACCCTTTATGTAGACTTCTACATTACGAATGCCGGCTACTTGCGCCTTTTTCACCGCCGCCTCGACCGCGGTCGTAGCCGCGTAAGGAGTTGATTTCCGAGCCCCCTTAAACCCCATCGCTCCGCTGCTACTTGACGCGATCGGATCGCCATTCGCATCGGTAATAGTAACCAGTGTGTTATTAAAAGTTGCTTTAATGAATATTTTCCCCATTGATAAGTCTTTTGGTTTCTGCTTTTTTGCTTTAGCCACCTACTTTCCACCTTTCTGTTCACTTGGTACCTTTTGGGTCATTTGGGATCTCATTTCCTTACGCCTGGCACCTACAGTCTGTCTTTTTCCACGTTTGGTTCTGGAGTTACTTTTGGTTCTTTGACCGCGCACCGGCAAGCCTCTTTTATGCCGATAACCCCGGTAGGAGCCAATTTCTTCGAGCCTGCGGATATTTTGCGCAATCGTTCTCCCTAAATCACCTTCGACCGGATATTTTTCAACCTCTTTTTGTAATTGAGAAACTTCTGCATCTGTTAGATCCTTGGCTCTTTTTTCTTCAGGTATCCTTGCCTCGCTAATTATTTTTTTAGCTAATACCGGTCCTACACCATAAATTGCGGTGAGGGCAAATTGGATTTTTCTTTCACTTGGTAAATCTACACCTAAAATTCTTGCCATAAAATATACCTTGCCGCTGCTTTAGCCCACGAAGTGGTCGCAAGCAGTAGGCAAGATCATCCTTGCCGCTGCTTATGCCTAGGGTTTTCACAAATAACGTATAACCGTCCGCGACGTTTGACGATTTGGCATTTGGCACATCTTTTTTTTATTGATGCTTGAACTTTCATAAAGAGTCTCCGTCAACCTTTTTCCCGATAAACAATTCGGCCTTTGGCTAAATCATACGGAGTAATCTGTACTTTTACCTTGTCCCCAGGCAAAATTTTTATATAGTGCATTCTCATTTTTCCGGAAAGATGACAAAGCAGCGTTCTGCCTTTCAACTCGTCCACCGGACTTTCTCCTACCTCTACTCTAAACAGAGTATTTGGTAAATTTTCCACTACCTTACCGATAACTTCGATTACTTCTTTTTCCATAAAAACTGGGTAAATTTCCACCTCACGCAAAAAGCAAGCCACACAAATAAAACGGCCACCTGCTGGGCCTTATTTAACATGTCGGACAGGCAAAATTTGCGCCAGCAGATTTTAACACTACGCTACGTACTTAGTCAACACTAAAGGCTTTTTTTTCGTCGCTGCCACCGTAGTTTCAAATAATCCTGCCAGCAACCCATCTTTAGTCGCAATCGACCAACCATCAGGAAGTAGTTGAACCTGGGGTTTACCTTGATTGTAAATTACCTCCACCGCAAGCACTATCCCCTCTTCAATTTTCTCTCCAGTATCCTTTTTGCCGATGCCAGGAACCAAGGGGTCTTCATGAAGATTTCTACCAACACCATGACCTACCAATTCTTTAACTACCGAGTAACCAGCCCTTTCAACTGTATGTTGTATTGTTTCGCTGATGTCTCCAATTCTACCACCAATTTTTACTTTTTTTACTGCTGCCTGAAGAGCCTTTTCACCAGTCGCGAGAAATTTACGTCTTTCGTCACTTACCTTACCAACCGGAAAGGTATAGGCCAAGTCTGAATGGAAGCCTTCAAAATACGCGCCCAAATCGACGCCCAAAATGTCTCCTTCCTTCAATACGTAATTTTCAGGAATACCGTGGACAACCCAATCATTTGGCGTGGTACAGATAGTATATTGGTAACCATTGACTTTTTTAAAAGAGCTTTCGGCACCGAAACTTTTAATCTTTTCATCGGCGATTTTATCTAAATCGTTCACCTTCACACCCGGACGAACATTTTTAGCTATTTGGCGAAGCGCGCTAGCGGCTATTTGTCCGGCTTTAGCCATTATTTTTATCTCTTCTTTAGTCTTTAAGTAAATCATCAACCTTTTTTTGGACTTCTTCCACTGGTGGCGTATTATCAATTTCAACTATTTTTGTGTTGTTTTTTTCAAAGTAGGCGAGCAGGGGTTTGGTTTCTTTTTTGTATAAACTTAGTCTTTTTTTTATTGCCGCTGGCGTATCGTCATAGCGTCCTCTTTCAAGCAGCCTATCGATCGCGGTTTTTTCCGGTAGCGTAACGTAAACGATCAAATCTATTTCTAACGGCACGCGTTTTGCCTGCTCTATGTTTCTAGGATAACCGTCCAGTACCACTCCATTGTAAATAGGAAATTTCTTCAAATAATCCCCGAAGGCAGGAATTGATAATTTATTCGGTATCAAGATACCTTTTTTCATTAGTTGGCGAATTTGTTTTCCGCTTTTGGATTCCTCCTTTTCTAATTCTCGAAACAAATCGCCAGTGTATATATATGGTATGTGAAGCTTGGCTGCTATGTACTGTGCGTGCGTACTTTTCCCAGATCCTTGAGCTCCAAAAACCAAGATATTCATATTTCTAACAATCTATTTTAGAAATCCTTCGTAACTTCTCATCACCAGTTGGCTTTCGAGTTGTTTTGCCGTTTCAAGCACAACGGAAACTACAATTAATAAACCGGTACCTCCTATCGCCAAGGTGCTGATGTTGGTAACATCGCTAGTAATAAACGGGAGGACCGCAATCGCCCCCAGGAAAATCCCTCCAACCAAAGTAATACGGTTAATAATGTACGATAGGTAGTCACTTGTGGCTCGTCCCGGCCTAATCCCTGGTACAAAACCACCGTATTTACGTAGGTCATCAGCAATTTTGGTCGGCTGAAAAGTAACTGCCGTATAAAAATAGGTGAATACCACCACCAACACAAAGTAGCTGACGCTGTAGAAAATGGTGTTGTTGAATAAATCCCGTACGGTTGTGGCGGCGTTGGCGATAGCTGGATTGGCCGCAGTCGAAAAGAAAGTGGCCAACATACCTGGAAGAAGTATTATCGAAATTGCGAAAATAATTGGGATTACACCCGCCTGGTTAATTCGTATCGGTAGGTGGCTACTTCCCCCACCATACTCTCTTCCGCCTCTTACTCTCCGGGCGTATTGAACCAAAACCCGCCGGTGAGCTTCATTTATTATTGCTACCGCCGCAATTACTACCACAGCCAAAATTGCCACCAAAATTATGTTGATCGCGTTTTGGCTGGTAAATACCGTCGCCGTTTGGCCCAAAGTTACTGGAAGCCTGGCCAAAATACCCGCGAAAATTAAGATTGATATACCGTTACCAATTCCATTTTCAGTAATCAGTTCGCCAAGCCACATAAGCAGCATCGTCCCCGCTGTCATCGTCAAAATAATCGTTACTAACCCAAGTGGTGAAAGATTGGAAAGAATTCCCGACCCGCTTCGCTGCAGTAAAATTAAAACACCCCAAGATTGGATAAATGCTAGTGGTACTGTAAGGTAGCGGGTGTATTGGTTAATTTTTGCCCGCCCGTATTCTCCTTCTTTTTGGAGCTCTTCCAGTTTAGGCACCACGTTTGTTAAAAGCTGCATAATGATGGAGGCGTTTATATAAGGATTTAATCCTAGCGTCATAACGGAGAAATTAAATAAGGTGCCTCCAGAAAACATATCCAGTAGTTGAAATATTTGACTACCGGAAAAAAAGCTACGTAAAGCGGGTACATCAACACCCGGCATTGGAATGTGCGCTACAATTCGAAAAATGATAATGATAAAGACGGTGAGTAAGATTTTTCTTCTTAGATCTGGCGTATTCCAAATATTAAGCAGGGTTCTCATTGGTTACCTTTCCTCCTGCCTTTTCAATAGCGGCCTTGGCTTTCTTACTAACTGGAAGAGCAACATTTAATTTCTTATCTAGCTTACCGTTAAAAACTACTTTTATCCTTGTACCCCGAGCTGATTTTGCCAACAGTCCTGATTCGAATAAGTATTTTTTATTGATCGGAACGTTTGTAGTAAATTTATTTAACTGGGCTGTGGTTAACGATATTGATTTTGTTTTTCGGATATTGCCCAATCCACGCCGTTGCGGCAATCGTTGATAAAGTGGTAATTGACCACCTTCGAAACCAAGTTGCACTTTACCTCGTTTTTTTTGACCTTTAGCCCCCCGACCGGCTGTTTTTCCTTTTCCACTAGACGGTCCTCGACCAACTCTTTTTTGTTTTTTAGTTTTCGTAGCGGAAAGCTCGTGTAATTTCATAAATATTAATTTGATTTTTTGCGTTTAACCGGTTGCTTTTTCATCGGGGTTTTGTTTTTTTTAATTGGTTTCTTTTTGCTTTTTTCTTCCTTTTCCAAAACGGTAACTTTTTTAGCCGTAGATACCAAGTCTGTTTTTTGGAACTGTTTCTCTGGCTTAACCAGAAGTTTCAAAGCTTCCATCGTTGCGTAAACGTTTGACGCCTGGTTTGAAGTTCCCAATACTTTTGATAGAATATCGCGAACTCCGGCTGCCTCGACCACTGCTCTCACAGCGCCACCGGCAATGACACCGGTTCCTTTCGAAGCTGGTTTAATCAAGACTTTGGCGGCGCCTCTTTTTACGTACACTTCGTGCGGGATCGTGGTTTCTACCATCGGAACGGTGATTAAGTGCTTCTTTGCATAAGTGGACCCCTTTCTAATCGCGTCTTGGACTGAAGGCGCCTTACCCAAACCGACTCCTACTTTACCATTCCGATCGCCAACAACCACCAAAACCGAAAAGCCAATTTTGTTACCACCGGTGGTTTTTTTGGAAACCCTATTAACCTGAACTATTTTTTCTTCAAATTCTCTTTCCCTGTTATATTCATCCATAGGTAAACTCCTGCTTTAAAACTTTAAACCCGCCTCCCGCGCACCTTGGGCGAGTTCTTTTACTCTACCATGATATAAATAACCGGCTCGATCAAAGACAACTTTCTCAAAGCCTTTTTTGATTGCTTTCTGCGCGATAGCTTTCCCCAAAAGAAATGCTTTCCCTTTTTTTGCAAGTTTTTCATTTGTCTTTGTTTTTATCTCCTTATCACTCGACGATAGTAGAACTTTACCTACCCCGTCATCCACCAAAGAAGCGTAAATATGTTTGCTGGAACGAAAGACATTTAGTCTGGGCCTTTCGTTTGTTCCGGTTATTTTAGCGCGTACTGCTTTTTTCCGTAAAAGTCGTCTTTGTCTGTCCATAATTAACTTCCTGTCGCTACTCCCGCCTTGGCTGCTTTACCTGGTTTTAAACGAATTTTTTCACCTTCATATCTAATTCCTTTACCTTTATAGGCGTCCGGTGGTCTCCGCGAACGGATTTTGGCGGCGATTCTTCCGACAAGTTCTTTATCAATTCCGGAAACCGTAATTTTATTTCCCGCCACAGCGAAATTTATTCCTATCGGTGGCTCTATTTCAACCAAATGCGAGTAACCAAGAGTCATTACTAGTTTATCTCCAACCAAATTTGCCCGAAACCCGATTCCGGAAAGTTCCAAAGTTTTCTTAAATCCAGCTGTTACTCCTTCAACCATATTAGCAATCAAACTTCTAATCAAACCGTGAAGCGACTTGGCTTGTTTTGTTTCGGATTTTCGTAAAACTAGCAATACATTTTCCTTCTTTTCTAATCTAATTTCTCTTGGTAGCTTAAGGCTAAGATCGCCCAAAGGTCCTTTGGTGATAATTTTGTGATTAAGTTCTAGTTGAACGTTTTCAGGTATTATTATTGGTTTTTTTCCAATCCGACTCATTTTTTATTACTCCTACCAAATTTTTAAAATTAACTCACCACCCAGATTAGCTTTTTTAGCCTCTCTTCCCGTTAAAATTCCCTTTGGGGTTGAAATAATTACTTCTCCTCGACCTGCAAGAACTCGGGGAATTTTTTTGCTTTCGGTGTAAATCCGCAGAGACGGTTTTGATATTCTTTTGGCGTCGTGAAAAATTGAATCCCCCTCTTTATAAAGTAAACCGATTTTTAAGCTGTGGCTTTCCTTATCTAAATCAACGGAGGCGAGAAACCCCGCCTCAAGAATTTTCTTCGCTATTGCTTCTTTTTGCCGTGAATAAGGTATCTGCACAGATTGTTTCCGGGCCATGTAACCGTTCTTTATAATTGTAAGCGTATCCGATATTGGATCCATAAGAACCTCACCAACTAGCCTTTACTACCCCAGGTATCTCACCTTTGTGGGCTAAATTCCTAAAACAGATTCGACAAACACCAAATTTCCGCATATAAGCCCGCGGTCTTCCGCAAAGGTTGCAGCGGTTTTTGGCTCTTACCTTAAATTTTGGTTCCCTTTTTGATTTTACAACTAGCGATTTTTTAGCCATAAATGTATCACCCACTAGGCAAACTAACGGTTTCGCGGTTAGCCTGCTCTTTTACTTTATCAGCGCGAAACGGCATGCCAAGTTCTCTTAAAAGAGCTTCCGCCTCCTCTGGATTTAGTGCGTTGGAACATATAGTTATCTCTAAACCAACTGCTCTTTCGCCTGATTTATATTCAATTTCGGGAAAGAGGTTTATTTCTCTAAAACCAATCGTGTAGTTTCCTTTGGTATCAAAAGATTTCTCATTCAGGCCTCGGAAATCTCTCAATCTTGGTATTACGATCGACACCAATTTTTCGAAAAAATGGTACATTTTATCGCCTCTTAAACTCGCTTTGGCGCCAATTATTTGACCTTCCCGAATTTTAAAACCAGCGATCGCTTTTTTAGCTACTGTAAAAATGGGTTTTTGACCAGATATCTTTGCTAAATTTGTAGCAATTTGTTCGCGAGTCTTTTCATCGGGGGCGATTTTTCCAAAACCAATATTCAAGACAATTTTTTCAAGTTTCGGAACCTGATAAATATTTTTTTTGCCAAGCGTTTCCTTAAGATGTTTTCTTATTTCTTGATTGTATTTTACTTTTAAATTTCCTGTTTGCATTTTTTGCACACTCTTACTTTTTTACCGTTAAGAACCGCGACCGCTGTTTTGGTTGCTAAGTTGCATTTTGGACAGACCAGAGCCACTTTTGCAATATGAAGCGGTTTAATTATATCCGTAATTCCTCCAGGTACCTTTCCCGTTCTCTTAACATGCTTTTTGTAAATATTTACTCCTGACACCAAAACTTGATTTTTCTTAGGAAAAACTTTTTCAAGATTTCCTTTTTTACCTTTATCTTTACCTTGTAGCACTACTACTTCGTCACCGGTAACTAATTTCATGTCTAAACTACCTCCGGAGCAAGTGAGGCTATTTTTACAAAGCCCTTTTCCCGCACTTCACGAGCAATAGGACCAAAAATTCGGCTGCCCTTCGGATTACCTTGATTGTCTATTACCACCGCTGCATTTTCGTCAAAACGAACGTATGATCCGTCGCTGCGTCTATTTTCTTTTTTGGTTCGGACGAGTACTGCTCGCACTATTTCGGAAGCCTTGACAGTTCCGTTTGGAGCTGCTTTCTTTACGACGGTGGTTGCTACCCCTCCCAAATGAACAAATCTTTGTCTACTTCTACCTGGTATTCCGATTACCATCAATTTTTTTGCACCACTATTATCAGCAACTACTAACATACTTCTAGTTTGAATCATTTACTTACCACCTCTACAATTTTGAAATGTTTATCTTTTGAAACCGGCGCCACGCTTACAATCCTTACTTTATTGCCTACCTTTACACCTATTTCATCGTGGGCTTTTATTTTTCTCACCTTACGCATTCTTTTTTTATACAAAGGGTGGGCAACAATACGTTCTACTTCTACCACCGCTGTTTTAGCCATTTTTGTGCTAACAACCTTGCCAATAAACTCCATTACTTAAGTTACCCCCAATTCCTTCTCTCGAAGAAAAGTTTTTATTTGCGCAATTTCTTTTCGAATCTTACGAGATGTGTGAACATCTTTTACCTTTTGTTGAGTAAAGGCTATTTTTGCCTCTAACAACTGCTTTTCTTTTTCGACTAGTTCTTTTGTCAACTCTTTTTTTTCTTTGGTTTTAAAATTAGTTTTCTTTTTTGAGATCGCCATTAGTTACTCCTCACTAACTAAAAATTTTACCTCTACTGGTAGCTTCGCCGCCGCTCTTTTCATTGCCTCGGCAGCAACTACCCGATCAACACCACCCATTTCAAAAAGTATAGTTCCTGGTTTTATAACCGCAACGTAGTGATCCACCATTCCTTTTCCTGAACCCATCCTCGTTTCAGGTGGTTTTTTGGTGATTGGTTTATCGGGAAATACTCTTATCCAAAGCCTACCACCACGTTTAGTATAGTGGGTCATTGCCCGCCGGGCACTTTCTATTTGTCTAGCAGTTAACCACCCTGATTCCAAAGATTTCAAGGCAAAATTGCCGTATTTAATCGAGCTTCCTCTGGTAGCGATGCCAGCCCGACTACCCCGAAAAGCGCGACGATATTTTACTCGTTTTGGTTGTAACATAATTATTAACTTGTTTTCTCCTGTTTTTTATGAATCCAAACTTTGACACCAACAACTCCTGCTGTTGCGGTTTTGGCATCGACTTTAGCAAAATCTATATCAGCGCGTAGTGTAGAAGCGGGAATACTACCCCTGACTTGTTTTTCTTTTCTTGCAATCTCCGATCCACCAAGCCGACCAGAACAAATAACTTTAATACCACCGGCTCCGGCCCTCATTACTCTTTCAACCGTTTGAATCGTAGCTCTTTTGACCGGATAACGTCTTTCAATTTGATCTGCAATTGAACGGGCAACCAAATAAGCATCCAAATCTGGGCGTTTTATTTCTTCAACATTTAGCTGTATTTTTTGGCCTGTTTTTTCCTCTATCATTTTACGAAGCTCATCAACTCCCGATCCCCCTCTACCAATTACCATACCTGGCCGGGCGACTTGAACTGTTACTTTTATTTTTCCGGCTGGACGCTCGATGATTACTTTACTTACACCAGCCGTTTTAAGCCTATTCATCACCATCTGGCGTATTTTTACGTCTTCAAGAAGAAGCTCCTTAAATTTTTTATCGTCTTTGACGATCCAACGCGATGACCAGTTGTGGGTTAAGGCTAGTCTGGCCATTATTGGGTTTACTTTTTGTCCCATAATTTGAGTCCTCGGAAATTAAGTCACGCGTTAGCGAAACCTAAACTATTTCTCCTCCAATACAATTTTGATGTGGCTTGTTCTTTTTAATATTCGGTGGGCCGCTCCACGCGAAACTGGTCGGATTCTTTTTAGAGTCGGTCCAGCGTTTACAATTATTTCTTTAATTTTTAAGCTTTCTGGTTTCAAATTTTTATTATTTTGAGCATTAGCTAGGGCGCTTTTCAAAACTTTAGAGAGCGGCGTGGCCGCTTTTTTCGTCATAAACCTTAATGACCCTAGTACTTCTTGAGCGGATTTACCGGTCAAATCTTTGGTTACCAGCCGCACCTTTTTGGCTGATACTCTTAAATTTTTACTTGTTGCGGTTACCTCGGCCATATTAATCCTATCTTAAAATTTTAAGTTGGCGTTAAGATCCGTTTACTGACACTACCATGACTAGTAAACTTTCTTGTCGAAGCAAATTCGCCCAACCGATGGCCAACCATTGCTTCACTGATAAAAATTGGTGTAAAGGTTTTCCCGTTATGAATCGCAATCGTAACCCCAACCATATCAGGTGATATTTGACTTGCCCGTGCCCAGGTCTTGATTGGGTTTCGGTCACCTGTTTCCTTGGCCTTTTTCACTTTTAGCAAAAGTTTCTGGTCAATAAATGGTCCCTTTTTACTCGACCTAGTCATATATCGCTCCTTCGTCGCTCAAATTAAACCCTAAAATTTTAAACTTTAAATTATCACTTTGATCTTTAGTATTTGAACTTTGCATTTTTATTATTATTTCCTTCTCTCCAAAATTAATCTATCAGAAGGTTTTGGTCGACGGGTTTTTTTGCCAAGAGTTTTTTTACCGGTTGGGCTTTTAGGTGAACTCATTCCAATTCCGCTGCGGCCCTCACCACCACCGTGAGGATGATCACGAGGACTCATCGCCACACCTCGAACCGTTGGTCGAATACCTAGGTGGCGGGTTTTGCCTGCTTTACCTTTTTTTATATTTTTAAACTCTAAATTACCTACCTGACCAATAGTCGCCATGCTACTTAACGGTACTTTCCTTAGTTCGCCAGACGGAATCCGTAGATGCGCAAATGTTCCCTCTTTAGCCATCAAAACAGCGGCTGCTCCAGCGCTTCTCACGATCTGACCACCTTTGCCAGGAACAAGCTCAACATTATGCACTTGCATCCCAACTGGAATATTTTTTAACGGCATGGCGTTACCCACTTTTAGCTCTACTTTTTCACCTGAAATTATTTTATCGCCAATTTCTAAACCTTCTGGGCCTAAAATATACCGCTTCTCACCATCTATGTAGTACAGTAAGGCGATCTTGGTATTTCTATTTGGATCATAGCTGATGGCGGCTACTTTGGCACCTATACCAAATTTATTTCTCTTAAAATCGATCTTTCGATATAGTCTTTTATGACGTCCTCCGATGTGGCGCACGGAAATTTGACCACGACTACCACGACCGCCTGTTTTCGGCAATATTACCTGCAGCGATTTTACCGCTTTCACTTTGGGACTTTTTTGATTGCTTTTTTTTGTTTTAACTTTTGTTCCCATTTTTATTTCGCTGTTTCAAAAACCGGTATTTTTTGTCCGCTTGCTAGAGTAACTGTCGCTTTTTTCGTTTTGGACCCAGCTCTTTCTATCCTGGTTCCCCGAATCCGTACCCTTTTACCTTTAAGGATTCTGGTTCTTACTGCCAAAACATCGACATTAAACGCTTCTTTTACCGCCTTTTTAATTGTTTTTTTATCCGCTTTCAATTCTACCTCAAAGGTAAATTTACCTTCAGCCGCATCTTGCAGGCTTTTTTCGGTAAGAATCGGTTTTTTAATTACTCTGACTACGGTTTTTTTCAAGTCGCTCCTTTAATTTTTCTAAAGAATCCAGAGTAAAAATTAAACCAGAAAATTTTAACACAGAAGCTGCATTTAAGTCCACTGCCCTAGATAACCAAACTCCGGGTAAATTTCTAAAAGATTTTTCCACTACTGGGTCTTTATCGTTTAAAACTACACTTATTTTCTTCTTGTTTTCTACACCTATCTTTTTTAAAAACTCATAGGCTTTTTTCGTTTTTGGCTCTCGAAAGCCAAACTTATCAATCAAAATAATTGAGCTGTCGGCTACTTTTTCTGACAGGGCCGCTACCAAAGCTTTTTGACGCATTTTTTTCGTAAGTTTTAAGCTTCGCGCGGACGGCGCCGGTCCAAACACCACACCTCCACCTCGTCTTCCTGGCGACCGGATACTACCAGCTCTTGCCCTACCGGTTCCCTTTTGTCGCCAAGGCTTTGCTCCACCACCAGCAACCACCCCCCTGGTTTTTGTCGCTGCTAAAACGGGCTTTTGGTTTGATAAATAAACTCTTGTGGCAATAGCTAGTAATTTTTGATCGGGCTTTTGGCCGAAGATTTTTTCGGGCAAAATTATTTTTTTGAGCAATTCCCCTTTTTGGTTGTACAAAGGGGCGGTAAATTTACTAGCTACTTTTTTCCTAGCCTTCGTTTTAACTAGCCTTTTTGCTTTTGTTTTTTCTTGAGCTTTACTTACCATAACTATTTTTTAATTTCTTTCTCTTCCTCTTTGGATTCTGGTGCCGATGCTTCTTTTTCTTGTTCTTCGCTCGTCTCTGCAGTTTCTTTTGTTTGGGTCATTTGAGGAACTGCCGGAATTTCCTGTTCTTGATAAGCCTTCTTTTTCTTTCCCGATTTTTCGATCAAAACCAGACTCCCCCTTGCCCCAGGAATAGATCCTTTTATCCAAAGTTCGTTTTCATCTGTTTTCACTTCGATAACTTCCAACCCCTGGATTGTCTTTGTTTGATTGCCCATCCGGCCAGCCATTTTTAAACCTTTATACACTCGTCCCGGCGTCGTCGTAGCGCCAATCGAACCAGGAGCGCGTTCTCGGTCGGACTGACCGTGAGTCCGCGGGCCACCAGCAAAACCCCATCTTTTTACCACTCCAGCAAACCCTTTTCCCTTTGAACGTCCTTTTATATCAACTATTACTCCTTTTCGAAAAATTTGATCTATTGTAATTTCCTGACCTATTTTCACTTCGCCATCAAATGCAACTTCGCGCAGAACCCGCGGTACAAAACCAATGCCAGCGGCTTTTGAGTGACCAGCAGCTGGTTTCGTCGGTTTTTTGCTGGTACCAACACCAAGTTGAACCGCCTTATAACCATCTTTTTCCGGTTGTTTTATAGCGACCGGGTAGTTTGGTAATACCTTAATAATAGTTACCGGCAGCACCCGGCCATGCTGATCAAACATCTGGCTCATTTCAATTTTTCTACCTATCAGTCCCTTTACCATAAGTCATTTCATAGCCCACGAAGCTAAGTCCAACTTGGCGAGTGGTCGCAGCATGCGAGAGTCTAAGAAATCTTGTATTTCGCAGTACGGAGCATGCTATTTTCTTACCAATTAAACCTCTAACCATATCTGACTACCTATAAAAACTAAATAAGGGCCTTGCGGCCCAGACATTGCTTTTTCAAAGTTTAAAACAAACCCTACATTTTAACTTCGATATCCACACCTGCAGGAAGTTCTAGATGCATAAGTGCATCCAAAGTCTTTGGCGTTGGCTCAATTATATCAATCAATCTCTTATGCGTGCGAATTTCAAATTGCTCCCGAGCATCTTTGTCCACGTGAGGAGAAGTAGTCACCGTAATAACTTCTTTCTCGGTAGGCAAGGGTATTGGACCGGCTATTTTGGCACCAGTCCGAATCGCTGTGTCTAGTATTTCCTCAGCGGAATCATCTAGAACCCTAGCGTCATATGATTTTAAACGTACTCTTAGACGTCCTTTAGACATATCAGCTTAGACTTAAACTAAGATTGCCCGGATTTTTAAGCAATAATTTTGGTTACTACCCCAGCACCAACGGTTTTGCCGCCTTCTCTGACAGCAAAACGCAATCCTTCCTCTAAAGCAACTGGGCCTATTAATTTTACTTTAAGATTCGTATTATCCCCTGGCATTACCATCTCGGTTCCCTGAGGTAGAGAGGAATCACCAGTAACATCCGTAGTTCGGAAGTAAAACTGCGGTTTGTAGCCAGTGAAGAACGGGGTGTGTCTTCCACCTTCCTCCTTGGTCAAAACATACACCTCGGCTTCAAATTCCGTGTGTGGTTTAATACTTCCAGGAATGGCTATTACTTGACCACGCTCAACATCTTCTTTTTCAATTCCCCGCAGAAGTAGTCCGATATTATCACCGGCCTGGCCTTCATCGAGTTGTTTTCTAAACATCTCGACACCAGTAACCACTGTGTTAGTTGTCTTTGGTCTTATCCCCACAATTTCAACCGAGTCATTCACCTTAATTTTTCCTCGTTCAGCTCTACCTGTCACTACTGTTCCACGACCCTTAATCGAAAAGACATCTTCGATCGGCATCAAGAAGGGCTTATCGAGGTCTCTAGTAGGAGTGGGGATAAAATCATCCACAACTTTCAAAAGTTCTTCGATACTTTTCTCGGCTTCAGCGTCTCCCTCTAAAGCTTTTAGAGCGCTGCCCCGAACTATCGGGGTGTCTTTGCCGGGATATTCATATTTATTTAAAAGTTCCCTGATTTCCTCTTCCACCAAATCTAGAAGATCCTTGTCGTCAACCATATCTACTTTATTCATATAAACAACGACTGCCGGTACGCCAATCTGACGGGCAAGAAGGATATGTTCCCGAGTTTGGGGCATTGGCCCGTCGGCTGCCGAAACTACCAAAATCGCACCATCCATTTGAGCCGCGCCGGTAATCATGTTCTTGATGTAGTCAGCGTGTCCTGGTGCGTCAATATGGGCGTAGTGACGTTTATCGGTTTCATATTCAACGTGGGCCAGGGCAATCGTAATTCCCCTTTGCTTTTCTTCCGGTGCTTTGTCTATGGAATCAAAAGCAACGTACTCGGCCTTACCCGACTTTGAAAGATATTTGGTTATTGCACTAGTAAGTGTAGTTTTACCGTGGTCAACGTGACCAATCGTCCCCACGTTAATGTGGGGTTTGGTTCTTTCGAATTTTTTTCCTCCTGCCATAATTTGAAACCTCCTGGTTGAAAATTACATCGAGCGATTAGCGAGACTTAATTTTCCTCCTTTTATTTTATAAAATTAACTTTACAGCGTAGCAATTTTAGTGATTTTAAGCAAGGAAGTCAACACCTTTTTTAAGAACCCTTTTCCACCAAGCTAGCAGCAATATTTGCTGGGACTTCCTCATAATGTGATGGTTCCATATTAAAAGCAGCCCGACCGCTAGTGAGGCTCCGAAGGGTAGTTGCGTAACCAAATATCTCGGCCAAAGGTACCAAGGCCCGAATGACTCTACTATTACCAAACTGCTCGCTTGTTTCTATCCTGGCTCTTTTTGAAGAAAGGTCGCCAATTACTTCGCCCATAAACTCATCTGGAGTCGTAACTTCAATTTTCATTACCGGTTCTAGTAGCACCGGGTCGGCTTTTTTAGTTGCTTCTTTTAGTGCCATTGATCCGGCTATTTTAAAGGCCACTTCGGAAGAGTCCACGTCGTGATAACTACCATCGTAGACAGCCGCTTTCACATCGACCATCGGGTATCCAGCCAAAACTCCATTGTCCTGGGCTTCTTTGATTCCCTTCCCTACTGCCGGAATAAATTCCCTGGGTATAGACCCACCGACTACTTCTGAAACAAATTCGTTACCTTCGCCTCGACCCCGCGGTTCGACTCGTACGAAACAATGGCCGTACTGACCTCGACCTCCAGTCTGACGAATGTATTTTCCTTCACCTTGGGCCACTTTACGAATAGTTTCTTTATAGGCTACTTGAGGACGGCCCACGTTTGCCTCGACACTAAATTCCCTCTTCATTCGATCAACGATAATCTCTAGGTGCAACTCCCCCATCCCAGAAATAATCGCCTGGCCGGTTTCTTGATCGGTTTTCATCCGAAAAGTGGGATCTTCCTCAGCTAGTTTTGCTAGAGAAAGACCCATTTTTTCTTGGTCGGCTTTAGTCTTTGGCTCAATTGCCAAAGAAATTACCGGTTCAGGAAACCGAATTGATTCCAAAACGAGTGGTTTTGTTTCGTCACACAAGGTATCTCCTGTAAATGTATCTTTTAATCCCACTGCGGCACCAATTTCTCCAGCAGAAATTTCGTTAATCTCTTGCCGGGTATTAGCGTGCATCAGTAAAATTCGCCCGACTCTCTCTTTCGTGTCTTTGGTCGAATTGTAAACGTAACTCCCCGAAGAGAGTTTTCCAGAATAGACCCGGAAATAGGTAAGCCTACCCACAAACGGATCGGACATTACTTTAAAAGCAAGCGCGGCAAAGGGTTGCGATTCATCTGTTTTTCTTTCTTCTTCCTGATGGGTCTTTGGGTTGATACCCTTTACAGCCGGCACATCTAGAGGTGATGGTAGTAATTCTACGACTGCGTCCAAAAGTAGCTGGATTCCTTTATTTTTCAGAGCGCTTCCAGCTAAAACAGGGGTGATTTTTCCGCTGACGGTAGCTACTCGTAGGCCTTTGATCAACTCATCAGTGGATAGTTCTTCGCCTCCTAAATATTTTTCCAAGAAGTCATCGCTGCTATGTTCGGCGATTTGCTCGACTAGACGGCTGCGGTATTCCTCGACTTTTTCTTTAAGTTCGGCGGGAATTTCAACTTTTTGGGATTCTTTTCCCAAATCGTCCGTATAAATAATGGCTTTTCTTCTTATCAGATCCACGACACCCTTAAAACCTTGCTCCTCACCAATTGGAAGTTGAATTGGGTAAGCGTTGGCACCCAATCTTTCCTTTATAGAAGAGAGGCTTTTATAAAAATCGGCGCCAGTAGCATCCAATTTATTGATAAGACAGACTCTAGGAACATTGTACTTGTCGGCCTGACGCCAAACTGTTTCACTTTGAGGTTCTACTCCCATTTTTCCATCGAAGACTACTACACCACCATCCAAAACTCGCAACGATCTTTCTACCTCGGCGGTAAAGTCAACGTGTCCTGGTGTATCAATAATATTAATCCGGTGCCGAATATCTTTAAATGGGGTGTTCTGTGAGGACCAGAAGGTAGTAGTTGCCGCGCTAGTAATCGTAATACCCCGTTCGCGTTCTTGGGCCATCCAATCCATCACCGCCGCACCTTCGTGAACTTCGCCAATCTTGTAGGTCTTACCAGTGTAGAATAGAACACGCTCCGTCACCGTGGTCTTCCCGGCATCGATGTGGGCGATGATTCCAATGTTGCGAATTTGATCTAAATTAATTTTTTCAGCCATTTTTGTTTCCCATCAAAAAACACCACTTTGGTGCTGTCGGCAGTTACCTTAATCCAACCTAACAACTATCACTTTAAGTAAGCGGGAGCTTTTAGAGAGGAGAGTGCTATTGAAACAATCGATTTCAATAGTGACGAACCTCTCGCAAAGCATTTGCCACACATTTCCGCTACCAGCGGAAATACGCCACTCGTAGCTAATATCTTCTCCAAAGATTAGCTACTCCGTGTCCTACGATCAAGAATAGTCTAACGACTATTAGCTTGATCTAAGGCGAAGGCTTTACGTTTTGGCGAAGCCAAAAGGCAAGGCCTTTGCTCTATTCACTTTCGCTTACCAGCGAAAGTGAGCAAAGGCCTTATTCGCATCAGCCATCCGTTGAGTATCGTCTCTTTTCTTTATCGCAGCGCCAGTTCCAGAGGCGGCGGCCTGCAACTCGGTCGCCAATTTATCAATCATAGTTTTATATTCTCTGTTTGGTTTCGCTTTGGCACTTGCCAATATCCAACGCAGCGCTAGTGCCTCACGGCGATCTCCCTTTACTTCGACAGGTACCTGATAAGAAGCGCCACCGATTCGACGAGGTCGTACTTCCATCCTGGGACCGACGTTTCTTAGCGCGGTTTCGAAAACCTCAAGAGGATTTTTTCCGCTTTCTTTGATTTTATCAAGAGCCTTATAAACGATCCGTTCTGCGGTTGCTTTTTCACCGCTTTTCATAACTTGATTAATAAACCGGTGCAAAGACCGGCTGTTATAAATATTATCTGGCTCCAGTTTTCTTTTTTCCGCTCTTTTTCCTCTCATATATTAATTATAAATTAATGACTAAAATTCAAATAAAATTTTGCGTTTGAACTTTGGGCTTCTTTTGACATTCTTTGATTATTCCTTTACTTTCTTACTTCCATACAAGCTTCTACTTTGTTTTCTACCTTCAACACCGGCTGTATCGTAATGACCACGAATCACGTGATACTTCACTCCCGGTAAGTCCTTGACCCTGCCGCCCCGCACCAAAACAATTGAGTGCTCTTGGAGATTGTGCCCAATTCCTGGTATGTAAGCTGTAATTTCTTTCCGGTTTGAAAGTCGGACCCGGGCGACTTTACGAAGCGCCGAGTTTGGTTTTTTTGGAGTCATTGTTTTTACCATTACGGCCACGCCTCGTTTTTGCGGATTGATAGTTGGGGTCATTTTTCTTTTTGCAGCGTGAAAAGATCCCCGCAAAGCGGCTGCCTTTACCTTTTTGGTAACTTTCTTTCTACCTTTTCTTACAAGTTGATTGATAGTTGGCATAATTTTGAGTTATACGAAAAATTACGTCACGCCTTAGCGGGACATAAGGGTAGATTATATTCTATTGGCCTTGAGGCTGTCAACAAGCGTAATGTTACCTTGTTGAAAAGTAAAAATAAACTGTTAGAATAGACGACTTAAAGAAGGAGGGTGAAATTCGTGGTAGATAATCGAGTAACCAACGCATTGAGGAGCTTACTCCAAGAGGCGACCAACTTAAGGAGATTGCCTATAGAGCAGCGGCAGAATAGGGTTTATGAGATCGCTAAGACTGTAGACCAGAAAGCAACCCAACTCTATGAGTCCGTGTTGGCGGTTATCTTTCAGCTCTTCTTACAAGCCGTGCTTGAAACGCCGGAGAATACGCAAAGCTACCAGCATTTTCTTATTTTGAAGGAGGATTTGATACAACTCATTCCAGTAGACGATCGTCCAGAGCCTATCAAACTTGGCGTTTACGAGCGAATCGGCGAAATTATCCTAGGAGAGGAATATCAGGAGTCTACTTTTTAGTGGGCTCCTTCACTTTTTTCTTCGTCTGCTAAAAAGCATAATTGCTTTAGTTTCTTTGTATATAGTAAACTAGTTCTTGTCTTATGCAAATCGGTTATTTTGGTCTAGGGAAAATGGGTTTTGCTATGAAGCTTCCTGATTTCCTGGTCATCCGGTACATACAAAACTTCTTGAAAACGAAACTGTGATAGTGGAGGGACTAAATCTCGCCGACGTAAAGGGAGGAAACTACGAAATAATCGTGCTTCCCCTCAAACTTGAAGGCCTCGACGGTTCTCCCGCCAGAGCCATCTTGATTCAAAATTAGTTATTTTGGTAAAGATGGGTGGTTGTAGTCACAACAATTGTTTTTAAAGATTGGGTATTATAAACTCAACTTATGGGCGAGATAATAATTTTAGTTTTATCGTTTATTCTGTACTTACTAATAATTTTTTATCTATCTAGAAGATTGAGGTCTGTCCCTGAAAATTTAAAAACAGCGAAACCAGATAGAGTACTAGAAGCAACCGAAGAAGGTAAGGAAAAATTTAGGAAATTGTTTAGAGGTACCATAAGTTTTTTTGTGTTAAACTTCTTTTTTTCTTCCACTATCATAATTATAAGACTATTAAGCAGTAATCCAGGAATTCACCTTTCGTCAGATCGTGTCCTACCAATTATCTTTCTTATCTTCCTTTTTACAGCTTTAGTTACTATATCTTTATTCCGCTCTGGACCTTTCAAAATCTACTGGTTTTTTGGACTTCCGCCCCAAGTACTTAAGTGGTCTTTAACAGATATTATTAAATATGAATTTAGGTATAGGAGATTTAATAGGTATATTGGTCTTCTTTTTGTTTCTTTCGTGACTCTATTGTTAATAGATTTTTTGCTTCTTTTACCTATACTTTTCTAGCACTCACTTTTTACTATCTTCTCCAATTCCTTTTTGGTTTTTCGAGGGTGGGGTTTATTTCTACTTGAGGCTGTTCTTTTTCTTCGGGCATTAGTTAAATTTTACCTTGAATCTAATTTAAGAGTCAAAAACTTGTTACTTGAAAACAATCGTTAATTCCGCCGTTAATTTCGGCAATGAATTTTTTCGATTTTGTTTCTAAATTAAATTGGTATATATTCGTTTTAGATATTGGTTTATCTGTTAATTTACTATTTATATCTAAAATTTCACCCGCATAGTATAAAACATTCGTTCTAGGAATAAGACACTTTCCTCTTTCTACGCCAAGAGTTTCTAGATTATCGACATTATAATTTATTAGATCCATGAATTTTAAATTATAGCCA